>NZ_JBEZXE010000071.1:0-35145 GCF_040637885.1 Kitasatospora sp. NPDC028055 | reverse complement strand
AGTCGCCGATGCTCCGCATGGACTCCCTCCTCCGCCTTGCGATGCACGCACCCCAACGCCGCGCGCTGATCCGACGCGAATTGTCAGACACGCCCGAGGGGCGCGACGAACGCTCCGCGATCCGCTGGCTGGCGGCCGCGGCCGGGGCGTCCTGCCGACTCCTCTACCTCCCGGTCGACGTGCACACCCAGCGCGCCCGGATCGCCCAGCGCTGGGCCGCGACCCCGGACGAGACCTTCCCGATGACCGAGGCCGACATCCTCGACGGCCGCGCCCACTTCGAGGAGCCCGACCCCGCCGAACTGGCCGGCCACCACCTCGACCCGCCCCCGGCCCCCTGGCCCGACTGGCACGCCTGGGCCGCCGCCCGCTGGCCGTCCTTCGCCTGACGGGCCCGGCCCGTCTGTGGAGCGGGAGGTCGGACCGGCCGACTTTCCGTTCCGGGCATCAGCCGATCGAGTGAACGGTGTCAGTGGCGTCTGCTGGACTGCACGCAGGACCGAGACGAGGAGGTGGCAGCCGGGATGGGTGTGCTGACCGACTACTTCCGCGCACCTGACGCGGAGGCCGTGGTGCGGGCGTTGGACGCGGCCGACGGCTCACTGGCCGCCGTCCGCGCGGACTTCGACGTGGTCGAGGCCAAGCGGATCGACCCGGGCGTCGTGCTGGCGCAGCTCGTCGCGGCGATCCGGGCGGAGCCGTGGCGGGTCGACCTCGTGGAGGACACGCCGATCTGGCCGACCACCCCGCGCCCCGGCCCGGACGGGCCCCGGGGCGAGGACGATCCGTGGGCGACCGGCCCGTGGGCGTTCGAACTCGACGACGCGACCCGCGACACTCTCGCCGAGCTGCCCGACGAGCGAATACCGGAGGCCGTCCGGCAGTGGGCGGAGGCGGAGGAGTGGGGCGGGGTGGATCCGGCGGATCTCGCCCCACTGGCCGGGGAGTTGATCGCCCTCGCCCGCCGGGCGCGGGCGGCGGGCGAACGGCTGTACTGCTGGATCTGCCTGTAGCGGGGCGGTCCTGCCCTCAGCGGGTGATCGGGGCGGCTCCGGTCGCGGCGAGGGAAACATCCCAGAGGCGGGCCGCCGAACCGGGGTCGAGGGCGTACGCGCGGACGCCGCCGTCGTCCATCGGCTCCCCGGGTGCGGCGACGCGGGCGACCTCGCAGTCCTCCAGGTAGAGCCCGCCGCGGCCGTCGAGGAGCGGGGAGGTCGCCGCCCACAGGCCGGTGGCGGCGCCCTGGGAGGGGGACTTGAAGTCCGCCCCGACGACCACGCCCCGCTCGTCCACCCAGCCGCGGTCGACCTGCTCCCGGAGCGTCAGCTCCCGCTGGAGGCCGGTGATGACCTTGCCGGGGTGGAGCGCGAAGGCCCGGACGCCGTCCGCCCGCCCGAGCACGTCGAGGTGCGCGGCGAACAGCACGTTGGCGGTCTTGGACTGGCCGTACGCGAGCCACTTGTCGTACCCGCGGTGGAAGTGCGGGTCGTGCCACCGGATGTCGGTGAGGGCGTGCCCGGCCGAGCTGTTGACGACCACCCGGGCCCCGCGCGCCGCGAGCAACGGGTGGAGCGCGCGGGCGAGCGCGAAGTGTCCGAGGTGGTTGGCGGTGAACTGCCCCTCCCAGCCCGGCCCGACGCGCCGCTCCGGGGTGGCCATCACCCCGGCGACGGCGAACAGCAGGTCGATGTGCCGGGTGGCCCCGGCGATCAGCTCGGCGGCGGCGCGCACGCTGTCGAGGTCGGTGAGGTCCGCCGGAACGACCTCGCAGCCGTCGAGATGGCGCAGCGCGTCGCGGGCGGGATCCGGCCGGCGGGCCGGCACGATCACCCGGGCGCCGGCCGCGCTCAGGGCCCGTACGGTCTCCAGGCCGAGGCCGGAGGCGCCGCCGGTCACTACGGCGGTCCGGCCGGAGAGGTCGAGGCCGGCCATGACGGCCTCGGCGGTGCTGGTGGCGGAGAAGGGCGAGCCGAGCGGCTGCTGTTCGTCGGTGGTCATGGCGAGGACGGTAGGAGCTGGAGTGCGGTCCAGCTCAAGTCCGTCGCCTCCGAACTAGGCTGGGCGCCATGGCGGGTGACGGGAACGGGGACGGGGACAGGGACGGGAACGGGGACGGCGCGGCGGAGCTGGGCATCGGCGAGGTGGCGGAGCGGACCGGGCTCAGCGTGGACGCCCTGCGCTTCTACGAGCGCGAGCGCCTGCTGGTCGAGCCGGTCCGGCGCACCGCGAGCGGCCGTCGGCGCTACGGCGCGTTCGACGTGGAGTGGCTGCGGATCTGCGTCAAGCTGCGCGAGTCCGGCATGCCGCTCGCCGAGCTGCGGCGCTTCGCCGAGCTGGTGCGACGGGGCCCGGGCAACGAGGCCGAGCGGCTGCGCCTGCTCGACGCCCACCGGCAGCGCGTCGACGAGCGGATCCGGGCGTTGGAGGAGTGCCGCTCGGTGATCACCCGGAAGACCGCCGTCTACGCCGAGCACCTCGCGCGCGGCGAGGCCACCGGCCTCTGGGACCCGACCGTCCGCCCGCACCGGCCGCCCGCACCGGGAGTGCCGGAAGGGCCGGGCGCACCGGAAGGGCCGGGAGCACCGGAGGCACCGGGCGCGTTGGAGGTGACGGAAGAGTCGGCGGAGCCGGAACGCTGGACGGCGGGGGACCTCGCCTCGGCCTTCGCACCCGAACGGTAGGACGGTAGGACGGTAAGGACTGTGGCAACGACGAACGCTCCGATCGAGTGGGCCGGCGACCGGGTGTCCTTCCGGCCCGCCGCCCCGGCGGACACCGGCGCGGTGCTGGACGTGCTGGACGAGGCGGCCGGCTGGCTGGGCGGGCGCGGTATCCGCCAGTGGCCGGACCGCTTCCCGCCCGGGTGGGTGGCCGCGGCGATCGAACGCGGCGAGACCTGGCTGGTGGACGTCGGCGACAAGACCGCCGGAACGGTCACCCTGGACTGGGCCGACGACCTGTGGGCGGACGTCGGCGGCACGGCCGGCTACGTGCACCGGCTCGCCGTCCGCCGGTCGGCCCGCGGCCTGGGCGCGGTGATCCTCGCCTGGGCCGAGGACCGCGCCCGCGAGCGCGGCGCGGCCGCCCTCCGCCTGGACTGCGTCTCCCACAACCGCTCGCTGCGCGACTACTACGAGCGCCGCGGCTTCACCCACCGCGGCGACGCCCGCTGGCTCGGCCTGCCGGGGCAGCCGAAGGAGGACGTCCCGGTGCTCTGGATGAGCCGCTACGAGCGCCCGGTCGCCGATCCCCGGACCTGAATATTTCAGGGCAAGAAATATTCAGGTCCTCGACCGCGTTGGCACCACCGCAGGGCGCGGAGGGACCGCGCGGGAACAGAAGGAGTGCGGCGCCGTGCGCGTGGAGATCTGGAGCGACATCAACTGTCCGTGGTGCTACATCGGCAAGGCCCGGTTCGAACGGGCCCTGGCGGCGTTCCCGCACCGCGACGAGGTGGAGGTCGTCCACCGCTCGTTCGAGCTGGACCCGCACGCGCCGGGCGCGGCCCGGCCGGTGATCCCGCTGCTCGCCACCAAGTACGGGCTGAGCCTGGAGCAGGCCGAGGCCGCGGAGGCCCGGATCGCCGAGAACGCGCGCGGCGAGGGACTGCCGTACCTGGACGAGGGCCGGGACGCCGCGAACTCCTTCGACATGCACCGGCTGCTGCACTTCGCCGCCGAGCACGGCCGGCAGGCCGAGCTGCTGGACGCGCTGTACCGGGCGAACTTCGCCGAGGAGCGCTCCGCCTTCGACCCCGGGCGGCTGGTCGAGCTGGCCGTCGAGGCCGGACTGGACGGCGGGGCGGCGGCCGCCGTACTGGCCGACCCGCAGGCGTACGCGGAGGCGGTGCGCGAGGACGAGGCGACGGCGAGCGCCATGGGGGCGACGGGCGTGCCGTTCTTCGTCCTCGACCGGCGGCTCGGGGTGTCCGGCGCCCAGCCCGCCGAGACCTTCACCATGGCGCTGGAGCAGGCCTGGGCGAGCCGGGTGCCGGCCCCGCTGGTCCAGGTCGGCACGCCCGGCGAGGCCGAGGCCTGCGGGCCGGACGGCTGCGAGCTGCCGCAGCGCTGACCGCCGCCGTCCGCTGGCCGTAAGCCGCTGACCGTCAGCCGGTCTTGCCGATGGTCTGGGTCAGCCAGGTGAACACCGACGGCACCAGCGGCTGCCAGGTGGAGGTCAGGTGCGGGCCGTTGACCTCCACCGGGGTGACCACCGTCGGCGCCTTGGCGTTCTTCTGGAGCGCCAGGGCGTCCTCGAGGCCGTCGCCCTTCTTGCCCGTCGCGTACAGGGCGACGTTGGGCGGCGTCTGCGCGTGCTGGAGCAGGTAGACCGGGTTGGAGACCTCGCGCAGGTGCGCGTCCTTGGCGGTCAGCGAGTCGGACTCGCCCATCGGGTCGTTGTAGCCGGACAGGCTGACGCCCGCGTGGAACCGGTTCGGGTGCCCCAGCGCGAGCCGGACGGCGCAGTGCGCGCCCGCCGAGTAGCCGGCCACCCCCCAGTGCTCCGGGCCCGGCTCGGCGCGGAAGTTGTCCAGCACCATCTGCGGCACGTCGCGCGCCAGCCAGGTCTCGGCGTTGACCTTGCCCGGCACGTCCGCGCAGCCGGTGTCGACGTGGCTGCCGAGCAGCACCACCCGCGGCGAGACCAGGATGAACGGCGCGACCTGCCCCGACTTCATCAACGGCCCCAGCTGCTTGGAGACGTTCATGCTGCCGAACCAGGCGCTGGACGAACCGGGGAAGCCCGCGAGCAGCTCGACCACCGGGAACTTCTTGTCCTTGTAGGCCGGGTCGTCGTACTGCGGCGGCGTCCAGACCAGCACCTCGCCGTCCACCCCGGACACCCGGCCCTTGAGCTGGGTCGTCCGCACGTCCTTCGGCACGGCGTTGTCGTCCACCGGCCCGAACTGCTGCACCACCTTGGGCTGGTCGGGCGCGTTCGCCGCCGCCGTGGCGTCCGCCGGGGGCGGGACGGGCACGGCGCGCACGTGGTTGCCGGTGCCGAGCAGGTCGTCCCAGCTGCCGTACAGCTGGTTGTCGTTGTTCACCAGCACGAACACCAGCGTCACCGCCGTGACCTGGGCGAAGGCCACCATCAGCAGCCGCGCCCCGAACCGCAGGGCCTGTGGGCCGCGCACCCGGTTCCACAGGTACATCAGCAGGCCCACGGAGAGCGGGACGAGGAGCAGTGCGAGGACGAGGAACGGCGTGCCGGTGAGCTTCACACCTGCTGAAACGGAGGGCGACGGGTGTTCGGTTGCACCTGGACGGTACGGAATCACTCAGCAGGGCTCGCCGGTCCGTCCGTTCCTCGTCGACCGGACCGGCTTCCAGTCGTTGTCACCGGCCGCACGGCCCTTGACCTCGCCCGGGAACGGCCGGCCGACGGGCCGACGGGGGCGTTCATCGATTGTCTACCGCCCTGCGCCATGATCGTTCCATGAGGCGCCCCGGGGGATCACGGGCGCGAGGTACGAGAAGAGGCACACGGGGACATGAAGACGAAGAAGACCGTGCGGCACATGGCCATGGCCGCGGCGGCCGGTGCGCTGGCGCTGGCCGGGACGATGGTGTCGGCGGGGACCGCGCAGGCGGACGACAGTGTGGGGATGGACGAGCCCGGGGTCCTCTACCAGGGGGACCGCCTCACCGCCGGTGACACCAGCCTGATCATGCAGGGCGACGGCAACCTCGTCCTCTACCGGGGCGTCCCGAGCGCCCCCACCCCCGTCTGGGTCGCCCCGAAGACCCTCGGCTGCGGTTTCAAGGCGATCATGCAGGGCGACGGCAACTTCGTCGTCTACAACGCCTACAACCAGCCCTGCTGGGCCAGCAACACCTTCAAGTCGAACCCCGCCGGCAAGGCCACGCTGGTGGTCGCCAACAAGGGCGGGCTCGCGATCGCCCTCACCAACCCGCCCTCCCACGGCGTCGAGTGGGCGAGCCTGCGCAGCTCCGACCTGTACTGACGCCGGGCCCCGCCGCTCACCCCCGCCGCTCACCCCCCGCCCGCCGGCCCAGCGCGCGGGTGAGGCCCAGCGCGCGGGTGAGGCGCGGCGCGCGGGCGTTCAGCACGGATGGACCACGGGCACCGAAGACACCGAAGGAAGACACGGGACATGAGGACGAAGAAGACCCTCCGCCACGCGGCGCTGGCCGCCGCGACCGCCGCGCTCGCCCTGGCCGGGATGGTGGCCACCACCGGCACCGCCCAGGCGGCGCTCGAACAGGGCAACGGCTACAAGGCGATCTACGACGACGAGCCGCTCTACCCGGGCTGGCACCTCGACTCCCTGACCACGCGCGTCATCATGCAGCCCGACGGCAACTTCGTCGTCTACCAGAACGACGGCAGCGGGCAGTTCACCAAGGTCACCTATGCCAGCAACACCGTCGGCTGCGGCTACAAGGCCGTCATGCAGTCCGACGGCAACCTCGTGGTCTACTCCGCCAACGGCGGCGTCTGCTGGTCCCTCGGCACGGCCGGCCACCCGCACGCCAAGCTGATGGTCTTCGACGCCGGCCGCTCCGGCGTCCACTGGAACGGCGGCATCATCCCCCGCAGCAGCAACGGCGGCGACTCCAACACCGTTCCCCTCTCCTCCGACCTGTACTGAGGCCGCTGAGGCGGGCTCACCCCCGCCCCGCGAACCACCGCACCAGGTCGGCCACCGACCACTGCGGGCGGGCCGCCAGCCGGGTCGCCGCCGTCCGCAGCAGGACGGGCAGGTACCCGCAGAGCGCGGCCAGCCCCGCCACCGCGTCCGGCTCGCGGCGGATCCGCTCCGCGCCCACGATCCGGGCCAGCAACTCATAGGCGTCGTGCGGCTCCAGCGGTCCCACCGCGAGCCGCACGGCGCAGCCGGGCAGCGCCCCGGGCTCGGCTCCCGCCACCACCACGGCGCAGCCCGGCACCTCCGGGAGCAGCAGCCCGGGGTCGGCCACCCCGTCCAGCACCACCAGCACCCGCCGCCCGGCGAGCAGTTCGCGGTAGCGCGCGCCGAGTCCGGCGACCCCCGCGCCGTCACCGGGCCGCTCCCCCAGGGCGCGCAGGAAGCCCGCCAGCACCGCACCGGCCTCCCCGCCGGCCGCGTACAACTGCCCGTCCGGGAAGGCGTCCTGCACCGTGTGCGCGACGTGCACGGCCAGCGCCGAGGCCCCGCTGCCGGACGGCCCCGACAACCCCACCACCGGCGAGCCGCCCGCCCGCAGCGCCCGCTCCGCCTCCCCCAGCAGCCCCGCCCGACCGACCAGGTCGGGAATGTCCGGCGGCAGCTGGCACGGCCGGGGCAGCGCCCGGGCCGCCGCCGGCGGCTCCCCGCCCCGGACCCGTTCGGCCAGCTCCGCCACCGCGGCCCCCGGTTCGAGGCCCAGCTCCCGGTCCAGCCGCTCCCGCAGTTCCTCGTACGCCGCCAGCGCCTGCTCGGAACGGCCGCAGCGGTGCAGCGCCAGCAGGTGCAGCCGGTGCGCCTCCTCGTCCAGCGGGTACGCCCGCGCCAGTTCGCCCAGCGGCTCCAGCGCCTGCTCGTGGCCGCCGAGCGCGAGGTCCAGGTCGTACCGCACCTTGAGCGCCGCCAGCCGCCCGGCCGCGAGCCGCTCCCGGGCCCGCTCGGCGAGCGGACCGGGTACGCCGTCCAGCGCCCGCGGCCCCTCCCAGGCGTCGAGCGCCCCGACCAGCAACTCCCGCGCTCGCAGCGGATCCCGGTGACGCAGCGCGACGGCCTCGGCCACCGCGGCCTCGTACCGGAACAGGTCCACCGCGTCCCGCGGCACCGACAACCGGTACCCGCCGGCCGCCGCGACCAGCAGCCCGGGCGCGTCCAGGGCCCGCCGCAACCGGTGTGCGTGGGTGCCGATCTGGCCCACCGGATCCTTCGGCCAGTGCGCGTCGTCCTCGCCCCACACGCCCTCGACCAGCCGGTCCGTCGACACCAGCTCCCCGGGGGCGAGCAGCAGCGCCGCCAGCACCGCACGCTGCTGCGGCCTGCCGAGGTCGGCCTCACGGCCCTCGCACCGGGCGCGCAACGGCCCCAGTACGCGGAAATCGAGCTCCACTCCCCACCCTCTCGGAATTCCGGCGTCCAGGGCACAATCTGTGAACAGAGCATAGAAGCCGGGACTTGGGGGCGCCGCCGTCCGGACGGAAGTGGCGAGAATCCGGCACGGGACGAATCAGGAAACGGGACGACATGGTGGACATCGGGGGGACCGGACTGCGCTTCGCGCTGCTCGGCCCGCTACGGGCCTGGTACGGGACGGAAGAGGTGGAGCTCGGCCGCCCGCAGCAGCGCGCGCTGCTCGCCGTGCTGATCGGCGCCGCCGGGCGGACGGTCGCGACCTCGGTGCTGGTCGAGGGGGTCTGGGGCGGCACCCCGCCGTCCGACCCGCGCAAGGCCGTCCAGCTGGCCGTCTCCCGGCTGCGCGCCGCCTTCAGGCCGCACACCGCGGGCGACCCGGACCAGCTGCCGCTGCACCGCGTCGGCGACGGCTACGCCCTGCGCGCCGCCCCCACCGACGCCCAGCAGTGGCAGGCCCTGCTCGCCGAGGCCGAGCACCTGCGCCGGGCGGACGCGCCCGGGCAGGAGGTCCGGGAGGTGCTGCGCCGCGCCCAGCGGCTGTGGGCCGGCGAAGCCCTGGCCGGGCTCCCCGGGCCGCACGCCGAGGCGCTCCGGGCCTGCCTCGCCGAACAGCGCATCTCGGCCAAGGAGACCCAGCTCGAACTGGACGCCGACCTCGGCGACCGCACCGACCTCACCGCCGAGGCCACCGCGCTCGCCCTCGAACACCCCGGCCGGCCCCGGCTCACCGCCGTGCTGATGCGCGCCCTCTACCAGGCCGGACGCAAGGCTGAGGCACTCGCCGTCTACGAGGACGCCCGCCCCGCCCTGCCCCCGCACGACCGGGCCGCCGCCGAACTCCAGCTGCGCATCCTGCGCGAGGACACCACCCTGCTGCCCGCCCGGGCCGCCGGCGCCGACCCCGAACCCGCCGCCGAGCCCTGGCAGGCGCCCGACCAGCTGCCCTCCGGACTGCCCGACTTCACCGGCCGCACCGAGGAGCTGGACGCCCTCACCGAGCGGCTGGCCGGGGCCGGCGGGCGCGCCGTAGTGGTCTCCGCCCTGGACGGCATGGGCGGCGTCGGCAAGACCGCCCTCGCCGTGCACACCGCCCGGCAGGTCCGCGCCCGCTTCCCCGACGGCCAGCTCTTCGCCGACCTGCGCGGCGCCGACCGCACCCCGCCCGACCCGGGCACCGTCCTGGCCGGCTTCCTGCGCGCCCTCGGCGTCGCCCCCGGCGAGATCCCCAACGACACCGGCGAACGCAGCGCCCTCTACCGCTCGGCCCTCGCCGGGCGGCGCGTCCTCGTCGTCCTCGACAACGCCGCCACCCTCGACCACGTCGAACCGCTGCTGCCCGGCGCGGCCGGCTGCGCCGTCCTGATCACCAGCCGACAGCGGCTCACCGGCCTCTCCGGCGCCCACCACCTGCGCCTGGACACCCTGCCGCCCGCCGAGGCGCTGGAACTGCTCACCCGGATCGTCGGCGCCGACCGCGTCGCCGCCGAACCGGCCGCCGCCGAGGACGTCGTACGGGCCTGCGGGCTGCTGCCGCTCGCCGTCCGGATCGCGGCCTCCCGGCTCGCCACCGACCCCGGGCTCACCCTCGCCGCCCTCGCCGAAGGGCTGCGCCGCGAACACCGGCTGGCCGAACTCAGCGACGGCGAGCGGACCGTGGAGGCCACCTTCGCCCTCTCGTACCACCGCCTCGACCCGGAACTCGCCCGCGCCTTCCGCCTGCTCTCGCTGCCCGACGCCCCCGACCTCCCGCTGCCCTGCGCCGCCGCGCTGCTCGGCCGCACCGAGGACGAGGCCGACCAGCTGCTGGAGAGCCTCGTCGACCTCAACCTGCTGCACTCCCCGCGCTTCGGCCGCTACGGCTTCCACGACCTCGTCCGCGACTACGCCCGCGGCCGGCTCGCCGCCGAGGAACCACCGGCCGAACACACCGCCGCCGCCGACCGGCTCACCGACTTCTGCCTCGCCGCCGCCCGCAGCGCCGACCGGGCCGCCCGCAAGGCCGAGGACGCCGAACTCAGCCTGCTCCGCGCCCCCGTGACCTCCCCCGGCGTGCCCATCGCCGACGGCCAGGAGGCCGTGCGCTGGATGCGCGAGCAGGCCGAGGTGCACGCCGCCGCCATCGCGCTCAGCTGCGCCGACCCCGCCCTGCCGCTGGACCGCGCCGCCGAACTCGCCGACCGGATGGGGGCCGTGCTCGCCGAACGCACCCAGACCGGCGTCATCGTCGACCTCGCCGGCCGCCTCGCCGACGAGGCCGAGGCCCGCGGCGAACACGGCCCGCTCGCCCTCGCCCGCTACCTGCGCGGCGCCATGCTCTGGCACGTCAACCACTACGCCGAGTCGGAGGCGGAGCTGCGCCGCGCCGTCGACCTCTGCACCACGCCCGACACCGAACGGATCCTCGCCAAGGCCCTGGTCAACCTCGGCGGCAACGCCCGCGTCCACGGCCGCCACGCCGAGGCCGCCGAACACACCGGCCGGGCCGCCGAACTCTTCCGCCGCCTCGGCGCCGAACGCGCCGAAGGCAGCGCCCTCGGCGAGTTCGCGTTCAACGCCGCCCAGACCGGACGCCTCGCCGAGGCCCGGGAGGCCGCCGAGCGCGGCGCCCGGCTGATGACCGCCGCCGGACCGGTCTCCGCCGCCACCGGCCGCTACTACCTGGCCCGGGTGCTGCGGCTGTGCGGGGACGGCCAGGCCGCCCTCACCCACGCGCTCGGCGCCCGGGACGAGTTCGCCGCCCTCCAGGTCACCGTGTTCGAGGCCGCCGCCGGGGAGCTCGCCGCCCGGATCCACGGCGAGGCCCGGCGCTGGCTGCTCGCCGCCGACGTCGCCGAGGCCGCCCTGCCGCAGGCCCGCCGCACCAGCCCCGCCCTGGAGGCCGGGCTGCTGCGCACCCTCGGCACCGCCCTCACCGGCCTCGGCCGCCCGCGCCAGGCCCGGGCCTGCCTCACCGACGCCCTGGAGGGCTACCGGCGGCTCGGCCTCGACGAGGACGCGGCCCAGGTCAGCGCCGTACTGGCCGAGTTGGGGTGACCGGCCCCGGGTGATCGCCCGCTACGCGCGTTGACCGCCTGTCTACCGCGGTCCGGGACCGTACTCCTCATCCGGCCCCGGACCGCGGCACCCGCCGCCCCGGGGCGACACCCCGAGGAGAGGCGCGAACCATGACCACGCTCGTGCACGGCGGCCGGGTCCTGACCCCCGCGGCAGCCGACCTGACCGGACCCGGCGTCGACTTCCGCACCGAACTGCTGACCTCCGTCAACTTCCGGCGGGTCCACTCCGGCGCCCGGCTGCTCGCCCCGGACGGGCGGCTGGACGCCGCCGCCCAGCGCCACGCGGCCGATCTCGCCGCGCACGACCTCCTCCAGCAGGACGGCACCGACGGCAGCACGCCCTGGCGCCGGGTCCGGGCGGCCGGCTTCGCGTTCCGCTTCGCCGCCGAGCTCATCGCCCCGGCCGACAGCGTGCCCCAGGCCGTACAGCTGTGGATGAACAGCCCCCGGCACCGTGACGCCGTGCTCGACCCGCGCTTCAACCACCTCGGCACCGGCTTCGCCCCCGGCCGCTCCGGCGCCCCGGGCCGCTACGTGCTGACCCTCGGCCAGGTCTGACGGCCAGGGTCCGACGCCCACCGCTCACCGCACCCCACCCGAAGGAGAATCCCGATGACCACCCCCACCCGCCGCCTGCTCGCCGGCCTCGGCGCCGCCGCGGCCCTGGCCACCACCGTCCTGGTCGCCGCCCCCGCCGCCCAGGCCGCCACGCCCGGGCCCTGCGACCTCGGGCCGTCGGTCGGCGCCACCGTCAGCGTCTTCAACGGCTCCGCCGGCGCCCTCGACCTGCCGTCCAACGACGAGACCACCGGCAAGCGGGTCGGCACCTACACCGCCAACCAGTCCCCCGCCCAGACCTGGACGTTCTGGGACTACTGCGACGGCACCACCGCCATCTCGCACGGCGGCAACGGCAAGGTGCTCGACCTCGACTCGCACGGCACCGGCGCCGTCCAGCTCTGGGACACCCCCGGCGGCTGGGACGGCCTCAACCAGCAGAACGGCGCCTGGATGGGCGCCAACCAGAAGTGGCGGCTGACCGACGAGGACCGCGGCTGGTACCTGATCCGCAACGTCGCCACCGGGCAGTGCCTCAAGGGCAACGGCATCGCCCAGTACACCTCGGTGACCTCCTGCAACGGCAGCGACCCGGCCCAGCGCTGGCACAAGTAGCCGTCCCGCGGGGCCCGTTCCGCCGGCCCGGGGCGGCCGGCGGTTCGGGCACCACTGATCACGACTCGGCATCCCTTGTCACGAACCCGCGTGGGACTCGTCACGGCGCAGTCAAGACGGCACCAAAGGAATGGCGCCCGGCTTTCCCCCTGCGCTATGAACATCCCTCAGGAGAACCGCCGCCACGGCGGTCCGCATGCACGGGGGACGTCACATGAAGACCATCCGCAACAGTCGCACCATGGCCCTGGCCGGCCTGGCCGTGGTCGGCGCGCTCACCATGACCGCCTGCAACGACGACGCCGCGTCGTCCGACAGCGCCACCACCCCGCCGGCCACCCAGGCCCCGGCCGCGCCGACCGCCGCGCCGACCACCCCGGCCGCCTCCGCCTCGGCGGCCGCGCCGACCGGCGCTGCCACCGGCGGGACCACCGGCGGGACCACCGGCGGCGCCCCGGCCCAGGCCGGTCCGACGGCGGCGCCCGGCACCACGGTGAAGATCGGCGACGCGGCGACCATCCCGTTCAGCTCGGGCAGCACCAAGGGCACCGTCTCGCTCGCGGTCACCTCGATCGACAAGGGCGACCCGGCCGACCTCACCCCGCTCAAGCTCGGCGACAAGGCCGCGGGCATGGTGCCGTACTACATCCGCTTCAAGGTCACCAACACCGGCAGCACCGACCTGTCCTTCTCCAGCCTGACCCAGGTGAAGGGCACCCTGCCGGACGGCTCGGAGGCCGCCGAGGTGATGCTGATCGGCAGCTTCGACAAGTGCCCGCACCCCTCCTTCCCGAAGGGCTTCACCAACGGGCAGTCGATCACCTCCTGCGTGCTGGCGCTGGCCCCGACGGCCACCAAGGTGTCGGGCGCCGAGTACTGGGGCGAGCCGTACACCCTGGGCAAGGGCGTCAACTGGAAGTGACCCGTCGAACGGGTGACCGGCGACGGTGACCGTCGCTGATCGGCGATGACCCGGTGGGCGGGGCGGCTCCTGGCCGCCCCGCCCACCGGCACACCCACCGGCACACCGTCAGTCGTGGCCGGCCCGCGCTCAGCCCGCGGCCGGCCCGCCGTGGATCCGCAGGAAGGCGTCCACGCCGGAGCCGGCCAGCCGCCGGACCTCCTCCTCGGCCACCGGCAGGGCGCCCCAGAAGGAGCGCTCGGCCACGCCGTGGAAGGTCAGCAGGGTGAACCGCTCGGCCGCGAGCCCCGGGTCCGGGACCGTCAGCAGCCCGCGCCTGCCGAGCTCCGCCAGGCACTGCGCGAGGGCGCGCTGGGCGGCCGCCGGGCCGGTCTCCAGCCAGGCCTCCAGGACGTCCGCCGGGATGTTGGCCACCTCGGCCCGGATCGCCCGGCCGAGCGCCCCCAGCTCGCCCGCGGCCGGCGCCGCGTTCGCCCGCTCCACCGCGAAGGCGGTGAGGGCGCTGCGCACGTCCACCGCCTCCTCCAGGTGCTCCGCCAGCAACTCCCGCATCCGCTCGGCCAGTTCCGCCGAGTTCTGCAGCGCCACCGACAGGAAGAGGGTCTCCTTGTCGGCGAAGTGGTTGTAGACCGTGCGCTTGGACACCCCGGCCTCGGCCGCGATCGCGTCCATGCTGGCGCGGACGTACCCCTCCCGTCCGAACACCGTGGTCGCGGCCGCGGTGATCGCCCTGCGCTTCTCCGGCCGTCCCGCTGCGCCCGTGGTCGCCACGACCCTCCTCCTTCTCCGTCGGCGCCCCGCCGACCGGCTCAGAAACTGCCCGGTGTAGTGTCTGCTGGCCCGTTCACGAGCGGACTTGCCACCGAACAGGCGTGCTCTATGCTGCGTACGATCTCTACACCTCTGTAGAGCAAATCCGAAAACGTGCCTGCCCCCGAGCAGCAGCGGGAAACCGCGAACGGGAACCGGCCGGCCGAACACCAGCGTCCCGTACTGGCAGCGCCGCAACCGCTCTCCCACGGCAGACCCGGCGCAGCGCCGACGTGGCGCGCGAAGCACGGGAACACCGGGGGTGAGTGAGTGGCGGGGCAGCGAGGACGGTCGTCCGACCAGGGTTCACGACGGCGGACGACGAGCCGGCCCGCGGGCCCCACCCGTCCCTTCTCCGGCGGGCCCGCACTGCCCGCGGTCGCGGCCCTCGGGCTGCCGCTGGTCGGCGCGGTGGTCGACGAGCTCTCCGGGCCGGGGATGGGCCTGGCCTTCGCGGTGTGCGCGGTGCTCGGCACCGGCCTGGCGGCCGGGCTCAGCACCCGCCGCGGCTGGTGGTGGGTGGTCGCCGCCTCCCCGCTGGTGGTGCTCGGCGTGACGGCCGCGGCCGAGCTGGCCGCGAACGGCGACACCTACCGGGGCAAGGCCCTGGCCACCGGCTCCGCGAAGTGGGTGGTGCACGGTTTCCCGGTGATGGCGCAGGCCGCCGTGGCGGCCCTGCTGGTGATCGTGGCCCGGGTGGCCCTGGACCGGAGGAAGCGGCATGGCTGACGGGCGCGAGCGGGGACAGGAACGGGAACGGGAACGGCCGGAGGGCGGCCGGACCGCCGACCGCAGGGCCGCGGGAGCCCCGGCGGGCCGCCGCAGCTCCCCGCTGCTGATCGCCGGCCGGGTGGTCGCCACCACGGTGGGCTTCGCGGTGTTCGCGGCCAGCGGGGTGGTCTGGTACGAGTACACCTCGCTGACCGACGGGATGACCACGTCCAACGCGATCTCGGAGACCAAGAAGGACGCCCCGAAGCACCTGGACAACTCGGTCAACCTGCTGCTGATCGGCCTGGACAGCCGCAAGGCGATGGACGGCTCCGACCTGCCCCCGGAGTTCGTCCAGGACGAACTGCACGCCGGCCACAGCTCGGACATCGGCGGCTACAACACCAACTCCCTGATCCTGCTGCACATACCGGCGGGCGGCGGCAAGGTGCAGGCGGTCTCCATCCCGCGCGACGACTACGTCATGACCTACAACGGGGACGGCTCCCAGCAGGGCATGCACAAGATCAAGGAGGCGTACGGCAACGCCAAGGACGCCTTCGACCGGAGCCCGAAGGCCAAGGGCCTCAAGGGCGCCGACCTGGAGAAGGCCGGCCGCGACGCCGGCCGCGCGGCCACCATCCGTACCGTCCAGACCTTCGTGAACCAGCCGGTGGACCACATCGCCGAGGTCAACCTGATGGGCTTCTACGACATCGCCAAGGCCGTGGAGCCGATCCAGGTCTGCCTGACCCACGACACCAAGGACCCGGCGATGGAGGGCCAGGGCTCCGGCGCCGACTTCAAGAAGGGCATCAACACCCTCAACGCCTCCCAGGCGCTGGCCTTCGTCCGCCAGCGCCACAACCTGGACGACGGCAAGGGCAACACCGGCGACTTCGCCCGCACCCACCGCCAGCAGGCCTTCATCTCCTCCGTCGTGCACAAGCTCAAGCAGGACGGCATCATCAGCGACCTCGGCAAGCTCAAGGACCTGTTCGGCGTCGTCCAGAAGGACCTGGTGATCGACAACGAGTGGAACGTCCTGGACTTCGCCCAGCAGGCCCCGGCGCTGACCGGCGGCAACGTCGAGTTCAACACCCTGACCTTCGACGGCTTCGGCACCAGGAACGGCCAGGACGTCAACCTGGTCACCCCGTCGAAGATCCAGAAGGTGGTCAAGCAGCTGTTCGGCTACGCCGACGCGGCCGCCCCCGCCGCCCCGGCGGACGGCGCAACCGACGCCCCGACCACCGAGGCCCCCGCCACCCCCTCGCCGAGCGCGACCGCCCCGGCCAAGGCGGCCGCCCCGGCCACCGTCGACGTGTACAACGCCTCCTCCGCCGCCGGGGTCTCCTCCTCCGCCGAGGCCAAGGCCCTGGTCGCGATGGGCTTCAAGGAGGGCACCACCGGCCCGGCCCGCAGCAAGCCGAAGACCACCACGGTGACCTACGGCAAGGGCGCCAAGGACGCCGCCGACCAGATCGCCGCTCGCTACGGCGTCACCGCCACCGAGTCCGCCACCGCCGGCGCCGGCCACGTGGTGGTCACCCTCGGCACCTCCTTCACCGGTGCCGACGACAGGTCCGCCGCTCCCAGCGGCCCCGCCACGGGCAACCCGGCCGCCAACCTGCCGATGCAGGGCCCCGGCGTCGACGCCACCTCGGACGGCGGCATCCCCTGCGTCTTCTGACGCGCACCCCCGACGAGAAGGCGCCACCGACACGAAGGCGCCCCCGTCCGCTCCGGGACGGGGGCGCCGACGCGTCGCGGCGGGGGGGGTCAGTCCACCGTCCAGGTGTCGCCGCCCGCCAGCAGGGTCGCCAGGTCGCCCGGCCCGCGCTGGGCGACGGCGGTGGCCAGCTGGCTCTCCATCAGGTCGTCGTAGACCGGGCGCCGGACGTCGCGCAGCACACCGATCGGCGTGTGGTGCAGGGTGTCCGCGTCGGCGATCCGGGAGAGCGCGAAGGCGCCGGTCGGGCTGGCCGCGTGGGCGTCGTGCACCAGCACCCGCGCCTCGTTGTCCGGCGTCACCGGGGCGGTGAACAGCTCGCCGTCCGCGCCCCGGAAGACGCCGTTGGCCCCGTCCGCGCCGAAGCGGATCGGCTGCCCGTGCTCCAGCCGGATCAGCGCCTCGTCCCGGGTGCCGGGCTCCTTGAGGACCTCGAAGGCGCCGTCGTTGAAGATGTTGCAGTTCTGGTAGATCTCCACCAGCGCCGTGCCCTCGTGCTCGGCCGCCGCCCGCAGCACCGACTGCAGGTGCTGGCGGTCCGAGTCGATGGTGCGCGCCACGAAGGAGGCCTCGGCGCCGATCGCCAGCGACAGCGGGTTGAACGGCGCGTCCAGCGAGCCCATCGGGGTCGACTTGGTGATCTTGCCGAGCTCGCTGGTCGGCGAGTACTGGCCCTTGGTGAGGCCGTAGATCCGGTTGTTGAACAGGAGGATCTTGAGGTTGACGTTGCGCCGCAGGGCGTGGATCAGATGGTTGCCGCCGATGGAGAGCGCGTCGCCGTCCCCGGTCACCACCCACACCGACAGGTCCCGCCGGGAGGAGGCCAGCCCGGTCGCGATCGCCGGCGCCCGGCCGTGGATCGAGTGCACCCCGTAGGTGTTCATGTAGTACGGGAAGCGCGAGGAGCAGCCGATGCCGGAGACGAAGACGGTGTTCTCCCGCTTGATGCCGAGCTCCGGCATGAAGGACTGCACCGCGGCCAGGATCGCGTAGTCCCCGCAGCCCGGGCACCAGCGCACCTCCTGGTCGGTCTTGAAGTCCCGGGCGCTCTGCGGCCCGTCGGCCTTGGGCACCAGCTTCAAGGACGGGAACGGGTGCTCGCTCATCGGTGGTCCTCCTCGTCCAGGGTGCCGATCGCCGCCCACAGCACGTCCGCCAGCTGCGCCGCCTTGAACGGCAGTCCGCGCACCTGGTTGTAGGACTCGGCGTCCACCAGGTACTTCGCCCGCAGCAGCAGGGCGAGCTGGCCCAGGTTCATCTCGGGCACGATGACCTTCTCGTAACTGCGCAGCACCGAGCCCAGGTTGGCCGGGAACGGGTTGAGGTTGCGCAGGTGCGCCTGGGCGACCTCGCCGCCGTCCGCGCGCACCCGGCGCACCGCCGCGGTGATCGGGCCGTAGGTCGAGCCCCAGCCGAGCACCAGCACCCGGGCGTCGCCGGTCGGGTCGTCGACCTCCACCGGCTTGACGGTGATCCCGTCGACCTTGGCCTGCCGGGTGCGGACCATCAGGTCGTGGTTGGCCGGGTCGTAGGAGATGTTCCCGGTGCCGTCCTGCTTCTCGATGCCGCCGATCCGGTGCTCCAGGCCGGCCGTGCCGGGCACCGCCCAGGGGCGGGCCAGGGTGTGCTGGTCCCGCAGGTACGGCCAGAAGGCGCCGTCCTCGCGGTTCGGGCCGGTCGCGAACTTCGGGTCGATCTCCGGCAGTTCGTCGACCTCCGGGATCCGCCAGGGCTCCGAGCCGTTCGCCAGGTAGCCGTCCGAGAGCAGGAACACCGGGGTGCGGTAGGTCACCGCGATCCGGGCCGCCTCCAGCGCCGCGTCGAAGCACTCGGCGGGCGTGGCCGGGGCCACGATCGGCACCGGCGCCTCACCGTTGCGGCCGAACATCGCCTGCAGCAGGTCCGCCTGCTCGGTCTTGGTCGGCAGGCCGGTGGACGGGCCGCCGCGCTGGATGTCCACCACCAGCAGCGGCAGTTCCAGCGAGACCGCCAGGCCGATGGTCTCCGACTTGAGCGCCACGCCCGGCCCGGAGGTGGTGGTCACGCCGAGCGCCCCGCCGAAGGCCGCGCCGAGCGCGGCGCCGATGCCGGCGATCTCGTCCTCGGCCTGGAAGGTGCGCACCCCGAAGTCCTTGTGCCGGGACAGCTCGTGCAGGATGTCCGAGGCCGGGGTGATCGGGTACGAGCCCAGGTACAGCGGCAGGCCGGAGCGCTGCGCGGCGGCGATCAGCCCGTAGGACAGCGCCAGGTTGCCGGAGATGTTGCGGTAGCGCCCGGCCGGGAGCTTGGCCGGCGGCACCTCGTAGGAGACCGCGAAGGACTCAGTGGTCTCGCCGAAGTTCCAGCCCGCCCGGAAGGCGCTGATGTTGGCCTCGGCGATCTGCGGCTTCTTGGCGAACTTGGTGCGCAGGAAGGACTCGGTGCCGTGGGTGGGCCGGTGGTACATCCAGGACAGCAGGCCCAGGGCGAACATGTTCTTCGCCCGCTCGGCGTCCTTGCGGGCCAGCCCGCTGTCCTTGAGCGCCTCCAGGGTCAGCGTGGTGAGCGGCACCCGGTGCAGGTGGAAGGCGTCCAGCGAGTCGTCGCCGAGCGGATCCGCCGCGTAACCGACCTTGGCCAGCGCGCGCTTGGTGAACTCGTCGGTGTTGACGATGATCTCCGCGCCGCGCGGCAGGTCCGGCAGGTTCGCCTTCAAGGCCGCCGGGTTCATCGCCACCAGCACGTTCGGGGCGTCGCCCGGGGTGAGGATGTCGTGGTCGGCGAAGTGCAGCTGGAAGGACGAGACGCCGGGGAGGGTGCCGGCGGGGGCCCGGATCTCGGCCGGGAAGTTCGGCAGCGTGGAGAGGTCGTTGCCGAACGCGGCCGTCTCCGAGGTGAAGCGGTCACCGGTGAGCTGCATACCGTCACCGGAGTCCCCGGCGAACCGGATGATCACCCGGTCGAGTCTGCGAACGGGCTTGGGCCGCCTCACCGGTGGACTGCCCGGGGCGTGCGGGCCGGCTGGTCCGGCCGCTCCGGGGCGTCCGTCACCGCCGCCGGTACGACCCTCGTCGCCGCCCGATCCGTCCACTGCCTCCGACTGATCGACCTGACTGGTCACTGCCGCGGACCTCCTCGTGGACACACCACCGCGGGCGCGGCCCCGTGCCCCGTCCGCTTGGTGCACCGCTCGCATCCTATGCGCGGGCGCTCGGGCCCGGCTGGAACTCCCGCAGGATTCCCTCGGCCGCGCCGGTACCGCACTCAGGGACAACGCCCGGCCGCCGGAGATCATTCCGGGTACGGAGCAGCCGCCCCACGGCGGGCGCCCCGGACGGCCCCGGCCTCCGGTCGAGGCCAGGAGCCGAGGCCGGCGGTCGAGGTCAGGAGTCGAGGTCAGGAGTTGAGGTAGGTCAGCACCGCGAGCACCCGGCGGTGGTCCTCCGCGCTCTGCGCCAGCCCCAGCTTGAGGAAGATGTTGCTGACGTGCTTCTCCACCGCCCCGTCGGAGACCACCAGCTGCTTGGCCACCGCGGCGTTGGTGCGCCCCTCGGCCATCAGGCCGAGCACCTCGCGCTCGCGCGGCGTGAGATTGGCCAGGACGTCGCCCTTGCGGCTGCGGCTGAGCAGCTGCTGCACCACCTCCGGGTCCAGCGCGGTGCCGCCCTCGGCGACCCGCACCACCGCGTCGGCGAACTCGCGCACCTCGGCGACCCGGTCCTTCAACAGGTAGCCGACGCCCCGGGTGGACCCGGCCAGCAGCTCGGAGGCGTAGCGCTCCTCCACGAACTGCGACAGCACCAGCACACCCAGCTGCGGGTAGCGCCCGCGCAGCTCCACGCAGGCGCGCAGGCCCTCGTCGGTGTGGGTCGGGGGCATCCGCACGTCCGAGACCACCACGTCCGGCAGGGCGTCGGCCGCCGCCAGGTCGTGGATCGTCTTCACCAGGGCGGCGCCGTCCCCGACCCCCGCCACGACCTCCAGGCCGCGGTCGGTGAGCAGCCTGGTCAGGCCTTCCCGGAGCAGTACGGAGTCCTCGGCGATGACGACGCGGCGCATGGCGACCTTCCGGGCAGGCGTGGGCTGACGGGTGCCAGTCTCCCCCATCCGCCCGCGCCCGTACGGGCTCGGGGTCCGATCCGCCCGGGGGCGGTCACATGGTGCGGATCGCCACCGCGTCGCAGAGCCCGTCCAGGGCGGCCTTCGCCGCGCAGTCCGGCAGCGGGGCCAGCAGCGCCCGGGCCTCCTCGGCGTGCCGCAGGGTCTCCCGGCGGGCCCGCTCCAGGGCGGGGTGGGCGCGCAGCAGGCGCAGCGCCTCGGCGTGCCGGTCGTCGTCGGAGAGGTCCTGGGTGAGCAGTTCGCGCAGCCGGGCGTCGGCCGGGTCGTCCGGGTCGGCGGGCATCTGCTCCAGCAGCAGGGTCGGCAGGGTCGGCACGCCCTCGCGCAGGTCGGTGCCGGGGGTCTTGCCGGACTCGTGGCCGTCGCTGGCGATGTCCAGCACGTCGTCCGCCAGCTGGAACGCGATGCCGATCCGCTCGCCGAACTCGCCCAGGGCCTCCACCACCCACGGCTCGGCGCCGGCCACCAGCGCTCCTATCCGGCAGGAGACGGCGATCAGCGAGCCGGTCTTGCCCTCCAGTACGTCCAGGTAGTGCAGCAGCGGGTCGCCCTCGGGGCCGGGGCCGCGGGTCTCCAGGATCTGGCCGGTCACCAGCCGCTCGAAGGCCTCGGCCTGCATCCGCACCGCCTCCGGGCCGAGGTCGGCCAGCACCTGGGAGGCGCGGGAGAACAGGAAGTCGCCGGTGAGGATGGCCACCGAGTTGTCCCAGCGGGAGTTGGCGCTCTCCGCGCCGCGGCGCACCGGGGCCTCGTCCATCACGTCGTCGTGGTACAGCGTGGCCAGGTGGGTCAGCTCGACGACCACCGCGGCCGGCACCACACCGGGCGCCCCCGGGTCGCCGAACTGGGCGGCCAGCAGCAGGAGCAGCGGACGGAAGCGCTTGCCGCCGGCCTCCATCAGGTGGCTGGCGGTGACGGTGATGAAGGGGACGTCGCTCTTGACGGCCTCGGAGAGCGCCGCCTCCACCGCGTCCAGTCCGACCTGGACGTCCCGGGTCAGGTCGCGGTCCTGCACGCTGAGCCCGAAGGGTCCCACGACGGTCACGAAGACCACTCCTCTGTCCCTGGTCGATCTAGCGGCCTGGTCCCTGAGTGCCGCCGCTGGCCAATACAGGCAGGGTATCCGGTCGCGAGTGGATCACTGCACGGGCGTGCGGATCCCGTCATGACCGCGCCGGAAGCCCTGGTCAGGAGGCCTGCGCGGACGGAGCCGCGGTGGGGGCGAATTCAGCCGGAAATAAACGCCGGAGATCGGCCCGAGGATCCGGACCGATCTCCGAGGAACCGACCGGCTCCGGTCAGTAGGCGAACAGCGAGGCCTTGGAGGCGAGGTCCAGGAAGTACTGCGGCAGCAGGCCCAGACCCAGCGTGACCAGCACCCCCACCCCGATCGCGGTCGCCGTGAAGGCGCTCGGGATCGCCACCGTCGGGCCTCCCGGCTGCGGGTCGGAGAAGAACATCAGCACGATCACCCGGATGTAGAAGAACGCGGCCACCGCCGAACTCAGCACACCGACGATCACCAGCGGTGTCGCCCCGCCGGCCGCCGCCGCCTGGAACACCGCGAACTTCCCGGTGAAGCCGGAGGTCAGCGGGATCCCGGCGAAGGCCAGCAGGAACAGCGCGAAGACCGCCGCCACCAGCGGCGAGCGCCGCCCCAGCCCCGCCCAGCTGGACAGGTGGGTCGCCTCCCCCTTGGAGTCGCGCACCAGGGTGACCACGGCGAAGGCCCCCAGCGTCACGAAGGAGTACGCCGCCAGGTAGAACAGCACCGAGGACAGGCCCTGCTTGTTGACCGCGATCACCCCGGTCAGGATGAACCCGGCGTGCGCGATCGAGGAGTACGCCAGCAGCCGCTTGACGTCCTGCTGGGTCACCGCCAGCACCGCGCCGACCACCATGGTCAGGATCGCCACGCCCCACAGCACCGGCCGCCAGTCCAGCCGCAGGCCCGGGAAGGCCACGTAGAACAGCCGCAGGAACGCCCCGAACGCGGCGACCTTGGTGGCCGCGGCCATGAAGCCGGTCACCGGGGTCGGCGCGCCCTGGTAGACGTCCGGGGTCCAGGAGTGGAACGGCACCGCGCCCACCTTGAACAGCAGGCCCACCGCCAGCATCGCCAGGCCGGTCAGCAGCAGCGCGTCGCTCTGGGTGCTGCTCAGCTGCGCCGGGGTGGTCATCGCCTTGCCGGAGATGACGTCCGCGATGTCGCCGAGCTTCACGCTGCCCGCGTAGCCGTACAGCAGCGCGGTGCCGAACAGGAAGAACGCCGAGGCGAAGGCACCCAGCAGGAAGTACTTGACCGCCGCCTCCTGGGACAGCAGCCGGCGGCGCCGGGCCAGCGCGCACAGCAGGTACAGCGGGAGGGAGAAGACCTCCAGCGCCACGAACATGGTCAGCAGGTCGTTGGCGGCCGGGAAGAGCAGCATCCCGCCGACCGCGAACAGGGTCAGCGGGAACACCTCGGTGGTCGCGAAGCCGGCCCGGACCGCGGCCCGCTCCTGCTCCCCGCCCGGGGTGGCGGACGCCTGGGCGGCGAAGGCGTCAGCGGGCAGGCCGCCGGCCTTGGGCTCCAGCTTCCGCTCCGCGTAGGTGAGCACCGCGACGACGGCGACCAGCAGGATCACGCCCTGGAGGAACAGCGCCGGGCCGTCCAGGGCGACCGACTCCATGGCCAGCAGGTCGACCCGCGGCGCGCCGTGGCCCTGCGTCGCCAGCACCACCACGGCGGCGAACGCGCCGGCCAGCGCGACCAGCGCCAGCGACACCTGGGTCCAGTGCCGCAGCCGGCGCGGGACGAAGGCCTCGACCAGGACGCCCGCCACGGCGGCCCCGAAGACCACCAGCATCGGGGAGAGTTGGCCGTACTCGATGTGCGGCGCCGGGATGCTGGGGGTGTTGCCGCCGGCGGCGGCGAGCACTGCGGTGGCACTCACTTCTGCTCACCTCCTGAGGTGGCGGCGACCGGGTGGGCCGGCGCCGGATCGGTCCGGTGGACCTGCGAGAGCGTCGCGTCCACCGAGGGGTTCACCAGGTCGGTGAGCGGCTTCGGGTACACGCCGAGCAGGATCGTCAGCGCCACCAGCGGTGCCACCACGGCCAGTTCGCGGACCTTGAGGTCGGGCATCGCGCGCACGCCCTCCTTCACCGGGCCGGTCATGGTGCGCTGGTACAGCAGCAGGGCGTACAGCGCGGCCAGCACGATGCCGAGGGTGGCCACCACGCCGATCGCCGGGTAGCGGGTGAAGGTGCCCACCAGCACCAGGAACTCGCTGACGAACGGGGCCAGCCCCGGCAGCGACAGGGTCGCCAGGCTGCCGATCAGGAAGGTCCCGGCGAGCACCGGGGCGACCTTCTGCACGCCGCCGTAGTCGGCGATCAGCCGCGAGCCGCGGCGCGAGATCAGGAAGCCGGCCACCAGCATCCACGCGGCGGTGGAGAGGCCGTGGTTGACCATGTAGAGGGTCGCGCCGCTCTGGCCCTGGCTGGTCATCGCGAAGACGCCCATGATGATGAAGCCGAAGTGCGAGATCGAGGCGTAGGCGACCAGCCGCTTGATGTCCTTCTGGCCGACCGCCAGCAGCGCGCCGTAGACGATCCCGATCAGCGACAGCACCAGGATCGCCGGGGCGAAGGTCTTCGAGGCATCCGGGAACAGCCCGAGGCAGAAGCGCAGCATCGCGAAGGTGCCGACCTTGTCCACCACCGCGGTGATCAGCACCGCGGTGCCGGCCGTCGCCTCGCCCATCGCGTTCGGCAGCCAGGTGTGCAGCGGCCACAGCGGGGCCTTCACCGCGAAGGCGAAGAAGAAGCCGAGGAACAGCGCGTTCTGCGCCGTCCCGGACAGCTTGAGGCTGCCGTCGGCGATCGCCCCGGTGAGGGTCGGCAGGTCGAAGGTGCCGAGGCCCTGGTCCTGGGCGATCACGTACAGCCCGATCACCGCGGCCAGCATCACCAGGCCGCCGAGCAGGTTGTACAGCAGGAACTTGACGGCCGCGTAGGAGCGCTGGCGCGCCGACTCCGGGCCGCCGGCCCGGTCGCCGAAACCGCCGATCAGGAAGTACATCGGGATCAGCATGGCTTCGAAGAACACGTAGAACAGGAAGACGTCGGTGGCGTAGAAGGACACCACCACCATCGCCTCCACCGCCAGGATCAGGGCGAAGAAGGCCTGGGTGCGCCGCTTGTTCTCGAAGCTGCCGTCGGGGCCCGGCGCGGCCGGGTCCGCGTCGTGCCAGGAGGCCAGCATCACCATCGGCACCAGGACGGCCGTCAGCAGGGCCAGCACCGCGCCGATGCCGTCCACGCCGAGCGAGAAGGTGATGCCGAAGGAGCGGATCCAGCTGTACGACTCGGTCAGCTGGAACCGGGCGCCGTGCGGGTCGAAGCGCAGCGCCACCAGGGCGGCCAGCACCAGGGTCACCCCGGACACGGCCAGCGCGACGGTCTTGACGGTGCGACGCCGGGCCTCGTTCGTCCCGGCGGGCAGCGCGGCGGTCAGCACCGCGCCGGCCGCCGGGACGACGCAGGTGGTGGTCAGCAGGACGCTCACGACCACACCTCCCGACGCGATTCCCCGCCGAGCGGGCGAGTAACTGTCATCACACGGACCTCATCAGGAGAGTCGAGGCGACCAGCACCAGCGTGCCGCCGAACATGGAGAGCGCGTACGAGCGGACGAAGCCGTTCTGGACCCGCCGCAGCCGGCCGGACAGGCCCCCGACGAGGGCGGCCAGGCCGTTGACGAAACCGTCCAGGCCGCGGCTGTCGAAGTAGACCAGGGTCGCGGCCAGCGCCGAGCCCGGGCGTACCAGCACCGCGTGGTTGAAGTCGTCCTGCAGCAGGTCGCGGCGGGCCGCCCGGGTGAGCGGGGAGCCGACCGGCGGCACCACCGGGACGGGCGAGCGCCCGTACATCAGGTACGCCAGGCCCACGCCGGCCAGCATGCAGGCCGTGGTCAGCCCGGTGACCGTCCAGGAGCCGAGCGGCGGGTTGCCCTCGCTGTGGCCGGTGACCGGCTCCAGCCACTTCAGGAAGGAGTCGTGCAGGACGAACAGCCCGCCGGCGAAGACCGAGCCGAAGGCCAGCAGGACCATCGGTACGACCATGGTCCGCGGCGACTCGTGCGGGTGCGGGAGGTTGCCCTCGGCGTCCGGCTGCCAGCGCTGCTCGCCGAAGAAGGTCAGCAGCATCACCCGGGTCATGTAGAACGCGGTGACGGCCGCGCCGACCAGTGCGCACAGGCCGAGGATCCAGCCCTCGGTGCCGCCCTTGGCGAAGGCCGCCTCGATGATCTTGTCCTTGGAGAAGAAGCCGGACAGCCCGGGGAAGCCGATGATGGCGAGGTAGCCCAGGCCGAAGGTGGCGAAGGTCCACGGCATCTTCCGCCACAGGCCGCCGTAGTGGCGCATGTTCACCTCGTCGTCCATGCCGTGCATGACCGACCCGGCGCCGAGGAACAGCCCGGCCTTGAAGAAGCCGTGGGTCACCAGGTGCATGATCGCGAAGACGTAGCCGATCGGGCCCAGTCCGGCCGCCAGGATCATGTAGCCGATCTGCGACATGGTCGAACCGGCCAGCGCCTTCTTGATGTCGTCCTTGGCGCAACCGACGATCGCACCGAACAGCAGCGTCACCGCGCCGACCACCACCACGGCGGTCTGGGCGTCCGGCGCCAGGTCGAAGATCGCCGAGGACCGGGTGATCAGGTAGACCCCGGCGGTCACCATGGTGGCCGCGTGGATCAGGGCCGAGACCGGGGTCGGGCCCTCCATCGCGTCCCCGAGCCAGGACTGCAGCGGCACCTGCGCCGACTTGCCGCACGCGGCCAGCAGCAGCATCAGGCCGATCGCCGTCAGCCTGCCCTCGCTCGCCCCGTGCGCCCCGTCGAAGACCGGCGTGAAGGCGAAGGAGCCGAACTCGGCGAACATCAGCATGATCGCGATCGACAGGCCCATGTCGCCGACCCGGTTGACCAGGAACGCCTTCTTCGCCGCCGTCGCCGCGCTCGGCTTGTGCTGCCAGAAGCCGATCAGCAGGTACGAGGCCAGGCCCACGCCCTCCCAACCGAAGTACAGCAGCAGGTAGTTGTCCGCCAGCACCAGCAGCAGCATGGCGGCCAGGAACAGGTTCAGATAGGCGAAGAACCGACGCCGGCGCTCGTCGTGCGCCATGTAGCCCACCGAGTACAGGTGGATCAGCGTGCCCACCCCGGTGATCAACAGCACGAAGGTCAGCGACAACTGGTCGAGCCGGAACGAGACGTCGGCCTGGAAGGCGTTCACCGGCACCCAGGTGAACAGGTGCTTCGTCACCGCCCGGTGTTCGGCGTCCCGGCCCAGCATGTCCGAGAACAGGGCCAGGCCGAAGCCGAACGAGAGCGCGGCGAGCGCGGTGGCCAGCCAGTGGCCGAAGCGGTCGAAGGCCCGACCGCCCAGGAGCAGCAGGGCGGCACCGGCCAGCGGAGCCGCCACCAGCAGCGGAATGAGAGAGTTCACCGAAGGCCCTCCGCCTACAGCTTCATCAGATTGCTGTCGTCGACCGAAGCGGAGTGCCTGGTCCGGAAGATGGAGACGATGATGGCGAGGCCGACCACGACCTCGGCCGCCGCGACCACCATCGTGAAGAACGCGATGATCTGGCCGTCCAGGGTCCCGTGCAGCCGGGAGAACGTCACCAGGGCCAGGTTCGAGGCGTTCAGCATCAGCTCCACGCACATGAACAGCACGACCGCGTTCCGCCGGATCAACACCCCGGACGCGCCGATGGTGAACAACAGGGCCGACAGATAAAGGTAGTTGACCGGATTCACCGCTCCCCCTCCCCGGTCTCGTGCTGCTCGGCCCGGTGGCCCGGGACCGGCTCCAAGGACCTGCGCGGAGCCGCCGCCACCGGCCGCTCCGAGGGCGGCCGGCCCAGCCAGTCCGCCGTGCTGTTCTCCAGCTCCGCCATCCGCCGCAGCATGTCCTGGCTGACGTCCCGGACCTGGCCGCGCTCGCGCAGCGTCGCCATCACCGAGTCCTCCGCGATCGTGCCGTCCGGCAGCAGCCCCGGCACGTCCACCGCGTTGTGCCGGGCGTACACGCCCGGCGCCGGCAGCGGCGGCACCTGGATGTTGTCCCGCACCCGCTGCTCCGCCAGCTCCCGCTGGGTCTTCGGCGCCGTCACGTGCTCCCGGTGGGTCAGCACCATCGCGCCGATCGCCGCGGTGATCAGCAGCGCGCCGGTGACCTCGAAGGCCCACACGTAGCGGGTGAAGATCAGCCGGGCCAGGCCCGGCACATTGCCCTCGGCGTTGGCCTCGGCCAGCCCGGTGAAGTGGTTCAGCTTCGCGTTCGCGATGCCCGCGATCAGCAGCACCCCGAAGCCCAGCCCGCACAGCACCGCCGCGAACCGCTGGCCCTTCAACTGCTCCTTCAAAGAGTCCTCGCTGGTCACGCCGACCAGCATCACCACGAACAGGAACAGCATCATGATCGCGCCGGTATACACCACGATCTGCACCACGCCCAGGAACACCGCGCCCTGGGCCATGTAACAGACCGCCAGCGCCAGCATGGTCGCCGCCAGGCACAGCGCGCTGTGCACCGCCTTGCGCATCAGCAGCATGCCCAGCGCGCCACCGACCGCGATCACCGCGAGCACCCAGAACTGGACGACCTCACCCGTGGAGGTCGTCCCGCTCGCCGCCGCCAGCTGTGCGATCACTGCCGCACCTCCTTCTCCCGGTCGGTGCGCTCCTGCTGGACCGTCCCCGGCGCCGCCCCGGTGACCTCGCCCCGGTAGTACGCACCCTCGTCGGCGCCCGGGAAGATCGCGTGCGGGGTGTCGACCATGTCCTCCGACAGGCCCACCAGCAGCTGCTCCTTGGTGAAGATCAGGTCCTTGCGGGAGGAGTCCGCCAGCTCGTACTCGTTGGTCATGGTCAGCGCCCGGGTCGGGCAGGCCTCGATGCACAGCCCGCACAGGATGCAGCGGGCGTAGTTGATCTGGTACACCGCGCCGTAGCGCTCACCCGGCGAGTAGCGCTCCTCGTCCCGGTTGTCCGCGCCCTCCACGTAGATCGCGTCGGCCGGGCAGGCCCACGCGCACAGCTCGCAGCCGACGCACTTCTCCAGCCCGTCCGGATGCCGGTTCAGCTGGTGGCGGCCGTGGAAACGCGGCGCCGTGGGCTTCTTCTGCTCCGGGTACTGCTCGGTCAGCCGCTTCTTGAACATGGCCTTGAAGGTCACGCCGAAACCGGCGGCCGGACCGAGCACCGACGGCCGGTCGGCCCGCTCGGGCCGGCCCGTCTGGTCGGACGACATCGCGGATCAGCTCCCTTCGGAATGGTCGGCCCCGTTGAGGGCGTCCTGGAGTTGCTTCGGGGCCCGGCCCGGCCGGCGCGGCACCGGCGGCAGCACCTGCCCGGGCAGCGGCGGCACCGGGTACCCGCCCGCCATCGGATCGAACTCGCCCCGCCCGGGGGCCTCCTGCTCCTCCCCGGGCTCCTTCTCCTTCCGCAGGAAGTCCCGGACCAGCGCCAGCAGCAGGATCACGCCGACCGGCGCGCCCACGTACAGCACCACCTGGCCGAAGCCGTACCCCTCGTTGCGCAGCGCCCGCACGCTGGCGATCAGCACCAGCCACACCAGCGAGACCGGGATCAGGACCTTCCAGCCCAGCTTCATGAACTGGTCGTAGCGCAACCGCGGCAGCGTGCCGCGCAGCCAGATGAAGAAGAACAGCAGCAGCTGGATCTTCAAGGTGATCCACAGCATCGGCCACCAGCCGTGGTTGGCGCCCTCCCAGAAGGCCGACACCGGCCACGGGGCCCGCCAGCCGCCCAGGAACAGGGTCGACGCCACCGCCGAGACCGTCACCATGTTGACGTACTCGGCCAGCATGAACATCGCGAACTTCAACGAGGAGTACTCGGTGTTGAAACCGCCCACCAGCTCGCCCTCGGCCTCCGGCAGGTCGAACGGCGCCCGGTTGGTCTCCCCGACCATCGCGATGATGTACACGATGAACGACACCGGCAGCAGCACCGCGAACCACTTCGGCTGCTGGTGCGCCACGATCTCCGAGGTCGACATCGATCCCGAGTAGACGAACACCGCCGCGAAGGACAGGCCCATCGCGATCTCGTAGCTGATCATCTGCGCGGCCGACCGCAACCCGCCCAGCAGCGGGTAGGTCGAACCGGAGGACCAACCGGCCAGCACGATCCCGTAGATGCCGATCGAGGCGGTGGCCAGGATGTAGAGCAGCGCCACCGGGAAGTCCGTCAGCTGCAGCGGCGTCCGGGTGCCGAAGACCGACACCTCCTCGCCGGCCGGGCCGAACGGGATCACCGCGAAGGCCATGAACGCCGGGATCGCGCAGACGATCGGGGCCAGGACGTAGACCACCTTGTCCGCGCCCTTGACGACCAGGTCCTCCTTGAGCGCCAGCTTCACGCCGTCCGCCAGCGACTGCAGCAGACCCCACGGCCCGTGCCGGTTCGGCCCGATGCGCAACTGCATCCAGGCCACCACCTTGCGCTCCCAGACGATCGCCACCAGCACCGTCAGCACCAGGAAGGCGAAGCAGAACACCGCCTTCAACAGCACCAGCCACCAAGGGTCCTGGCCGAAGAAGTGGAGCGTCTCGTACGGCTGCGGAGTCGTCATCGGACCTCCCCTTCCCGGGCCCCGCCCTCGACGGCGACCGGCGCGAGCTCGGCCGCGGCGATCGTCACCAGATGGCCGACGGTGGTGCCGAGCGCGCGGTACGCGCCGCCCGGCGTGGAGTTGAGCGGGATCCAGACCGTCCGGTCCGGGACCGAGTCGGTCACCTCCAGTGGCAGGACCAGCGAACCCGCCGGACCGGTCAGCCGCAGCGCACCGGTGGCGTCCGCGCCGACCTCCTTCGCCGTCGCCGACGACAACCGGGCCACCGCCCGGTGCCGCGTCCCCGCCAGGTGCGGATCCCCGTCCTGCAAGGAGCCCTCGTCCAGCAGCAGCCGCCAACCCGCCAGCACCGCCTGGCCGGTGGCCGGACGCGGCAGCACACCCGGGTGCGCCGCCGGATCCGCCGCGCGGTCACCCCGCCACGGCCCGAAGCGGTCCAGCTCCAACCGGGCCGCCCGCACGTCCGCCAGGCCCAGCCGGTGCCCCAGCGCGTCCGCCAGCATCGCCAGCACCCGCAGGTCCGACTGGAGATGGCGGCCCATCTGCTGGTCCGGCTTGAGCGCGGCCTCGAACATCCGCACCCGGCCCTCCCAGTCCAGGAACGTGCCCGCCTTCTCCGCCACCGCCGCCACCGGCAGCACCACGTCGGCCCGCTCGGTCACCGCCGACGGCCGCAGCTCCAGCGACACCACGAACGGCACCGCCGCCAGGGCCTCCCCGGCCAGCGCCGGATCCGGCAGGTCGTCCGGATCCACCCCGCCGACCAGCAGCGCGTCCAGATCGCCCTGCGCCGCCGCGGCCAGGATCTGGCCGGTGTCCCGGCCCGGACGCGACGGCAGCTCCGCCACCCCCCACACCGCGGCCGCCTGCGCCCGCGCCGCCTCGGCCGCCACCGGACGGCCGCCCGGCAGCAGACCCGGCAGCGCACCCGCCTCCACCGCCCCGCGCTCCCCGGCCCGACGCGGCACCCAGGCCAGCGCCGCCCCGGTCGCGTGCGCCAGCCGCAGCACCGCCGTCAACGCGCCCGGCACCGACGCCAGCCGCTCACCCGCCAGGATCACCGCACCCGGCCGGCGCAACAGCTCGGCCGCCCGCCCGGCCTCGTCGTTCAACGGCTCGTCCGCCGCCAGCGCCGCGAACCACTCCGGCTCCGTCCCCGGCGCCGCCGGCAGCAGCGCACCGCGCAGCTTCGCCAGCCCCCGGGAGGCGAACGACGCCACCGAGAACACCTTGACGCCGCCGCTCCGGGAGGCCTTGCGCAGCCGCAGGAAGACGATCGGCGACTCCTCCTCCGGCTCGAACCCGGCCAGCAGCACCGCCGGAGCCTGCTCCAACCGCGCGTAGTCGACGCCCGAACCGTCCACGTCCACCCCGCGCCCGGCGACCGCCGCGGCCAGGAAGTCCGCCTCCTCACCGCTGTGCGGGCGGGCCCGGAAGTCCACGTCGTTGGTGCCCAGCACCACCCGGGCGAACTTCGCGTACGCGTACGCGTCCTCCACCGTCACCCGGCCACCCGCCAGCACACCCGTACGGGCCCCGCGCAGGCCCTCGGCGGCCCGCTGCAACGCCTCCGGCCAGGAGGCCGGCACCAGCTCGCCGTCCACCCGCACCAGCGGGGTCGTCAACCGGTCCCGCTGCTGGGCGTAGCGGAACGCGAAACGGCCCTTGTCGCAGTTCCACTCCTCGTTCACCGCCGGGTCCTCGCCCGCCAGCCGGCGCAGCACCTTGCCCCGCCGGTGATCGGTGCGCTGCGCGCAACCCGCCGAGCAGTGCTCGCACACGCTCGGCGAGGACACCAGGTCGAACGGGCGCGAGCGGAAACGATAAGCCGCCGAGGTCAGCGCACCCACCGGACAGATCTGGATGGTGTTCCCGGAGAAGTACGACTCGAAGGCGTCCCCCTCCCCCGTGCCCACCTGCTGCAGCGCCCCGCGCTCCACCAGGTCGATGAACGGGTCCCCGGCGATCTGCTGCGAGAACCGGGTGCAGCGCGCGCACAGCACGCAGCGCTCCCGGTCCAGCAGCACCTGGCTGCTGATCGGCAGCGGCTTCGGGTAGGTGCGCTTCATCCCCTCGAACCGGGAGTCCGCCGCGCCGCTGCTCATCGCCTGGTTCTGCAACGGGCACTCGCCGCCCTTGTCGCAGACCGGGCAGTCCAGCGGGTGGTTGATCAGCAGCAGCTCCATCACGCCGCGCTGCGCCTTCTCGGCCACCGGCGAAGTCAGCTGGGTGCGCACCACCATGCCCTCGGCGACCGGGATGGTGCAGGAGGCGACCGGCTTGCGCTGGCCCTCGACCTCCACGATGCACTGCCGGCAGGCGCCGGCCGGATCCAGCAGCGGATGGTCGCAGAAGCGCGGGATCTGGGTGCCGATGGTCTCGGCGGCCCGGATCACCAAGGTGCCCTTGGGGACCTTCACTTCGACGCCGTCGATGGTGAGCGTGACCAGTTCGACGGCGGCTCCGTCGTTCGTGGAGGCGGCCGGCTCGGTGATCGTCACGCGTGCACCTCCCTCTCGGTGGCGGACTGGTGGCCGGGGCGGGGGCCGTCGGCCCAGACGGTGGAGGCGGCCGGGTCGAACGGGCAGCGGCGCTCGGCCAGGTGCTGCTCGTACTCGGCCCGGAAGTGCTGGAGCGAGGAGACGATCGGGCTCGCCGCGCCGTCGCCCAGCGCGCAGAAGGACTTGCCGTTGATGTTGTCGGCGATGTCGAGGAGCTTCTCCAGGTCCCCGTCGACGCCCTGGCCCGCCTCGATCCGCTTCAACAGCTGGACCAGCCAGTAGGTGCCCTCCCGGCAGGGGGTGCACTTGCCGCAGGACTCGTGGGCGTAGAACTCCGTCCAGCGGGTCACCGCCCGCACCACGCAGGTGGTCTCGTCGAAGACCTGCAGCGCCTTGGTGCCGAGCATCGAACCCGCCGCGCCGACGCCCTCGTAGTCCAGCGGGACGTCGAGGTGCTCGTCGGTGAACATCGGGGTGGAGGAGCCGCCCGGGGTCCAGAACTTCAACCGGTGCCCGGCCCGGACACCGCCGGAGAGGTCCAGCAGCTGGCGCAGCGTGATGCCGAGCGGGGCCTCGTACTGGCCGGGGTTGGTGACGTGGCCGGACAGCGAGTACAGCGTGAAGCCCGGGGACTTCTCGGTGCCCAGGCTCTTGAACCACTCCTTGCCGCGGGCCAGGATCGGCGGCACCGAGGCGATCGACTCGACGTTGTTGACCACCGTCGGGCAGGCGTACAGGCCGGCGATCGCCGGGAACGGCGGGCGCAGCCTCGGCTGACCGCGACGGCCCTCCAGCGAGTCCAGCAGGGCCGTCTCCTCGCCGCAGATGTAGGCGCCGGCGCCGGCGTGGACGGTGATGTCCAGGTTCACGCCGGAGCCGAGGATGTCCCGGCCGAGCAGTCCCGCCGCGTACGCCTCGGCGACCGCGGCGTGCAGGCGGCGCAGCACCGGGACGACCTCGCCGCGCAGGTAGACGAAGGCGTGGTCGCAGCGGATCGCGTAGGAGGCGATGATCATGCCCTCGATGAGGGAGTGCGGGTTGGCGAACAGCAGCGGGATGTCCTTGCAGGTGCCCGGCTCGGACTCGTCCGCGTTGACCACCAGGTAGTGCGGCTTGCCGTCGTTCTGCGGGATGAACTGCCACTTCATCCCGGTGGGGAAGCCGGCGCCGCCGCGGCCGCGCAGACCGGAGTCCTTGACCAGGGCGATCACGTCGTCCGGGGGCATCGCGAGGGCCGCCTTGAGGCCCTCGTAGCCCTGGTGGCGGCGGTAGGTGGCGAGGGTCCAGGGGCGGCTGTCGTCCCAGGGGTCCGACAGGACGGGGGTGAGCAGCTTCTCGGCCGGCTCGGCGGAGGTCATCACGCTTCGGTCCCTTCCTGGCCGGCGGCCTTGCCTTCGTGGCCCGGCTCCTCGTGGCGGGGCTCCTCGGGGCGGGGGGCCTCGGGGCGGGAGGCCTCGGGGCGGGAGGCCTCGGGGCGGGGCTCCTCGGGGCGGGGGGCCTCGGGGCGGGAGGCCTCGGGGCGGGAGGCCTCGGGGCGGGGCTCCTCGGGGCGCGGGGCCTCGTGGCGGGGGGAGACCACCTTGGTGCCGCCGGTGCCCGGCAGGGCCTCGCCGCGTGCCAGCCGCAGCCCGGCCAGCGAGGGGGCGCCGCCGGCACCCGACTCGTCGTTGGCGCCCGGGCGCTCGTCCGGGAAGCCGGCCAGGATCCGGGCGGTCTCCTTGAAACCGCACAGCCGGGCGCCGCGGGTGGGCCGCACCTCGCGGCCGGCCCGCAGGTCGTCGACCAGCCGGCGGGCGCTCTGCGGGGTCTGGTCGTCGAAGAACTCCCAGTTGACCATCACCACGGGGGCGTAGTCGCAGGCGGCGTTGCACTCGATGTGCTCGATCGAGATCGCGCCGTCCTCGGTGGTCTCGTTGTTGCCGATGCCCAGGTGCTCCTGGAGGTCGGCGAAGATCCGGTCCCCGCCGAGCACCGCGCACAGGGTGTTGGTGCAGACCCCGACGTGGTACTTCCCGGCCGGGCGCCGCCGGTACATCGTGTAGAAGGTGGCGACGGCGGTCACCTCGGCCGTGGTGAGCTCCAACTGCTCGGCGCAGAACCGGATCCCGGTCGCGCTGACGAAGCCCTCCTCGGCCTGCACCAGGTGCAGCAGCGGCAGCAGCGCCGAGCGGGCCTGCGGGTAGCGGCCGATCAGCTCGGCGGCGTCGGCGGCCAGCCGGGTGCGCACCTCCTCCGGGTACGGCGGGGCCGGCATCGCCGGCAGTCCCAGTTCGACGTCGGTCACCGGTCCACGCCTCCCATCACCGGGTCGATCCCGGCCACCGCGACGATCACGTCGGCGACCTGGCCGCCCTCGCACATCGCCGCCATCGTCTGCAGATTGGTGAACGACGGGTCCCGGAAGTGCACCCG
>NZ_JBEZXE010000070.1:0-36226 GCF_040637885.1 Kitasatospora sp. NPDC028055 | reverse complement strand
GCGGCGGGGTCTGTCGAGGGGGATTTGGGTCGTCATGGGAGAAAGCGTGGCGGGGCGGACGTACGCTGACCATGGATCCGGCGAGCACAGAGAGTACTTGTGCAGGTGCGGACAGCTTTTGTTGTGCGACTCAATCACAGGCGGGGTGGTCGCTATGGGTGCGGCGCGGAACAGCGAGACGGGCGACGAGGTTCGAACGGAACTGCCGGAGGACCTCACTGAGACCTCCGACTTCCTCCGCGCGATCGGCAAGCAGATCAAACTCCTGCGGGAGCGGGCCGGGTTGACCCAGAAGGAGCTTGCCAAGCGCGTCGGCTACGGAGAGGAGTTGATCCGCTCGGTGGAGCGTGGCGTGCGAACTCCCCAGCCGGAGTTGCTTGTCGCATTGGACAAGGAACTGAACGCGGGAGGCTTGCTGGCCATCCAGAGGGATGATGTCATGAAGGCCCGAGCCAAGGCGCGCGTGCGACACCCGGCCTGGTTCCGCGGCTATGCAGGCTTGGAGCCCGTGGCCGTGGAGATCCACGAGTTCAGCACATTGCTCATCCCCGGCTTGCTCCAAACCGAGGCTCATGCGCGAGCGCTCTTCGGAATGCGCCAGCCGCTACTCACTGAGGAAACGATCGAGGAGCGTGTGGCCGCACGAATCGAACGTCAGGAGATTCTGACGCGCTGGCCACGGGCGATCTTCAGCTGGGTCATCGAGGAGAGCGTCCTCCAACGCCCGCTCGGTGGCTGGGAAGTTCACGAGGAGCAGCTGAGGCGTCTGCTGGAGGTCGGGGCGATGCGGGGCATGGCGATCCACGTCATGCCCACCGCCCGGGTTGACCACCCTGCCCTGGGCGGGCCCTTCACGCTCATCACTCCCAAGGGGCGCCCACAGAACGGATACATCGAGGCGCAGCAAAGTAGTCGACTGATCACGGATCAAGAGGAAGTCCGTATCATGAACGCACGATACGGCGCTCTCAGAGGGCAATCGCTCGACGTGAGGGAGTCCTTGACCTTGATCGAGAAAATGCTGGGAGAACGATGACCGCGAAGCTCGCGTGGATCAAGAGCAGCTACAGCAGCAACGAAGGCGGCCAGTGCGTCGAGGTCGCCGAGACCCCGGGCGTCGTCCACGTCCGTGACTCCAAGGACAAGAGCGGCCCCCAACTGACCTTCGAGCCGGCCGCTTGGGAGGCCTTTCTCACCTTCGCCGCCACCAGCGAGGTCTGACGGGTTCGGCCCGTCGCTCCTGACGAGCGACGGGCCGAACCCGTACATCACCTCTCTGTACGGGTTCCCTTACTTCCCCTCACCGCAGAACTCGGCCTCCAGCTCCTTCGTGAAGACCGCTACCGGCCCCCACGCCTCGCCGTTCGCCCAGTCGCCGTTGACCTGGGTCGACATCATGTGGCGACCGTCCCGGCTTCCGAACGTGTAGGACCAGGAGCCGTTGATCGCCCCTCCCATCCCCCACACCTCGCCGCACGACAGCGTGAGCGACCCGATCCCCAGGCCGTAGTGGGAGTTCGGGACCCAGCCCGTGCGGCCGGCCTTCGGGTCCTTCATGGTGACCATCTCCGCCATCTCCGCAGGCGGCAGCAGCCGTCCGCCCAGCAGCGCCTGGAAGAAGGTGCTCAGGTCCTCCACCGTGGAGATCATGTCCCCGGAGCCGTAGCCCCACGACGGGCTGAGTTCGGTGACGTCGTAGACCGGCAGGTCCGGCCGGTTGAACGGGCCGAGCTTGGAGTAGAACCGCGCGTGCGGACCCCGGATGCCGGTGTCGTCGGCGGCGGGCTCGTAGGTGCTCCTGAGGTGCAGGGGCTTGGCGAAGCGATCGGCGATCTCCTGGGCGAGGCTGTGGCCGGTGGCCCGTTCGATGATCATTCCGGCCAGCACGTAGTTGGTGTCGGAGTACTCCCAGCTGGTGCCGGGCGCGAAGCTGGGCTTCGTGCCGATGCCGATCCGGACCAGCTGGCGCGGGGTGAAGGAGTCGAACCGGTGCTGGAGGAACGGGAGCCCCTGGAACTCCTTCGACACCGTCTCGTCCATGGCGAAGTTGGCGATCCCACTGGTGTGGTTGAGCAGTTGACGGACGGTGATCGCCGAGCCGTCGTAGCCGTTTCCGTCGACCAGGCCGGGCAGCCACTGCTCGACGCTGTCGTCCATCGTCAGCTTCCCCTCGGCCTCCAGTTGGAGCAGCGCGGTGGCCACGAAGGTCTTGGTGGTGCTGCCGATCCGGAACCGGTCCTGCCGGTGGAACTTCTGCCCGGTGCTCAGGTCGGCGGTGCCGGACTGCCCGTACCAGATCGAGCCGCGGTCGCGGACCTCGGCCGTCGCCCCCGGCAGGCCGTTGGCGGTGACCGCCTGGTCGAGCGCGGCCTGGAGTCCCTGGTGGCTCCCGCGCCCGCCGTGGTCGGCGGCGAGCGCCGCCGGGGCGGTGGCGGTCAGCAGGGCAGCGGCCACGGCGGTGGCGAGGGCGGCACGGGCGGTGGTCTTCATGGTGGGTCCTCCTGGTCGGTCGGGCTTTCGTCGTCGGTGAGGAACGTACGGCGGGGTTCGAGGATCCATCAACATCCGATTGCCTCATCTTCGGCATCACACCAGCTCAGTGACGGTCAATCATTGCAATGACGATGCCGACGAATGCAAACGCGGTTGCAACCGTCCGGCCGGTGTCCGGATACTCGTGCGAAGGCCCGAGGAGAGGAGCCACCCGTGCCGGGTGCCAGGCTGAGCCCGCAGGACCGCCTCGCGATCGCGACCGGTCTCGCCGAGGGGCTGGACTACGCCGCGATCGCCCGGCTGATCGCCCGCCCCACCTCCACGGTGACCCGGGAGATCGCTCGCAACGGCGGCCCCGGCCGCTACCGCGCGGAGACCGCCCAACGCGCGACCGCCCGACGGGCCCGACGGCGGCCGGGCCTCGCCCGCCCGGCCCAGGGCGCCGCGGCCGCCCCGGACGGGCGGGACCGGGCGGCCATCGCCGACTACGCCGACCGCTTCGCCGACCTGCTCGTCCACCTGGGACTACCCCGCATGGTGGCCCGGGTCCTCAGCTGCCTGTACGTCACCGACAGCGGGAGCCTGAGCGCGGCCGACCTGGTGCAGCGCCTCGGCGTCAGCCCGGCGTCGGTGTCCAAGGCCGTGGGCTACCTCGCGGACCAGGGGCTGATCCGCCGCGAGCGGGACGGGCGGCACGGCCGCCGCGAGCAGTACACCATCAACGGTGACGTCTGGTACCGCTCTCTGCTGGCCAGCGCCCAACGCAACGCCCTGCTCGCCGAGTTCGCCCGAACCGGCGCCGACCTGCTCGGCGCCGACACCCCCGCCGGGCAGCGCCTCGACACGGCGGCGGACTTCCTCGCGGAGATCGGCGCCGACCTGGTCCGCGCGGTCGAACGCCGCCGCTCCGCCACCGGCATGTCCTGAGCCGGTGTGCCGGCCCCGCCCTGGGACGGGCTCCTCGCCCTGTCCACGCCGCAGCTCTCCTTCCAGGCGGTGTTCGACCACGCCGCCGCCCTGCGGAAGAAGGTCCGCACCGGCGGGCCCGACGGCAAGTACCCGCGCCGGCGGGCCCGACGGCGAGTACCCGCGCCGGCGGTCGCCGGTACCGCTCACGCCCCGCCCCGGCCCTGGACCGTCTCCGGGATCGGCGGCGGGACCGGAGCGGGGCCGAGCGTGGTGGTGCCCGGGCGGGCGAGCCGGATCAGTCCGTCGCGGTAGGCCGCCATCGCCTCGCGGCTGCGGCCCTGACGGTCGAGCAGGTCGCCCAGCAGGCGGGTGGTGTCGGCCAGGTCGCCGGTGACGTCCGCTTCACGCTGGAGGTCGACGGCGGTGCGGTAGTGCCGCTCGGCCGCCTCCAGGTCGTCGGCGCGTTCGCGGATCAGGCCGAGCAGCCGGTGCGCGGCGGCGGCGTGGACCGCGCCACGGCCGGGGCCGAGACCCTCCAGCAGCCGGCCGAGGAGCTCCTCGGCTTCCGCTGTGTGGCCGAGCCGCCACCGGACGTCGGCGAGCTCGACCTCCACCTGGACCGCGTAGAACGCGGCCCCGCTCGCGCGCAACATCGCCGCTGCCGTGCGCAGTTCGGTCTCGGCCTCGGCAAGTCGGCCGTGCTGGGCGTGCAGGTATCCGCGCATCCAGTGGCACTGCGCGAGCTCGACACGGATCCCCCACTGCTGGTACACCTCCTGCGCCTTGACCAGCGCGGCTTCGGCCTCGGCGAACCGTCCGTGGGCCACGTGGGTGCGCGCGACGGACCGGTGCAGGCCGGCGACGGCCACCGGGTCCTCCACTCGGGGCGCCAGAGCGAGCGCGAGGCCTGCTGCCTTCGTCGCGCGTTCGAGGGCACCGAGCTCCAGGTAGGGGCCGATCGCCGAGGCGTACAGCAGCATCAGCGACACCGGGTCCGGCAGGCCGCCGCTGTTCAGCTCGTTGATCGTGCTCTCCAGCAGGTAGCAGGAGTAGCGGACGTCCCCTTCCAGGTAGTGGGCGGTCGCCCGCCCGCGGATGGCGGGCACCCGAGCCGGCAGCGGCTGGTCGGCCAGCAGACCCTCGGCCTGCTCGAACTGCTCCCGCCCCTCGGCCAGCGCGCCGCGGCGCAGCAGGAACGCCCCCAGGGCGGTGCGCAGTTCGGCGACGAGGTCGACCAGCCCGAAGGCGCCGGCCCGTTCCGTCAACTCGGCCAGCCGCTCCTCGGCCGCCTCGCCGTCGCCGGCCTCCACGAGCTGGTTCGCCTCGGCGATGCCGTCCCGGATCTGGCTGCGCAGGCCGGCGGGCAGGCCGAAGGCCAGTTCCTCGTAGCCGACCTGGAGGCGCTCGGCGAAGTAGCGCAGCACCGTTTCGGACGCCCGGGCCTTGCCCGCCTCCAGGGTGGAGACGTACGCGGCGGTGTACCCCGGCTCGGCCAGTGCACGCTGGGTCAGTCCGCGTTCGGCGCGCAGTCGTTGGAGCCGCGCGCCGACCGGCTCCGAGGGCTGCTCACCTGTGGCGGGGGCGGACATCTCGGCTTCCTCCTCGGGGTCGTTCATGTTCCGTCGGCACTCCTATCACGCCGATGACCCGGGGTCTTGCGGGGCCGGGGACCCGTGCCCTAACTTAACTCCAGTCGTAACTGATGTTATGACGGCATTTATATCGGAGTAGCCCACTCTCTCAGCTGTTCTCCGGCCGCTCTCCGGGCGTCTCCGAACGGTCCCGCGCGCCACCCCCACGGCTCGCCACGGGACGCACCCGGCTCCAACGGTCATCGACGAGCACCCCCACACGGCGCGCGATCCGCGCCACCCCCACCGGAAGGACCCCCATGCTCCTCAGTCGACGCACCATCCGTCCCAGGCCCCGCACCACCGCGGCCGCACTGACGGCCGCCACCATCGCCGCGACGCTCCTGCTCCCCGCCACCACTGCCCACGCCGCCCAGTGCTGGTTCGGCGCCTGTTTCAGCTACGTGACCGGGCGTCAGCAGACCACGACGGCCGGCGCCGCCGTCACCATGTACGTCGCCGACCCGACCGGCGTCCCCGCCGACGGCCACTCGCTCCAGGAACTCTCCCTGCAGAGCACCGGCGGCACCGTCAGCGGCAACACCGTCGAGATCGGTTGGACCGTCGACCCGCAGACCAACGGCGACTACCTGCCCCACCTCTTCGTCTTCCACTGGATCAACGGCCAACCCACCTCCTACAACACCGGCTTCGTGCCGACCTCCAGCACGGTACGGCCGGGCATGGCCCTGCCCCCGGGCGGCTCGGTGCGGCTCGCCTGGTGGAACAGCAACGGCAACTGGTGGGCCTACTACGACAACACGCCCATCGGCTACTTCCCCGGCAGCACCTGGAACGGCACGTTCACCACCGCCCAGATCGTCTCCGCCTTCGGCGAGGTCGCCGCCGACAGCCGGACCAGCTGCACCCAGATGGGCGACGGCCTCTACGGCAGCCAGGCCGGATCGTCGTCGATCTCCGACTACCAGCTGTACGGCTCGTCCGACCAGCCCCGGTTCACCGTCAGCGCGACCGACCCGAGCTACTACAACTACGGTGCGGCTGGCGCCACTTCCTTCCGCCTAGGCGGTCCCGGCGCCTGCTGACCGCGGACGGTCGACGACCGCCGACGGTCGTGTCGGCCTCGCGAGGGCGGCGAGGCCGATGCGCCGCGGGTTCCGGCCCGTGAGGGGCGAGCCGGAGACTCAGTCCGGCCGGTAGTGGTCGGCGACGACGCGGGCCATGGCGCCGATGCGGTCCTCCGCGACCTCCCGGGCCGCGAAGAAGCAGTGCCCGCGGACCGTGCCGTAGTCCTGGGCCAGGGTGAGGTGGCGGGACAGCTCGGCCGGGTCCTGCCAGGCGGCGGGCTGGCCCGGCGCGCCCGCCTTGTACAGCGCCTCGCCGAGGTAGAGGTCGACGCCGGTGCCCCGGGCCACCGCGTCCCACCAGGGCACCAGGACGGCGTAGTCGGCGGCGGCGAAGCCGATGTTCCAGTAGAGCTGCGGGCAGATGTAGTCGATCCAGCCCTCGCGCACCCACTTCCGGGTGTCGGCGTACAGGTCGTCGTAGGCCTGGACGCCCGCCGTGGTCGCCGAGCCCTGCTGGTCGGTCGCCTGGTTGCGCCACACCCCGAACGGGCTGATCCCGAACCGCACCCGGCTGTTGACCGCCTTGATCCGGGCGCCCATCTCCCGGACCAGGAGGTCGATGTTGTCGCGCCGCCACGCGTCGCGGTCCGGGAAGTCGGCCCCGTACCGGGCGTAGGCCGCGTCGTCGTCGAAGCGCTCCCCCGCGACCGGGTACGGGTAGAAGTAGTCGTCGAAGTGGACGCCGTCGACGTCGTAGCGGCGTACGGCGTCGAGCATGGCGTCCTGCACGAAGCGGCGGACCTCGGGCAGGCCCGGGTTGTAGTGGAGCCGCCCGCCGTGGGTCACCACCCAGTCGGGGTGGAGCCGGGCGGGGTGCGTCGGGACCAGCCGCGAGGGGTCGTCGTGGGTCGCGATCCGGTAAGGGTTGCACCAGGCGTGCAGTTCCAGGCCGCGTTGGTGCGCCTCCTCGACCGCGGTGCCCAGCGGGTCCCAGCCCGGGTCCCGGCCCTGCTCCCCGGTGAGCCAGGCCGACCAGGGCTCGTACGGGGAGGGCCACAGCGCGTCCGCGGTCGGGCGGACGTGGAGCAGCACCGCGTTCAGCCGTCGTTCCAGCGCCTCGTCGAGCCGGGCGAGCAGCTCGGCGCGCTGGGCCTCGGCGGTGAGGCCGGGCCGGGAGGGCCAGTCCCGGTTGGCCACCGTCGTCAGCCAGACGCCGCGGAACTCCCGCTCGCCGTCCCGCCGTTCCGCCGCCACCCGGCGGGGCTGCTCCTGCGGCCCGCCCCGGCCCGCGGCGGACGCCGGGGCAGAGGCCGGGGCGGCCACGGCCAGCCCGCCGAGTGCGGCCGCCGTGCCCGCCACGAAGCCCCGCCTCGTGATTCGCCCCATGTCGTGCCCCTCGCTCATTCCCGCAGCTCGCTTCCCGCAAGTCGCTGCCCGTCGGTCCGGCCGCCCTGCCGAGGGTCCGACCTCTGCGTTGCCAGGAGCAACGACCGCGGGCGTGGTTGGGTACGGGCGGGTCGTCCTGGCGGCCGCGTATCTCTCCTCCTGGGCGGCGCCGTTCGCATTCCGTAAGGACGTCACAGCCCCTCACAACACGCCCGGCGCGCTTCGATGGACGGGTGGATTCCAAGCCCCCCGGCGCCCGGCGCCGCCTCGACCTCCGCCTCGACCGCCCGCTCCCTCCCCCGCCCGGCTTCCTGCGGCGCGGCCCCTTCCGCGACGGCGCGTTCACCTCCGCGCTGCACGAGCCGCGCACCGCCGTCGTACTCGGCCGGTGGCTCGGCGCAGCCCTGCTGGTCTGCTTCCTGACCGGCCTGACCAGCCACTTCCTCCAGGACCCGCCGCACTGGCTGGCGCCGCACCTGCCCTCCCGTCCCGTGAACGGGTACCGGATCACCCAGGGGCTGCACGTGATCAGCGGCATCGCCGCGATCCCGCTGACCGGCGCGAAGCTGTGGACGGTCTACCCCCGGCTGTTCGACTGGCCGCCGGCCCGCAGCGTGCTGCACGCCCTGGAGCGGCTGGGCATCGCCGTCCTGGTGGCGGCCGTGCTGCTGGAGCTGTGCACCGGACTGCTGAACACGCTCCAGTGGTACCCCTGGCCGTTCCCGTTCCGCCAGACCCACTTCTGGCTGGCCTGGCTCGCGGTCGGCGGCCTGCTGATCCACCTGGCCGTCAAGGCGCCGCTCATCGCCCGGCACTGGCGCGGCCGGCAGGCTCCGGCGCCGGCCGGGCGCCGGGGTTTCCTGACCGCCGTGGGAGCGGCCGTCGGCGCGGTGACGCTGACCACCGCCGGGCAGACCGTGCCCTGGCTGCGGGCGGTGGACCTGCTGGCCCCGCGCCGACCGGGCCCGGGGGCGGGCGGCCTGCCGGTCAACCGTACGGCCGCCCAGGCCGGGACGGTCACCGTGCCCGCCGACTGGCGGCTGGTGGTCGACGGCCCCCGGCCGTTCCGGATCGGACTCGCCGAGCTGCGCCAACTCCCGCAGCACGAGGCGGTGTTGCCGATCGCCTGTGTGGAGGGCTGGAGCGTGAGCGCCCGGTGGGGCGGGGTCCGGGTGGCGGACCTGCTGGCGCGGGCCGGGGCGCCGCCGGGCTCGGCCGTACGGATCACCTCGCTGGAGACCGAGGGCCCGTACCGGGTGTCCGAGCTGCCCGCCCCGTACGCCGCCGACCCGCTCACCCTGCTGGCGCTGCGGGTCGACGGCGAGGAGCTCAGCGCGGACCACGGCTTCCCCGCCCGGATCATCGCGCCGAACCGGCCCGGCGTGCTGCAGACCAAGTGGGTGGCCCGGATCGAGGTGCTGGGATGACCGCGCCCGCGACCTGGCTGCGCGGAGCGGCCCTGGCGGCCGGGCTGACGCTGACCGGTTTCGGCCTGTACGGGCTGCTCGACGACGCCTACGTCACCGAGCCCGCGGGGGTGCTGTGGTGGGCCGTCGGGGCCCTGGTCCTCCATGACGGCCTGTGGCTGCCGCTGGTCTGCCTGGCGGGCGCCGCCCTGGGGGCCGCCACGGGCATCGCACTCCGCGCGCCGCGCCCGACCCTCCGCGCGGCGGCCCCGACCCGGGGCCCGGTGCTGCGCGGCTGGCTGGTGGTGGCCGTCGCGCTGACCGCCGTCGGCCTGCCCGCCGTCCTGCGGGCGGGCCGGGACTCCGGCAACCCGACGGTGCTGCCGCTGCCGTACCTGCGCAACTGGCTGCTCCTGCTGGCCGCCACCGCGGTGTGCGCGGCGCTGGTCGCGCTCGCCCGACGGCGGCGACGGCGCCGGCACCAGCGCCGGTCCGGCGGCTGAACTGCCCCCTCCGGACGGCGACATGGACGAAGGACACCTTGTGTCCTAGAGTGAACGAGGTGTCACCCCGGTTGCGGCGCACCCCTAGGCACGCCACCCGTAGCCACGCCACCCCTAGGCACGCCACCCCTAGCGACGCAGGCCGCACCCGACCGTACGCGACACCACCGCCGCACGTCACCGAGGAGAGCCACGGCCATGACCGACACCTTCGAGGCCGGCAAGTCCGAGCTGGTCGAACTCGCCCACCGCCGGATGCAGACCGCGATACCCGACAACGACTGGACGGTGCGCCAGAAGCTCGCGCTCACCTGCCGCATCCTGTTCGACGCCGGGCACGACTCCGGCCTCGCCGGGCAGATCACCGCCCGCGCCGAACGCCCCGGCACCTACTACACCCAGCGACTGGGCCTCGGCTTCGACGAGATCACCGAGGACAACCTGCTGCTCGTCGACGAGGACCTCACCGTCCTGGAGGGCGACGGCATGGCCAACCCGGCCAACCGCTTCCACAGTTGGGTCTACCGCGCCCGCCCGGACGTCAACTGCATCATCCACACCCACCCGCTGCACGTCTCCGCGCTGTCCATGCTGGAGACCCCGCTCGTGGTCTCGCACATGGACATGTGCCCGCTGTACGACGACTGCGCGTTCCTGGAGACCTGGCCCGGCATCCCGGTCGGCAACGAGGAGGGCGAGATCATCTCGGCCGCCCTCGGCGACAAGCGCGCCCTGCTGCTCGCCCACCACGGCCAGCTGGTCGCCACCGGCACGGTCGAGGAGGCCTGCACCCTGGCCCTGCTCTTCGAGCGGGCCGCCAAGCTCCAGCTGCTGGCGAGCGCGGCCGGGAAGATCCAGGAGATCCCCGGCCTGCTCGCCCAGGAGGCCCACGACTGGATCTCCACCCCCAAGCGCGGCCAGGCGACCTTCGCCTACTACGCCCGCCGCGCCCTGCGCGCCGGCCACGGCGACGCGCTCAGCCCCCGGAAGGAGTCCTGACATGGCGACCACCCTGGAAGGGATCATCGCGTACCCGGTGACCCCGTTCTCCCGCACCGACGGCAGCCCCGACCTCGACGGGCTCACCGCGCTGATCGACCGCCTGGTCGCCTCCGGCTGCCACGCCGTCGCCCCGCTCGGTTCCACCGGCGAGAGCGCCTACCTCGACGACCCGGAGTGGTACGCCGTCGCCGAGGCGGCCGTCTCCGCCGTCGCGGGCCGCGTCCCCACCGTCGTCGGCATCGCCGACCTCACCACCCGCAGCGCCGTGCGCCGCGCCCGCTTCGCCGAACAGGCCGGCGCGGACGTGGTGATGCTCCTGCCGCTCTCCTACTGGGTGCTCGACGAAGAGGCCATCACCCGGCACTACACCGCCGTCGCCGACGCCGTCGGCATCCCGATCATGATCTACAACAACCCGAGGACCGCCGGGGTCGACCTCCCGCCGGAACTCATCCACCGGCTGGTCCGGGACGTCGACAACATCACCATGGTGAAAGAGAGCAGCGGCGACCTCCAGCGGATGCACCGCCTCACCCAACTCTCCGACGGCGCGCTGCCGTTCTACAACGGCTCCAACCCGCTCGCGCTGGCGGCCTTCGCGGCCGGCGCCAGCGGCTGGTGCACGGCCGCGCCCTGCCTGATCCCCGAACTCCCGCTGGAGCTGTACCGGGCGGTGCGCACGGGGGACCTGGACGCGGCCCGCGAGGTGTACTACCGCCAGCTGCCCGTCCTGCAGTTCCTGACGCGCGGCGGGCTGCCGACCACGGTCAAGGCCGGCCTCTCCCTGCTCGGCCTGGACGTCGGCGACCCCCGACCGCCGCTGCTGCCGCTGCCGGAGGAGCGCCGGGCGGAGCTGGCCCGGCTGCTGGCGGACGCCGCCGACTGAACTCCCGCCCGGGGATACGAAGTCAGGGCAGGCTGGGGACCCGGTCCGCGGTGCCGTCCTGCTCGTCGTGGATGACCACGAGGACGTGGGCCGGCTCCGGACCGGTACTCCGACAGCGGTGCGGCACCGCCGAGTTGAAGTACACGCTGTCGCCCGGGCCCAGCTCCACCGTCCGCTCGGGGAACTCCAGCTCCACCGTGCCCGCGTGGACGAAGAAGAACTCCTCCCCCGGGTGCGACTTGAACGGGGAGCCGGTGGCGTCGGTCGGCGGGTACATCACGAACGGCACCATCCGCTTGCCGCTGAGGCCGGTCGCGATGCCCTCGTAGTGCGGGGCACCGGGGCCGGCCCCGCCCGCGATCGGGGTCCGCTCCCCGGCGCGGACCACCGTCACCAGCTCCGGCTCGACCTCGTCCGAGAACAGCCGGCCGACGTCGACCCCGAGGGCGCGGGCCAGCTTGAGGGCGGTGGAGATCGACGGGTCGCTGAGGCCGCGCTCGACCTTGGAGAGGTAGCTCTTGGTGACCCCGACCTGCTCGGCCAGCGCCTCCAGGCTCAGCCGGTTCTGCTGCCTCAGCACCCGCAACCTGCTGCTCATGCGCCACCCCTCACCTGCGGAACCGTCCGGCCCATCATCCCACCACGGGCCCCGGCGGCCGGCCCCCGAGGGGGACGGCCGCCGGGCCTGCGGGCCGCCCTCCCGGCGCTACGAGAGGACGCTCCAACCCTGGCCCGCCGCACCGGCGTTCGGCGCCGCGGTGGTCACCGTCGTGCCCGCCGCCCCGCCGCCCGCGTCGAGCGCCAGACCGGTGGCGACGTTGGTGACGGTGAGCACGCCGGTCGCGGTGTTGCGGACGACCCGCCACTCCTGCCACGGGTTGCCCGGCGAGTAGTTCAGCAGGTAGGCGCTGCTCCCCGGCGAGGTGCCCGCCGCCAGGACGGTGTGGACGTGGGTGGCGGTGTCGCAGTTGTCGCTGATCCGCACGGTGCCGTCCGGGTTACCGGTGAAGGTCCACTGCTCCGAGGTGTGGGTGGGCCACCAGGTGTTGACGTCGGCGGCCGAGCCCAGCGGCGCGCTGCACGTGCCGGCGACTTCCAGCACCGGGCCGCCGGAGCCGCCCGTGCCCAGCGCGTGGTACCTGCCGTCGTCGACGACCGTCGCCGGGCCGGTCGCGGCCTGCGGGGTGAGCCGGTACATCGCGACGCCGTGCGCGGGCACCCAGGTGCCGCCGACCGTACCGCCGCCCGCGCCGCCAGAGGTCACGGCGCCTGACGTCACGGTGCCGGTCGCGCCGGTCCACAGCTCCTTGTAGGTGAACCCGCCGGTCAGCCCCAGCGCGGCGAGGTCCGTGCCGATCGTGTGCGCGGCGGCCGGGTCCTGGTTGACCAGCAGGACGGCGGTGCTCCCGTCGGCCAATTGCCGCTTGAGCACCACCGGCGCCGTGCCGCTCGTCGGCGCGGCGCCGACCAGGGTGGCGGGCTTGGCCAGCGCGTCCTGGTCGACGGCGACCACGTCCCGGTTCTCCAGGACCGCCAGGCTCGACGCGCCGATCCCCGTGGACCAGGTGTGGCCGCCGTCGGTGTGCTGGGACTGGGCGGCGGTCCGCAGGTCGGCCCCGGAGATCAGCGGGGCGGCGAGCATCGCCAGCACGGAGGTCTCGGTGCGTGACTCGTCGTCGGTGAACGGCTTGTGGCAGGTGCAGGTGTCGGTGGTGCCGTAGAGGCCGTAGACGTCGTTCCAGCCGGTGTACATCATGTCGAGGTCGTTCCAGCTGCCCGGGCGCACGTTCCCGGGGTAGCGCAGGGCCGTCTGCAACTGCCCGTTCCACAGCACGCCGTCGAGCTCGCTGTCCCGGTCCCCGCCGATCCGGCACAGGTTGGCGACCTGGCCGCACCAGACGCCGGTCGGGGCGTAGCCGGGCGCATTGAACGGCGCCGTGCCCGCGGCCTGGACGACCGGGTCGGTGCGGGCCGGGTCCGCCGGGTCGAGGAGGTAGGGCACTCCGGTGTGGGCGGGCTGGGCGGAGACGCTGAGGGTGACCTTCGGGCGGCCCTGGGCGGCCGAGGCGGCGTCGAGGGCCCGTTGGAAGGTCTGGACGCGGGCGTAGACGGAGCGGGTGAGCTCCTTGCCCTCGCCCTGGGTGGAGTAGTCGTGGCCGTCCGGGCCGGTGATCCGCGGCCCGTACGGACAGTCGTCGTACTTGACGTAGTCGACTCCCCAGGAGACAAAGTCGCCCGCGTCGGTGGCCTCGTGGCCGAGGCTGCCGGGGTGCATCTGGCAGGTCTCGTAGGTGTCCGTGGCGTAGAGCCCGAACTTCATGCCCTTGCTGTGGGCGTACTGGGCCAGGTACTGGATGCCGTTGACGGTCCGGCCGTCGACGGTCTGCGAGGGGAAGTGGTCGGGGCGCGGGACCAGGTGGCCGGAGGTGGGGTCGTTGCCGCTGCCGTCCGTCCCGGCGACCGGGTTCCCGGCCGCGTCGTACAACTGCATCGAGCCGTACGGCGTCCGGACGAAGTCGGCGCTCTGGCCGTCGCGGTGCCAGAGCGACCAGCCGTCGTCGATCGTGACGGTGTTGTAGCCGGCCGCCACCAGGCCGTTGGCGGCCATGAAGTCGATGGTCTGGACGACCTGTTCCTCGGTGACCTCGGTGCCGAGGGAGTTCCAGGAGTTCCAACCCATCGGCGGGGTGAGGGCGTTGCCGTTGCCGAGCGCGGCGGCCGGGGCGGCGGAGCCGAGGGTGACGGCTCCGAGGCCGGTCACGGCCAGGGCCGAGGCGAGCAGGGGTGCCGCGAGGCGGCGGGGGAGAAGGCGCACGTGCGCTCCTGTGGGGGTGGTGGGGGTGCGTGGGGGTGACTCTCGGTCAGGGGTGACTCTCGGGGGTGACTCTCGGTCGGATTCGGGGGACTGCCAGCCGCCCGTGCGCTTTCCGTTGACGGCATCCGACGCGGCATGTGAAATAACACATGTCACCGATCACATGGGTCAAGGCTTTTGCCGCGATTTTGAACGTTCAAATGCTCAGGCCCCGCCAAGGAGCCCGCATGCCCTCCGCGTCCCGCACCCGCTCCACCGCCACCGCCCGGCCACGGCCGGGGGCGGGCCGTTCCCCGAACGACCCGCCCCTGCGTACCTGTGTGCCTGTGTGCCTACGTGCCTGTGTGCCTACGCCGCCTTCGCCGTGGCCCGGACGCCGAAGTGCACGTACCGGCTCCCGTCGGCCAGGGCGTAGAACACCACCGGTATCCACGCGTCCTTCTCGTTCCGCCGCCCCGCGAAGACGGTCTTCGCCGGGCTGTCCGACACCGCCGTCAGCTGCCACACCAGCGGATCGAAGGTCCCCGCGAGGCCGTCCGCCCCCTCGTACGTCAGGGTCAGCGCACCCTCACCGCTGCCCTCACCGCCGCCCTCGCCGCCACCCTCAGCGATCGTCATCAGGAAGCCCTCCCGGCGGTAGCTGCCGACGAACCCCCCGAGCTCGACCACCGGCGGCCGGGCCGGCGGCTCGAAGCCGGGCATCGTCACGCCCGCGAGCTCCGCCGACAGTTCCCGGCACAGCGCCTCGAACACCTTGGGCGCCGCTCCCCCGCCGTTCGTCAGCAGCACCACCGCGACGCCCTTCTCCGGCATCGCCCGCAGGTAGGCCAACTGCCCGAAGGTGCTTCCGTCGTGGCCGAAGCCCCGGACGCCGTCCCACTCGAACAGGCCCCAGCCGAGCCCCCAGTGCGCACCGAGGAACCACTGGTCGGGCATCTCGACCTCGCGGTTGAGCATCGCCCCGACCACGGCCTCCGGCAGCACCCGCGTCCCGTCCGGCGCGGCACCGCCGTCCACGAACAGCCGCGCGAACCGGGCGACATCGGCCGCCGTCGCACAGATCCCGCCGTACGGACCGGCCGACCGCGGCATCATGTTCCACAGCGGCGTGGGCACCGGCTCCTCGCCCGGGTCGCCCATGTGCCCCATCGCGGCACGGAAGCGCAGCACCTCCTCCGGCAGGGTCATGGTGTGCTCCAGCCCGAGCGGGCCGGTGATCAGTTCCTTCAACGCCTCGTCCCAGGTGCCGCCGGTCACGACCTCGACGATCCGGCCGAGGACGTTGTACGCGGTGCTGGAGTACGACACCGTCGCGCCGGGCGGGTTGGTCAGTCCGACCGTCCGGGCGCCCTCGAGGTAGCGGGCCAGGCAGTCGTCCCCGCGGCCGGTGTCGCTGACGAAGTCGCCCTCGATGCCGCTGGTGTGGTTGAGCAGTTGACGCGGAGTGATGGTGCGGGTGGCCTCGGCGTCGGCGACCGCGAACTCGGGCAGGACGTCCACGACCGGCGCGTCCAGGTCGAGCTTCCCGGCGTCCGCGAGCAGCACCACCATCGCCGCCGTGTAGCCCTTGCTGACGGAGCCGATCTGGAACACGGAGTCCGTGGTCACGGCCACGCCGGTCTCCGAGTGCAGGATGCCGGAGGCCAGTTCATGGATCTCACCACCGGCGAGCACGGCCAGGGTGGCGCCGTGGATGCGGTGGGCGGCGAGGAGTCCGTCGAGCCGGGCCTGCCAGTGGGCGGTGTCGAAGACCGGCGTCTTCTCGGGCACTTCGCGGCTCAGCTGTTCCGACATTTGCTCTCCCTCGCGGGTCAGGACGGTTCATGGATGTCTCACGGACGGTTCACGGCGGCAGCGGCGGACTCGGCGGTCCGGCGGTCCGGCGGTCCGGCGGTCCGGCGGTCCGGCGCGACCGACCGTCAACTCGCCGGTGGCAGGCGGATGCCGGGCTTCGCCGCGGCGCGATCCGCTGTCGCCGATCATGACACTAGCGCGCTCCCGACCTTTTTCAAACATCGTTTGAAACCCGTGCGGCCGCCACCGCCCCCCGCGCCGCACGCTGTCGGACCCCTCGCCTAGGCTGACGACCAGGCAAGGGATCAAGGAGCAGAGCTGTGCGGATCGAGCGTCACCAGGTGGACGGAGCGGCGGTTTCGGCGGCCCGCGAGGGCTTCACCGACCGGATCGGACGGATGGTCCACTCGTACTCGCGCGCCGACCTGATGACCGCCACCGAATGGCGGCTGATCGCCGACGAGTTCCTCGACTACCTCGGCGCGCTCTCCGCCGACTCCCCCGCCCTCGACACCCCGGAGGCCAGGGCCGTCCTCAAGGACGCCACCGAGGCCGCCGCCGGCGCCATCGCCTTCGCCGCGTACTACGGCTACGACCGCTTCCAGGTGTTCCTCGACTACCCGAACTTCGGGATGGGTTACGACCCCGAGGACGCGGACGGGAGCGTCCGGCGCCGCCCCGTCCTCCCCCGGCACTGGCTCGACGCGCTCTGCCTCGCGATCCTCTCCGACCGGTTCACCCGGCACGGCGAGGCCTTCGCCTTCACCTGGCAGGCCATGCCGGCCGGCGGCGGCTACTCCGCCGCCCAGCTCGTCAACGGCTTCATGGCCCACCTCCTGGGCCGCACCCGCGACGAGGACGCGACCGGCGCCGAGTCGACCGACGACGGGACCGCCGCGACCGCCGAGCAGCGACTCGCCGCCATCGACGCCGCACTGGCCCGGATCGAGGACCGGGACAGCGACGCCACCCAGGCCCTTCACACCCTGCGCGCCCTCGCGGCGCAGGACCGCGCGGCCTTCGACGCCGGGCTGCTCGCCCTGCTCGACCACGCCGACGGCACCCGCCCGCGCAGCCTCCTCCCACTGCTCCCGCTCGCCCTCGCCGCGCTCGCCCACCGGGCCCACGGCTGGCTCCCCACCGTCGACACCGACTACCTCCCGCACACCCTGGTCACCGGCTTCGCCGGCCCCGACCCCCGGGTCGCGGGGCTCGGCCGCGACCGGCGCGCCGACGCCGTCGCCCAGCTCGCCGCCGGTCCGGTCCGCATCGACCGGCCGAGCCCGGCCCTCCCTTTCCACCCCGACAGCGAGGCGCTGTACGAACTGCGGACCCAGGAGGCGATCAACCCCGGGCCCGAGGACCGCCACACCGTCTCCCGGCTCGCCCGCGCCCTGAGCAAGCAGGTGCACCTCTTCCAGGCCCGCGCCTCGCAGTCCGCCGATGTCACCGACACCCAGCTCGCCGGCCTGCGCCTGGCCTCCCAACTGGGCGCCGCGCTCTTCCGCATCGCCCTCGCCGAGCCCGGCACCGAGGCCGAGGTGACCATCGACGGCCGGACGGTCCGGTACCCCGCCACCCGGGGCGAGGACTCCGGCCCCGGCCACTGGCACCTCGCCCTCGACCTCGCCCTGATCACCGGCGTCCGCGAGGACCTCGCCCCGGTCGTCCTGGCCGGCCCCACCCACTCCACCACCGACCGCTCCGCGTACGCCGCCTACCGCGTCGCCCTGCACGACTACTTCCGGGGCGTCGACCCGCTCCCGGCCACCGAACGGGCCCTGCGCGAGGTCGAGCGGACGAAGGAGTGGGGCTTCCTCGCCCCGCCGGTGGTCCTGTTCTCCCAGCTCGTGGAGGGCGACGAGACCAGCTTCTCGCTGGCGCTGATCGACGCCCTCGAAGCCCACCGCGACCACCACTCGGTCGCCGACCGCGCCACCGACCCCGAGGCAGCGATCAGCCTCGACGTCCTCGCCCTCGCCTGCCACGCCCGGCGCCGGGGCTGGACCGTCCACGTCGAGTCCCCGTACCTCCCGGCCCGCCTGCTCGCCTGAGGGCTCCCGCCCACCCCCGTGGGACGGGAGCCCTCAGTACGGCCACCGGGCCGCCGTGCCCCCGGTTAGCTCCAACCCGTGTCACGGGTACGGCGGTGCCACCGGGAGTCCCCTCCGGCCTCCCCCGGTGAAGCGGCGGCGCACCCGCGTCCGACCCGGCTGTCGACCGTGCTGAACATCCCCCGACCCCCCTGTTGGTTCGGCGGGCAACCCCGCTGCGGTGACGATCATAATCGCCGAACAGCGAAAACCGCACCTCCCTCATGGCACTGACTGGCGAACAGAGTCGCCGACCGACCGGTCGGTGCGTCAACTGGCCGGTCGGCCGGAGAGGTTGGAGCGCTCGGTGGCTTCGGTGACTACACGGTCCCGTCCGCGCCGAGCCGGCGGTAGGCGGCGGCCACGGCGAGCATCCAGGCGATCTCCTCGCGCGGGGTGCGGCCGCCGGTGGTCGCGGCGAGGGCCGCCGGCGGGGTCGGGGCGGGCAGGTCGCGGGCCCGGTGGCGGACGGCGGCGCACAGCCAGCGGGCCTCGACCCGGGCGAGGTCCTCGCAGCCGGCGGGTGTCGGGACGCACTCGGCGGCCCGGGTGTCCCCGCAGGCCGGAGCGCACTCGGCCCCCTGGGTGTCCTCCCGCAGCACCAGGGCGGCGTCCCGGATGGCGAAGGCCCGGTGGGCGAGTTCGACCGAGCGGTCCCGGACGGTCAGCACGTCCCGCAGCCGGCTGCTGGGGGTGCCCAGCACCACCTGGGGGACGGCGGCCACCACGTCCGCCCAGAGCGGGTGCAGCCGCCACAGCGCGTACTGGTCGCGCAGGTAGCCGACGACCGTCCGGGCGGGCGGGATGGTGACGCCGAGGACCAGCAGCACCAGCATCAGCGCGGGCAGCAGCTCGCTGGCCGTGTCCTGGAGCGGGATCGGCTTCCCGGCGGCGTCGAACCGGGTCGAGTCGCCCTTGGTGAGGGTGAACCAGTACCGGTAGAGCGTGTACAGCAGGCCGGTCGCACCGGCGGCCGCCAGGCAGTTGACCCCCACCCGCAGCGCCCCGCGCGGAACGGCGGCCCGGTTGGACCAGAACAGCACCATCGCCCGCGCGCTGGCCAGCGCGAAGGCGGTGTTGAAGACGCACAGGTAGGCCTTCACCCACGGGTCCCCGAAGTGGGCGTCGATGCCGAAGCCGCCGTCGGCGTCGTGCGGGAGGGCGAGGACGAACAGCAGGCTCAGCGCGACGCCCACGACCACCGCGAGCAGCAGCCGTACGCGGGCGGCCCGGGGCCGTTCCGGACGGCGCCGCACCTCCTGGACGTACTCCAGCAGGAAGTACGCCGCGGCGACGCCGGCCAGGTGCTTGAGCAGCTGGGTGACGTCCCGGATGCCGGTGAGGTCGCCCAGGCCCCGCTCGACGAAGGCCGGACGGCAGCTGAGCCCGAGGGCGATCGCCGTGAAGGCCGCCCACAGTGCCCGGTTCGCCCGGGTGGTGAAGGCCGTGGGGGCCCGCCAGAGCACGACGCCCCAGATCAGCGAGGGCATCAGCCAGGTGAACAGCGGGCGCATCAGGACTTCCTCCACCGGGGTTGGCGTATCGGGTGCATCAGGCTCTCGGCCAGCCGGTCGGAGACCGGGCTCGGGTCGGTGGTGGAGCCGACCAGATCGGCGAGCAGCAGGGCGATCATCTCCGCCTCCTGCTCCTCGGCGGTGTGGTAGCTGGTGCGGCCCGCGCCCATCAGCTGGGCGATCAGCTCGGGCGTCAGGTCGGGCAGCAGCGCGCTGAGCCGGGAGAGTTCGAGGGTGCCGGTGTGGCCGCACAGGACGTGGCCGAGCTCGTGCAGCTTGATCAGGTCCTGGTGGGCGGGGCTGGTGCGTTCCTCGTAGTAGACGACGTCGATGCTGGGCAGCGCGATCCACAGCCCGCAGGGCAGGTCGGGGCCGAGGGCGGGCAGCGGCTCCATGACGATGCGGCGGCCCCGCTCGCGCTCCAGGGCGGCGCGGAAGCCCTCGACGGTGAACGGGGCGGGCAGACTCAGGCCGGAGAGCCGCTGCTCGCAGCGTCGGCGCAGGCCGCGGGGGAAGGCCAAGGTGGGGGTGTTCCTTCGGAGCGGGGGCGGGAGCGGGTCGGGGGACGGTGGTGGGTGGTGCGGTGCTCCCGCTCATCCGGCGCCGGTCGGGCCCGCGTTCCGGCCGCTCGCACCCCGGCTGCTCGCGTCCTGACTGCCGGTGTCCTGGCTGCCGGCGTCCTGGCCGCTCGCGTCCTGTTCGAGCTTGCGGAGGTTGTCGGCGAGCGAGAGCAGCACCCGCAGGCTGCCGTCGGACAGCGCGGAGGCCCGCTTGACCAGGTTGACCACCCCGTCGTTGCCGAGCGCCTGCCGCAACTCGGCCATCCGCTCCAGCTGGTCGAGCTGCTCGTCGACCAAAGCGGCCTTGGCGTCGTCCAGGAAGTAGCTCGCGCCGGCGCCGATGCCGAAGCCCCGGCCCAGCCAGTCGAGGGTGTCCACCGTGGGGTTGCAGGCCTGGCCCTTCTGGTTCAGGCCGAGGTGGAGGTTGCGCACGGTGTCGCGGGAGATGACGTCCCGCCCCGCCAGGCGGTTGATCCGGTCGGCGAGTTCGCGGTAGGCGGGGGGCCGGCCGCCCGACCTGGTCGCCTCCCGCGCCATCAGCCGGTCCAGCCGACGGGCGATGGCCGAGGCCCGCTCCCCCGGCTGCTCCGGCTGCTCCGGCCCGCCCGTCCCGTCACCAGCTGCTGACTTCGCCATCTGCGCCCCCCTCCACGAACCTGTCACAATACCGTCGGTGTTCGACCGGTCGGTAGCGGAGAGCGGCCCGGCGGGCCTCCGGGCGCGGGCGCGGGCGCGGGGGCAGGCTTCCGGGTCCTCCGGAGTACGGGAGGGCGGGCGCCGCTCCGGCGGCCGCTCAGCGGCCCGGGTGGGGCGGCCAGCGCCGACCCTACCGTCCGGGCCCCGGCACACGGCCGGGGCCCGGGGGCGGCGGGTCAGGGGCGGCGGGTCGGGTCAGCAGCCGAAGTCGATCAGCCGGAAGGTCGCGTAGTGGTCGGCGGTGTAGTAGTCCTCCCGCGAGCGCTGGCCGGTGACGATCCGGCGGGTGCCGCGGGTCGGCGCGCCCGGGGTCACCACGGTGTACTCGTGGTAGTAGCCGGAGCGCTGGGCGGGCAGCACGCCCTCCTTGTTGGTGAACACCACGCCGTCCTGGCGGTACGGGAACGGCCCGCCCTTGGCGATCAGGTCGAGGGTGGTCCGGGCCTGGGACGGCAGGGCGGACACGCATACCTTGCCGCTCACCGCGGCCTGCGCCTCGGTGGCGACGGCGACGGGCGCCAGGGTGGCCAGGGCGAGCACGGCGACGGCGACGGTACGGGTCTTCCACGCGCGTAGAGTTCGGGTCATGCCCAACAGGATGGCGAGCCCCGGAGCTCCCCGGAAGCCCCGTTCGGAGTCTTCATCTCCGGTCAACTCGCCGTACCCGTCGATGACTTGAGCCGGCCGGTCAGCCGCCCCGGTAGTCCGTGGCGGCGATCACCGCGAGCCGGCGGCGCCCTTCGTCCAGGACGGCGAAGCCGAGGTCCAGGCCGTCGCAGATGAACCAGTCCCCGCACATGGTGAAGCCGTACCAGGCGCACTCCCCCGCCCGGCGCGCCACCTTGGCCACCGGGTCCTCCGGGCCCGCGCCCACCAGCGCCGCGAGGGAACGCCAGGCCTCCAGCCGTCCGTAGCCGCCGTACGACCACCCGCGTTCGCCCCCGGGGCCGGTGGAGGCGGCGGCGAAGAGCTGGCGCCAGACCTCGGCGGCGGTGGTCGGCACGACCGCCAGGTGCCCGGCGTGCGCCCCGCCGTGGGCCTCGTCCACCCCGGGCACGCCGCCCAGTGGGCCGCGACAGCCCTCCCCGGACATGCAGTCCAGCGGCAGCCCGGCCAGCGTCCCCGGGAGCTCCTCGGGCGCGACCGGCCGCTCGGCCTCGAACACCGCCGCCTCCAGCTGCCCGTTGAACTGCCGTGCCCAGCGCTCCACGGCCACGGTCAGCCCGGGCTCGTCCGCCCCGATCTCCGCCGCCACCCGGCCGGCCGCCGCGATCCGGCCGCCCTCCGGCAGCCGGTACGGCGCGCCCCACGCCACCGCGCCGCGCGAGTAGTGCGCCATGAGCGGCTTGCCCTCGATCGGGTCGAGGGTCCAGGGCAGCCGGGCCAGCGGGTGCGCGGCCCAGTACGGCGAGGCCGCCGCCCAGGCCCGCGCCTCGGGCAGCTCCGCGACCGGGGCGCCGCGCAGCACCAACTCCTGCAGCAGGCAGGCCCGCAGCTCCTCCGGCACCCGCGGATGGTCGGCCGGGGCCTCGAACACCCAGGCCAGGGCCTCGAGCGGCTGGTACTCGGCCAGCACGGCGGCGGCCCGGCGGAGCGGCCGACCGGGGCGCGTGCTGACGGCGGGCTTCAACTCGAACGCGCGCTCCACGTGCACCCGCCCGGGGGTGGTGACCACGTCCCAGAGGACGTGGTCGTAGAGGGAGTCGTGCTCGGCACCCGCCCAGCCCGAGCCGAAGCGGCGGTGCAGAGCCGCTCCGACCTCCACGTGGAACGCCGTGTCGCCGCGCGCCAGGTGCGCCTCGAGCAGCAGGCACACCTCGCTGACCTCGTACGTCCCCGCCAGGCCGTCCACCAGTTGTTCGATCGTCTTCGACACGGGGGCGTAGCCTAGGGCCTTCGCCACGAGAACGGAGCCCAGGGCGTCGGCACGACGGTCAGCCCCGGTTCAGCACCAGGGACTGCACCGCCGGGAGCTTGCGCCAGTCGCTGGACACGACGCTCGCGTGCGCCCGGGCCAGCTGCTCGGTGCGGGCGCGGGCCTGGTCGGCGGTCGGGTCGGTGGCGCTGATCGTCGGCGCCACGTTCTGGGCGTCCGTCATCACCAGCAGGTAGTGCGAGCGGTCGTACCAGGCGGTGTCGATGCCGTTCAGGTAGCCGGCGGCGTCGCCGTCGAAGACCACGAACCACGGGCGGATCCCGGCGTCCGCGCCGGTGTACTTGGCGCGCGGGTCGCCGCCCGCCGCGCCGTGCACGGCCGGGAACAGCTGGGCCCGGTCGATCCGGCCGGAGGCGGCCAGGTCGCGCAGGTGCCGCCCGTACTCGACGTCGGTGTGCAGGGTGTCGAAGGGGTTGTGCTCCTCGACCGTCCCCGGGATCGCGTAGAGCAGCACCCGCCCGGCGAGGGCCGAGCGGCTCGGCCAGTTGCCCGCCCGGACCGCCTCGTCGACGGTGGCGTAGGAGCCGCCGCCGGGCTTGGCCAGCACGTCGGCCGGGCGCAGCACCGCGTCGCCGAGGTGGGCGGCGATCAGCGTGTCGAGCTGGTCGGGGCCCATCCCGAGGTTGGCCGCGAAGCCGCCCTTGACCTCCAGCTTGATCACCAGCGGGCCGGCGCCCGGGTGGGCGCCGAGCCAGACCCGGACGTCGTCGAGGCAGTGCTCCAGGTTCTTGTTGGTGCCGCCGCCGTACAGCTGGGCCGGGGTGTCGGCGGCGGTGCAGTTGTTGGAGTTGCCGAGCGGGTTGGAGTGGCTGACCTTCCACTCCTGGGTGATGGTGTCGGTCCAGAGGTCGAGTTCGATCATGCCCGTGCCGGTGTCCAGGCTCTGGGCGAGGTACGGGTAGGCGGCCGGGTCGTAGGTGTTGTGCAGGCCGACGGTGGTGGCCGAGCCGAACGGCAGGTCGCCGGTGCCGGTGTCGGCGGCGGCGGGGGCCGCGGTGGGCACCAGGGCCGCGGCGGTGGCGAGCAGGCCGGCGGCCAGCAGGCCTGCCAGGGTACGGCGTACGGTCATCGGAATCGTCCCCCCGGGGATGGTCACGACGGCCGCGGGTGCGCGCCGCCGGAGGTAGCATCGCCGGATCAGGCGTGCACCTCGTGAAGAAGGCACGACAATATCGTGGCGACTTCGCCACCTCCTCCCCGGGTTCCGGCCTCGGCGGGCGCCGCCCGGGGCACGCCGCGACCCATCGGTGACGGTTCGTCCGATCTGTCGTACCCGCGCGCTAGCGTGACCGCGAGCGGACGGCTGCGAGCGGCCGCCCGAGAGCCACGAGCAGCGGAGGCGGCACGATGTCCCTGGTCCGGGTCCACAATTTCTCGATCTCCCTCGACGGATACGGCACCGGTGAGGGCCAGACCCTGGAGGAGCCCTTCGGGCACGCCTCCCACCGGCTGCACGAGTGGTTCTTCGCCACCCGCACCTTCCGGCAGATGGCCGGCCAGGAGGGCGGCGACACCGGGGTGGACGACGCGATGGCCCGCACCTGGGGCGACGGCATCGGCGCCGAGATCATGGGCCGCAACAAGTTCGGCCCGCAGCGCGGCCCGTGGGAGGACGAGGACTGGCGGGGCTGGTGGGGGCCGAACCCGCCGTTCCACACCCCGGTCTTCGTGCTCACCCACCACCCGCGCCCGACCGTGGAGATGGAGGGCGGGACGGTCTTCCACTTCGTCGACGGCTCCCCCGGGGAGGCGCTGCGGAAGGCCCGGGAGGCGGCCGGCGGACTGGACGTCCGGATCGGCGGCGGGCCGCGCACCGTCCGGGCGTTCCTGGAGGCCGACCTCGTCGACCACCTGCACGTGGTCGTGGTGCCGATCGTGCTGGGCCGGGGCGAGTCGCTCTGGGACGGGCTGGAAGGGCTGGAGGAGCGCTTCGAGATCGAGGCGGTGAGCAGCCCGAGCGGGGTGACCCACCTCACCTTCACCCGCCGCGCCCGCGCCTGAGGGGCACCGGCCCCGACGGCCCGGCCGACGGCCGACGGGCGGCCTCCCCGCACGCCGCTGTGCGGGGAGGCCGCCCGTCGGTCCGGCACCGGGGTGCCGGTCGTGCGGAGGGTGCCGGGTCAGACCCGGTCGGCCGCGATCAGCACGTACTGGAAGGAGCCGTCCTTGTAGGACTCGATGAACGCCTCCTCGATGCCGGTGACCAGCGAGGTGGTGTTCCGCAGCTCCCAGTAGGGCAGGGTGTCCGGGGTCAGGTCGATGACGGCCTGGGGCACCAGACGGTTGTCGGCCATCGCCCGCAGGTACTCGCGGCGGGAGTGGATGTTGCACTCGAAGTGCGCGTTGATCTGCGAGACCCACTTCGACGGCTGGCCGTACTTCGGGTTCCAGCAGCCGGTGATGGTCACGTAGCGGCCGCCGACGGCCAGCACCCGGGAGTGCTCGGCGAACAGGTCGTGCAGGTCCACGTACATGCTGGACTCGTTGTTCCAGGAGCCGACCACCGAGCCGTTCTCCAGCGGCATGTCGAGCATGTTGGCGACCCGGGAGCGGACGAAGTCGCCGATGCCCAGCTCGGCGGCGCGCTTGTTGCCGAACTCGGCCTGCTGCGAGGAGAGGGTCAGGCCCTCGACCCGGCAGCCGAAGCGCTGGTGGGCCATGACCATCGAGCCGCCGCGGCCGCAGCCGGCGTCGAGCAGGGTGGACTTGGCCTTGATGTCACCGAGGTGGTCGAGCAGCACGTCGGCCTGGGCGGACTCCAGGCGGTGCAGCTCGGCGATGACCTTCTTCTCGCGCTCGCTGTCGGCCGGGTCGCCGATCGCCTCCTGGTCGATCTCGCCGATGCCGTAGTGGTGGTGGTACAGGCCGTCGACGTCGCCCAGGCGCAGGTTCACCGGGCGGGCCTCGTTGTTCCAGTAGCGCGCGATGTCGCTCTGGTACGGAGTGGCCGGGCCGGGAATGGCGGTGCCGGCGGTGGAGAGGTCGTCGGTCACGGACATGTGGGTCAACTCCATTGTGATCAGGCTTGGTTAGCGGAAAAGGTGCGAAATGCCGACCGGCGCGTTACCAGAAGTCGGGCAGGCTGTACCGGTGGGTGTTGGTCTGGTGCCAGTAGTGGTTGCCGTCGAGCCAGGCCGCCACCCCGCGCAGGAAGCGCACCAGGGTCGGCACCGGGCAGGCGACGGCCAGCGCGGCCGACTCGGCCTCGAAGGCGTGCATCAGCTCGTTGTGGACCTCGACGGCCTTGAGGTAGCCCTCCTGGCGCGAGACGCCCTCCCGCTCGGAGATCACCACCGGCAGGTTCAGGTGGAGCCCCGGACTGGCGAGCTCCTTGGTGTACGAGTAGAGGTCGTTGACGATGGTGGTCGCGTTGCCCGCCAGCGCGATGATCCGCTGCATGGCGGGCAGCGCGTGCAGCTCGACGGGCAGCTCGTAGCCGCCGACGGTGTCGGTGATCGTCGGGCAGGGGCGGAAGTTGTTGAACTGGCGCATCGCCAGGTACTCCCAGACCTCCGGCACGTGCTCGGCCTCGGCCCAGGAGGCCTCGGCCAGGTACCCCATGTGCAGCCGCGCCATGTCGTGCCGGAAGCGGTCCGCCTGGGCGGGCGTGGAGGCGCGGACGAAGTACTCCATCGCGGAGCGGTACGAGCGCCGGGGCGCGTCCTCGGAGAGCGAGGCCTCCCAGGCCGGGTGGTACTCCGCGGTGGTGTGCAGCGGGTCCAGCGCGGTGTGCGCGAGGAGCAGTCGGCTGCCCAGGCCGACGGGCGAGCCGCCGAGGTCCTCGCAGTAGCAGTCGTCCACCGCGTTCTCGGCGACCATCAGACGGGCCGCGATCATCAGGTGGTCGATGCTCGGCGCGTCGGGGTGGCAGGCCACCATGTAGCGCCCGGTGGAGAACCCGTCGAAGTCCTTCTCCCACTCCGGCGGGTAGAGCTCGATCTCGTCGATCGCCCAGGCCTTGATCCTGAGGCTGAGCTCCGCCACCCGCACCGGGTCGGGCTCGGCGATCGGGTGGTGGTAGAGCCCGGGGATGGGGTCGCCGGTCTTCGGCTTGCCGCCCGGCGCGGCGGCGGCCGGGGCGCCGAAGGTCAGCGCGGGCCCGGTGGGCAGTACGGAAACGGAGGGCAGTACGGGCGACGGCGCGGACGGCGGTTGGACCTCGGGCAGGACGGCCTCCAGCGCGGCGGCCGCTGCCGCCAGGGCCTCCGACGCGACGGCCTCGACCAGCGCGGCCCCGCCGCCCGGCGCGGCTGCGGCCGGCACCTCGACCGCCGGGGCATCCAGCTGGACGTCGGCCGTCGGCGCCTCCACCGGCAGCCCGGGCGCCGCAACCTCGGGAGCCCCGACCTCAGGAGCCGCGACCTCGGGAACCGCAACCTCGGGAGCCGGCGTCGGCGGCCTCAACTGCAGCCCGGCGGTGCCGAGTCCGGTGGGACCGCGCAGGATCCGGTCGATCGCCGGGGAGCTCATGAGCCCACCACCGGGGCGTCGACGGGCCCGGGCGGGGTACCCGTTCTGGTGCACAGGGCCATGGAGCCTCCTCCGAGAGGGATCACCTGATGTGACGGGTCGTCATCTCGCCCGCAGCGATGGGGAACTCCACGCCACGGGCCCCGTCTCGCTCGGTTCCCCACCGTAGGCGCGAAAGCCCGTTCCGGATCGCAACGGACGATCTTCTACACCCGATAGGGTGAACGTTCCGGCTGACGGCGTTTGGCCGCCCCGGTGTCATGCATCGGTCCGCCCGGGCCCCTGGCTGCGGTTCCGCACCCGCCGGCCCCCGCCCGTCCGGGCCGCGCGTCAACCTGCCGACCATCCGCCGTGTCCCGCGCCGGCCGACGGCATCGCACCGGCCGCGACGGGGACCGTTCGACCGCGGATCGCCCGATCGGGACCGCCCGCGCCCGCGACGTCAGCCGGAAGACGGCCGGCGGACGGTCGGAAGACGGCCGGCGGGCGGGCCGGTGTCCGACCGCCGGCGTAAGGGGGAGAAGAATGGGCGGGGCGCCGTGCGAGGAACGCGGCCAGGAAGGAAGACCAGCACATGGAGAGCCAGGCCCGCAGCCGCACCGAAGTCGTCGAGGACCTCATGGAGCGCTTCCCCGACGTGCCCCGGGAGGCGGTGATCAAGGAGGACCTGCTGCGCGGCGGCATGGCCTTCGACGAGTCCGCCCTCAGCGGCAGCACCGGGGCCGACGGGAGCGGCGAGGTCAAACCGAAGTCGTACTTCATCTTCTCCTTCGACCACCGCACCCTGCCCGAGCTGGGCGCGGCCGCCCTCAACCGGCCGCCGGAGGAGGTCGTGCTGACCGGCGGGCCGTACGGGCTGCGCCGCACGGTGGTGTCGGTGCGGGTCAACCCGGACTCGCCGTACCGGGTGCGCGCGGGCGAGGACGGCACGCTCGGCCTCTACCTGGACGGCGCGCGGATCGCCGACGTCGGCCTGCCGCCGATGCCGGACTACTACCGGCACACCCTGGCCAACGGGAAGTCGGTGATGGAGGTCGCCCCGACCATCCAGTGGGGCTACCTGATCTACCTCACGGTGTTCCGGGTCTGCCAGTACTTCGGCGCCAAGGAGGAGTGCCAGTACTGCGACATCAACCACAACTGGCGCCAGCACAAGGCGGCCGGCCGGCCGTACACCGGGGTCAAGCCGGTCGAGGAGGTGCTGGAGGCGCTGGAGATCATCGACCGCCACGACACCGCCCGCGCCTCCCGGGCGTACACCCTCACCGGCGGCGCGATCACCTCCCAGGTCGGCGGCCGGGACGAGGCGGACTTCTACGGGCAGTACGCCAAGGCCATCGAGGAGCGCTTCCCCGACCGCTGGATCGGCAAGGTGGTCGCCCAGGCGCTGCCCCGCGACGACGTGCAGCGCTTCCACGACTACGGCGTGAAGATCTACCACCCCAACTTCGAGGTGTGGGACAAACGCCTGTTCGAGCTCTACTGCCCCGGCAAGGAGCGCTACGTCGGCCGGGACGAGTGGCACCGCCGGATCCTGGACTCCACCGAGGTGTTCGGCGCGGAGAACGTGATCCCCAACTTCGTGGCGGGCGTGGAGATGGCCGAGCCCTTCGGTTTCACCACCGTCGACGAGGCGATCGCCTCCACCCGGGAGGGGCTGCGCTTCTTCATGTCCCACGGCGTGGTGCCGCGCTTCACCACCTGGTGCCCCGAGCCCACCACCCCGCTGGGCAAGGCCAACCCCCAGGGCGCGCCGCTGGAGTACCACATCCGGCTGTTGCAGACCTACCGCGCCACCCTGGAGGAGTTCGGCCTCTCCTCCCCGCCCGGCTACGGCCCGGCCGGGCCCGGAAAGGCGGTCTTCTCGGTGAGCTCCTTCATGGACTCGCTGCCGGGCTGAGCCGTCTCCCGGTGACTGCCGCCCGCCCCGGCAGCGGCAGCCACCGGGGTCGTCAACTGCCCTGCTGCCGACGGACGGTGAGGATCTGCTCGGCCCGGCCCACCGGGCCGTGGACGTCGTGCAGCACGGTGCTGGTGACGCCGTGGCCGGCCGGCCCGAAGCTGACGGCGGTGTCCAGGCCGGTCGAGCGGCCGCCGGGGCGGCGGTGGAAGTGGACGGTCAGGTCAGTGTTCGGGAACATCCACTCGGTGGGCTGCTCCCGGACGGCAATGCCGTTGGCGGTGTCGACCAGGGCGATGAACGCGGCGTGCGGGCTCGCGGCCTCCCCCGCGACGAGCTCCAGCGGGGTGGCGAGCCAGGCGGCGGCCCGGCCCGGCGCGGTGGAGCGGCGCCGGACCTCCACCGAGGCGATGTAGCCGCCGGCCCACTGCTCGCTCATCGGCCAGGACTCGAACTCCTCGGGCGCGGGCAGCCGTTCGTCGTGGGTGCCGGCCACGGCGGCGGTGTCCTGCTCGGCCAGGAACCAGGCCCGGGCCCGCACCACGGCGCGTCCGGCGATCGAGGCGACCGCCTCCACCAGCTCGATGGTGCGGCCCGGGCGGAGGGTCTCGACCGTGATCTCCAGTTCGTCCAGGGCGATCAGGCCGAGGATGTCGAAGCTCACCCGAGCCAGGGCGAGGCCGTCCGCGGGGCGCCCGGCCCGGTGCCGGTCGATCGCGTGGACGATCAGGCCGCCCACCGGGCTGAAGTGCTGCTCGTCCGGGTGCCAGGCGCCCTGGGCGTGGACGGTGGGCTTGTACTGCTGCTCGCCGGTGCGCTGGTAGTAGCTGTCGGGTGCGGCGGTGGGGCTGGTCAAGGTGCGCTTCTCCTCGGGCCGGATCGCGGGGCTGCCGGGCGGGCACCGGTCCCGGCGTGGCCGGCGTCCGCGCTCCCGATCGTAGGAGCCCGAACCGGCCCGGAAGCTGTGATGCCCGCCACACCGGGCCCGCCCCACCTGCGGCGTTGCCCCTGGTGGACGGCACCGCCCCGGCTCAGTGCGCGATCAGCGGGTAGTGGTCGGAGAGGTCGGTGTAGGTGTAGCTCCTGCCCCAGCTGCTCACCGTCCAGGGCGCGCTGTGCACCCGGCGGACCTCGTTGGTGTACTGCTGCGGGCGGGCGTGGTCGGCACGGTAGAGGACGTGGTCGAGGTCCTCCTTGGGCTCGCCCGGGTAGCGGTAGGCCGCGATGGAGTTGTCGACGGTGTCGAAGGAGTACGGCCAGCCGGTGCGGGCGGAGGCCGGGGCGAGGTAGCCGTTGTCCAGCAGGGACTGGTACTCGGTGCCGTGGAAGTCGATGTTGAGGTCCCCCGCGACCAGCACCGGCTCGTCCGCCGGGATCCGCTTCGCGTCCAGGAACGCCCGCATCGCGCCGAGCTGCCTGGCCCGGATCGCGGCCGCCTGGCCACTCGCGCAGCCGGAGTCGGTGGACTGGAGGTGGGTGCCGACCAGGTGGGTGCGCCGGCCGTCGACGTCGAGGACGACGTAGGCGAAGCCCTTGTTGGACCACCAGTCGGAGCCGCAGGCGTCCTGGTATACGTACTGCTCCTGGTGCAGGATCGGCCACTTGCTGAGCACGGTGACCCCGCCGTCCTCGGGGGTGGTGGAGCTGTAGCTGCCGGAGGTGGCGTCCCAGCCGCCGGTGGAGCGGCCGACCACGGGGGTGTGGAAGGGGTAGGCGGCGGAGGCCTTGGCGATCAGGGCGTCGGAGGCGGCGTTGTCGAAGGCCTCCTCCAGCACGACCACGTCGTGGCCCTGGAAGAAGTCCGCCGAGGCGATCGCCTGGGCGCGGTGCTGCTGGCCCCAGTTGGGGTAGAGCGAGGTGCTCATCAGGAAGGTGTTGTAGGTCAGGACATCCAGCGGCGGCGCGGTGACGGGGGTGCTCTCGGCGCCGGCCGGGGCGGCGCCGAGGGCGGCGAGCACGGTGGCGGCGGCACCGGCGGCGAGGGTGCGGCGCAGGGACGGCAGGGTCATCGGGGCTCCGTGGGGGACGTCGTCGGCCCGGCGGGTCGCGGGATGTTGTGTATCCAACTTCCGTACGTGCACGGCCCGCAAGACTTCCGGCGAGCATTCGGTGAATTCGTCCGGAACAGCACTACCGGCCGGTAGCACGGGTCGCGACCGGGCCTGACCTGCGGTCGACGGGGCGATGACCGAGACCGCCGCCCGGGCCGTGGCCCCGGAATCCCCTGCCGAACCCCGCCAAAAGCCCGATAAGATGCCGAGCGGTGTGCCGGGAAGTCTGGTCGGCTCGGGGGACGACTGCGGCGATCGGGCCACGGCGACCCCGACATTGCGATGGGTCGTTTCTGCAGATGCACGCCGTGGGGATCGTTCTCGTCCTGGTCGTCCTGGCCACCAGCGTGGCCACCTTCGCCCGCCGATGGCGGGTGCCCGCCCCCTCGCTGCTGGTCCTCGCCGGACTCGGCGTCGCCCTCCTCCCCGGCGTCCCCGCCCTGCACGTGCCCCCGCAGATCATCGGCGCGGTGGTGCTGCCGCCGCTGCTCTACTCCTCCGCCGAGGAACTGTCCCTGCGCGACCTGCGGACGGTCTGGCGGCCCGTCACCATCCTCTCCTTCGGCCTGGTCTTCGCCTCCGCCGCGGCCGTCGGCTTCGTCGCCGTCGCCGTCGCCGGGCTGCCGCCCGCGATGGCCTTCGTGCTCGGCGCCGTGCTCTCCAGCACCGACCCGGTGGCCGTCACCGCACTCGGCCGCCGGCTCGCCCTGCCCGGGCGGGTCCAGGTGCTCGTCCAGGCGGAGAGCCTGTTCAACGACGCCACCTCGCTGGTGCTGTTCAAGGTCGCCGTCGGCGTCGCCGTGGCCGTCGGCGGGACGGTCGACCTGCCCGCCGCGGGCGGCGAGCTGGTGCTGCTCGGCGGGGGCGGCAGCCTGGTCGGCGCGGCCGTCGCCGGGCTGGTCTGGCTGCTGCGCCGCCGCACCACCGACCCGGTGCTGGAGACGGTGATAGCCCTGGTCACCCCGTACGCGGCGTACGTGCTGGCGGAGTCCGCGCACACCTCCGGCGTCACCTCGGTGGTGGTCGCCGGGGTGCTGCTCGGCCGCTCCGGCCACCGGCTCACCGACGCCCGGATCCGACTGCAACTGCACGCCGTGTACGCGGTGGTGGTGTTCCTGCTGGAGAGCGTCGTCTTCTCGATCGTCGGCCTGGAACTGCCCACGCTCGTCCGGGAGCTACCGGCCGGCACCGGCTGGTGGCCGCTCCAGTCGGTGGCCATCGCCGCCGTGCTGATCGCTGTCCGGGTGCTGTGGACCCTGCCGCTCACCCGCGCCGTCAAGCCCAGCCAGGGACGGCTGTCCTGGCGGGTCGCCGGGGTGGTGACCTGGGCCGGCACCCGGGGCGTCATGCCGCTGGCCGCCGCGCTCTCCATCCCGCTGCTGACCGAGGGCGGAGCCGCGCTCGACGGACGGCCGCTGGTCCTGGTGCTCACCGTCTCCAACGTCGTGCTCACCCTGGTCGTCCAGGGCCTGACCCTCGCCGCCGTGGTCAACCGCTCCGGACTCGCCCTGGAACCCGAGCACACCGCGCGCGAGGAGGCCGACGCCCGCGACGAGCTCAACCGCACCGCCCTGGAGCACGTGGACGGCCTGGCCGAGTTGGAGGCCGTCCCGGACACCGCCGTCGACCGGGTCCGCCGCGCCCTCACCGCCCGGCTCGACCGCACCCCCGAGGCCCCCGACGGCACCACCGCCGACGACGCCTACCGCCAACTGCGGCAGGAGGTCATCGCGGTGCAGAACGACCGGCTGCACCGCCTGTACGAGGAGCACCGGATCAGCGACACCACCCTGCGGCTGCTCCAGCGCGACCTCGACCTGGAACAGGCGGCCCTGGGCAGGACCTGACCGCAGGCCGTCCTGCCGGCGGGCAGGACGTGACCGCGGGCAGGGCGGTACCCCGGCCTTCCGGCCGTCGGGGGCTGCCGTCACACTGTCGCGAGCACGAAGCAGAACCACCGAGCGGGGGCAGCATGGCCAAGCGTCCGAACAAGAAGCAGAAGCGGCCCCTGGCGGCCGGGGTCGTCCGGCCTGCCAAGCCCGCGCGCCGGCGCCCCGGGAAGGACGTCCAGCTCGCGCCGCGCACGGTGCGGCGCACCGCGCTGCTGGTCGGGCTGCTCGCCCCGCTGCTGATGATCGGGCTGCTGGCCCTCGCCACCAACCCCGACTACCAGGCCCCCTGCACCATCCTGGCCGTCCTGGTGCTGATGGTGGCCGTAGTCGGACTGATGATGATCCACAGCAGCGGTTGGGTGGTCTGGCCCGCCGTCGCGCTGGGCCTGATCCTCCTGGTGATCCCCACCCCCGCCCTGCGCGCCCAGCTGATCTCCCACCGCGGGGTGGAGACCCGGGTCGTCATCACCTCGGCGCACAGCGGCAAGGACAAGACGGGCCGGATCAGCTGGACCTGCGGCATCCGCCGCGAGGACGGCCACCCGCTGCCGCACGGCACCATCGGGGGCTTCGGCTGCTCCGGCTCCTCGGTCGGCAGCACCACCACGGTGCTGGCCGACCCGGACGGCTGGGCACCGCCGGCCAACCGGGACGACGACCTCTCCTTCCGCGGCGCCGAGATCTGGGTCTCGGGTGTGGCCGCCGTCCTGTGGGCCGCGCTCACCTTCGGCACGGCCCGCCGGGTCCTGCGCGGACGGGGCGGGTGGAGCGGGCGGGCCGGGCGAAAGAGCGCCTGACGACCGGGCCACGGATGAGGCGGTTCCACCGGTTCACCATTCCCACGGACGGCACGATTCCGCCAACTCCCGTACACAGAAAGGTCACTGGTCCGACCCGCCCGCCGGCCTGCCGGTTCCCGTCAAGATCGCGTCAAACCGCCTGGTCGCAGGCGAGGCACCGGAGTAGCCTGCGCCCGTGAACGAACTGGTGTTCCGGGGCAAGGACTTGTTCCGCCCCTCCAAGTCCCATCTGACCGGCGCCCTCGCCTTCCTCGTCCTCATGGTGTCGGTCGGGATGGTGCGCTCCGGGCCGGTGTTCGTGGCCTGGTCGCTCGGCATCGTCGTGGTGCTGTTCGCGCCGGTCTTCTACAGCTCGTGGCGGGGCTGGAGCCGGGTCGGACCCGAGGGCGTGACGATCTGCTGGGGGTTCGGGGCCGGGCGCACCTACTCCTGGGCGGAGATCCGCTGGGTCGACGTCCGCACCACCGCGTCCAGCGGACCGTACGCCGGCTCCGGACCGACCCGGGCAGCGCGGATCTTCACCACGAGCGGGCGCCGGCGCTCGCTGCCGGGCCTGTCCTGGAGTCCGCTGTACCCGACCGCGGACTTCGACGTGAACGTCCAGCGGCTGCGCAACTGGTGGGAGTCGAGCACCGAGGAGGCGCAGCGGGTCGAGCCCGTGAAGCAGTTCCGGGACCGGCTGACGCCGACCACGATCGCGATCGTCGCCGTCGTCCTGATCATGGTGGTCGGCTGGTTCGTGATCGCCTCGCGGTACTGACCACCCTCCGTCGCAGCACAGTTGAGCGGGTGCGTCCCCGGCCGGGCCGGGGGCGCACCCGCTTCCGTGTGCCCGGCCGTCAGCCGCGCAGCCCGTCCAGCAGGGTGAGGACGTCCTCGACCGAACCTGCGGGATCGGTGACGGGGTAGAGCACGCCGCGCACGGTGCGGCGTGCGTCGAGGACCAGGGTGAGCCGCTTGAGGCGTTCGACGCCCGCGGCGCGGAAGGTGGGCAGCCGTAGCCCGGCGGCGAGTTCCAGTCCGGCGTCGGAGAGCAGCGGGAACGGGATCCGGGCGTGCTCGGCGAAGGCCGCCAGCTGGTCCGGGCGTTGGGTGCTGACGCCGTAGACGGCGGTGTCGCGGGCGGTGAACTCGCCCATCCGGTCGCGGTAGGTGCAGGACTCCAGGGTGCAGCCGGGCGCGCCGGGGATGTCGCCCCAGCCGGGCGGGTGGTCGGCCCCGCCCGGGGCGTAGGCGCCGGGGTAGCAGTAGAGCACCGTCCAGGCGCGGTCCGCGGCGACCGGGTCGACCCGTCCCCCGGCGGCGGCGTCGAGTTCCAGCGCGGGCAGCCGGTGGCCGGTGAGGGCGGTGACCCGGCGGGTCTCGGCGGAGTCGGGGGCGCTGGTGGCGGAGAGGGTGCCGTCGCCCAGGACGTAGCGTCCGCCCCAGTCCTGGAGGGCGACCAGGACCGGCAGGAGTCCGCGGCCCCGGTCCGTCAGGTGGTACTCGTAGCGCGGCGGGTGCGGGTGGTAGAGCCGTTTCTCCAGGACACCGTCGGCGACCAGTGCCTTGAGGCGCTCGGTGAGCACCTTGCGGCTGATGCCGAGTCCGTTCTGCAGGGCGTCGAACTGGTGGGTGCCGCCCGCGACGTCCCTGACCAGGAGCAGGGTCCAGGTGTCCCCGACCACCGCCAGGGCCTGGGAGATCGCGCAGTCCGGGTCCGCCGCTTCCGTGTGCCGCATGATCACCCAGTATAGTGAGTTCCCAAAGGGAACTTACTCGCGAAGCCACTCGGTCCCGGTCGTGGACCGATGGCGGCGAAAGGGGCGGACGTTGACGACGGAGACGGTGGACGCGGCGAGAACGGTGGATCCGGCGGGCGGGGGTGGCGGCAGCGGCCGCGGGGCGGGGGCGTTCTGGCGCTACTGGAGCGCCTCGACCGTCAGTCGGCTCGGCGACCAGGTGACGACGGTGGCCCTGCCGCTGATCGCGGTGGTCACCCTGCACGCCTCGGCCTTCGAGGTCGGACTGATCACGGGCGCCGCCTACGTCGCCTGGCTGGTGATCGGACTGCCGGCCGGCGTGCTGGTCCAACGGCTGCCGCTGCGCGGCACCCAGGTGGCGATGGACCTGATCCGGGCCGCCGCCGTCGCCTCGGTGCCGCTGGCCGCCGCGCTCGGCGTGCTGGGACTGCCCCAACTGGTCCTGGTGGCACTACTGGTCGGCTTCGCCGGCGTGCTCTTCGACGTCGGCAACTCCACCTTCCTGCCCGCCGTCGTCCCCAAGGAGCAGCTGACCGCCCGCAACAGCCTGGTCTCCGGCAGCATCGCCGCCACCGACCTGGCCGGGCCCTCGCTCGGCGGCGTGCTGGTGCAGCTGGTCGGCGGCGCGGCCTCGATGCTGCTGGACGCCGTCAGCTACCTGGCCTCGGCTGCCCTGCTGGGCACCCTGCCGCCGGTCGGCCGGGGGGGGGGGCCGGCCG
>NZ_JBEZXE010000069.1:0-36426 GCF_040637885.1 Kitasatospora sp. NPDC028055 | reverse complement strand
GCCGTCCCACCCGCATCCACGCACTCTGCACCCAACACGGCATCGCAACGGCAGCCTGAGCCTGACCTAGATCAAATACTTCGCCAGCAGAGTCGCCAGGCCGACTTCCTGTGCGGCGGGCACCGTGGCAACAAGTCGACTTTGGGACGCGCGCTCGGCCGGCGGAGGATCAGGGCGGGCGAGGATCGCTCAGCACGAGGGGGGACGCGGCACCGCGGAGCGCCTCCGGGCCGGGGGAAGCCGGCCTGGCCGACTTCCCGTGCCGAGTGCGGTGGGTCGAAGGGCGATTCCGCCCCCGGGCGCCGAGCGGGCGGCGGCCGGGTGGCCAGGGGCGGGGCCCGCAGCACGAAAGGTCGGCCGGGTCGACTTCCCGTGCAGGGGGTAGTGGCGCCGTAGTGCGGTTCCGGCCCGGATGCCGAGCGGACAGCACCTGGGTGACCAGGGGCCGAGTCCTGCAGCACGAAAGGGCGGCCGGGTCGACTTCCTGTGCAGGCGCCGGGGCCATGGCCCCGGAGTGCGGAAGCACGGAAGCACCGCAGGAGGCGCCCGGCGGGCGGCGGCCGTGGTGCACGGGAAGTCGACGGGGCCGACTTTCTGTGCGCCGGAGCCCCTAGGGGCCGCGCACGGGTGGGCCGTTCGGCTGCGGCCCCAGGGGCGGGTGGGGTCAGGCGGGGACCGGGGTGAGGGTGAGGCCCTGGGGGTAGAGGGTGGCGGTGGGGGGGAGGGTGGCGGGGGCTCCGGCGTGGAGGACGGTGAGGGTGCCGCTGCCGGTGCGGGTGGGGTCGGCGACGCGGCGGAGGGCCTGGGCGGCGACGGCCTCGGCGGAGCCGTGGAGGACCAGGCCCGGGGCCGCGGTGGGGGCGACGGCCGCGCGGATGCGGTCGGCCACGAGTTCGTAGTGGGTGCAGCCGAGCACCACCACGTCGGTGCCCTCCGGAGTCCGGGCGGCCGCGTCGGCGACGGCCGCGGTGATGGCGGCGTCGTCGCCGTGTTCGACCGCGTCCGCCAGGCCGGGGCAGGCGACCTCGGTGATCTCGGCGGTGCCGCCGAAGTCACGGATCAGCCCGCGCTGGTAGGCGCTGCCGGTGGTGGCGGGGGTGGCCCAGATCGCGACGCGGCCGCCGAGGGCGGCGGCGGGCTTGATCGCCGGGACGGTGCCGATGACGGGCAGGCCGGGTTCGAGTTCGGCGCGCAGCGTGTCGAGCGCGTGGACCGAGGCCGTGTTGCAGGCGATCACCAGGGCGTCGGGGCCGAGGGCGGCCGCGGCCCGGCAGCAGCCGAGGGCCAGCTCGGTGACCTCTTCGGGCGTGCGGGGCCCCCACGGCATCGAGGCCGGGTTGGAGGAGAGCACCAGATCGGCGTCCGGGCGCAGCTCCCGGATCGCGGCGGCGGCGGCCAGCAGGCCGATTCCGGAGTCCATCAGTGCGATCTTCACGAGGCAAGACTTTAGTCGATCCACCCCTCGCCGCCGGTTCTGCGGCAGACTGCCGGGGTGACCGTGCTGCTGTGGATCGCCGCGTTCTCCCTGCTGGTCTGGCTCTGGCTGGCGTGCTGCCACGGTTCGTTCTGGCGCACCGACGTCCGGCTGCCGCCGCGCCGTCCGCCGGCGCGGTGGCCGGAGGCGGCGATCGTGGTGCCGGCCCGGGACGAGGCGGCGGTGCTGCCGGTGAGCCTGCCGACGCTGCTGGCGCAGAAGTACCCGGGGCGGGCGCGGGTGATCCTGGTGGACGACCACAGTTCGGACGGCACCGGCGCGGTGGCGGCGGAGCTGCGGACGCTGGACGGGCTGGAGCTGACCGTCACCACCCCTCCCCCGCTGCCCGAGGGCTGGACGGGCAAGCTGTGGGCGCTGCGGCACGGGGTGGAGCTGGCCGGGCCGGACGTCCAGTACCTGCTGCTGACGGACGCGGACATCGCGCACGGCCCGGACTCGCTGGCCGAGCTGGTCGCCGCGGCCGAGTCGAACGGGCTGGACCTGGTGTCGCAGATGGCCCGGCTGCGGGTGGAGACCGGCTGGGAGCGGCTGGTCGTGCCGGCCTTCGTGTACTTCTTCGCCCAGCTGTACCCCTTCCGCCGGAGCAACCGCCCGGGCGCGCGGACGGCGGCCGCCGCGGGCGGCTGTTCGCTGGTGCGGCGGGAGGCGCTGGAGCGGGCTGGCGGGGTGGCGGGGATCCGGGGCGCGGTGATCGACGACGTGTCGCTGGCCCGGGCGGTGAAGTCCTCGGGCGGGCGCACCTGGCTGGGCCTGGCCGGGGAGGTGGACAGCGTCCGCCCGTACCCGCGGCTGGAGCAGCTGTGGCGGATGGTGTCGCGCAGCGCGTACGCCCAGCTGCGGCACTCGCCGCTGTTGCTGCTGGGGACGGTGCTGGGGCTGGCGCTGGTGTACCTGGTGCCGCCGGTGGCGCTGGTGGCCGGGCTGGTGGCGGGGGCGCCGTGGGTGGCGGCGGTGGGCGGGGCGGCCTGGGCGTTGATGGCGGGCACCTATCTGCCGATGGTCCGGTACTACGGGCAGCCGGCCGTGGCCGTGCTGCTGTTGCCGTTCACCGCTTCGCTGTACCTGCTGATGACGGTGGACTCGGCGGTGCAGCACTGGCGCGGCCGGGGCGCCGCCTGGAAGGGCCGGACCTACTCCGGGACGTGAGCCGGGAGGTGGGCCGGGACGTGAGCCGGCAGGGGGCTGGAACATGAGCCGGGAGGCGGGAAAAGCCGGGCGCGGCGGGCCGGTCTCGGCCCATACTGCTCGGATGGACCGTCAGCGGATCTCCCGGCTCGCCCACGCCCACCACCCGATCGCGGCACCCCTGTCGGACGGCTCGGTGTCCCGGCTGCTGGAGCGCGCCCTGGGTGGGCAGGACAGCGGCCGGGTGCTGGATCTCGGCTGTGGGGAGGGCGCCTGGCTGCTGCGGGCGCTGGCCGCGCGGCCGGGCTGGCGGGCGGTGGGAGTGGACGTGGACGCCGCGGCGCTGACCCGGGCGAGGGAGGCGGCGACGGCGCTCGGCGTGGTGCGCCGGATCGGCCTGCACCACCGGGACGCCCGGGAGTTCACCGACCGCGAGCCCTTCGACCTGGTGCTCTGCGTGGGCTCCACCCACGCCTTCGACGGGCTGCTGTCCACGCTCGCGGCGGCCCGTGAACTCCTGGCGCCCGGTGGGCGGTTGCTGGTCGGTGAGGGGTTCTGGGAGCGGGAGCCGTCCCGGGCCGCGCTGGACGGGCTGGGCGCCGCCCGGGAGGACTTCGCGGACCTCGCGACGACCACCGACCGGGTGCTCGCGGAGGGTTGGACGCCGGTGTACGGGCACGTCAGCTCGGCGCGGGAGTGGGACGACTACGAGTTCTCCTGGACGGGTTCGCTGGCCGAGTGGGCACTGGACCACCCGGAGGACCCGGACGCGGCGGCCGCCCGCGAGGCCGCGGACGAGCACCGCGCCGGATGGCTGCACGGCTACCGGGGGACGCTCGGCTTCGTCACCCTGCTGCTGCGCCGTGACTGAACTTCCCTTCCGGCAGGGCTACTTCTGCGTCCGGGCGAGGAAGTCGTCGATCAGCGGGGCAATTTCGGGCAGCTTCTCCTCCAGGGCGAAGTGCCCGGTGTCGAGGACGTGCAGTTCGGCCCCGGGCAGGTCGCGCAGGTAGGCGCGGGCGCCGGCCTCGGTGAAGAACGGGTCGTTGCGCCCCCAGATCACCAGCGTGGGCGGCTGCTCGGCGCGCAGCCAGGCCTGCCAGGCCGGGTAGAGCTCGACGTTGGAGAAGTAGTCGAGGGCGAGTTCGACCTGGATGTCCTTGCGGCCGGGCAGGTCGAGGAAGTGCTGGTCGAGGGTCCAGCCGTCGGGGGCGACCAGGCTCGGGTCGGTGGCGCCGCCCTCGTATTGGCCGCGGGTGACGTCCAGGGTGAGGATCGAGCGGGCGGCCTCCTCAGCGCCGGGGACGCCGCGCCGCTGGGCGATGAACCCCCGGGCCTGGTCGGAGAGTCCGTCCTCGTAGGCGTTGCCGTTCTGGACCACCAGGCCGGTGATCCACTCCGGTCGGCGGGTGGCCAGCCGCAGGCCGACGGGGGCGCCGAAGTCGAAGACGTAGAGCGCGAAGCGGTCCAGGCCGAGGGCGAGGCAGAAGCGCTCGACGACGTCGGCGAGGGTGTCGAAGCGGTACGGGAAGGTCTCGGGCGAGGGGCTGTCGCTGTGACCGAAGCCGGGGTAGTCGGGGGCTATCAGGCGGTAGCGGGTGCCGAGCGCGTCGAGCAGCCGGGCGTACTGGTGGGAGGCGGAGGGGAAGCCGTGCAGCAGCAGGAGGACGGGGGCGCCGGCCGGGCCGGTTTCGCGGTAGAAGACGCGCAGCCCGTCGAGGTCGACGTGGCGGTGGTGGATGTGGGGGATCGTCAGCTCACTCATGCTAACCATTAAAGCGCATCTGAACGGTTAGGCACAGGGCTGGCAGGGGTCCGGCGAAGGCCCACCAGGAGCGAGCTGACCGATGATCACCTGCCGGTCGTGGTCCGGTGGCTCTTCACCTGCTCCTGCTGCACCAGGTAGTCGAGCACCTCGGGCATCGCCTCGACGCCGCCGGCCTTGGTCGGCGAGGTCCGGTACTCGCCCTGGACGACCACCGTCGGCAGCTCGTTGATGCCGTAGCGGACGAACTGGGCGGCCGCGTCGTCCACCGACTGCCGCACCTCGGCGGAGCGGTAGGCCGCGTGGAAGCGCTGGGCGTCGACACCGTGGCGCACCGCCCAGTCGGTGGCGGCGGTCTCGGTGGTGAGGTCGGCGTGGTCGGAGTGGATCGACCGGAAGGCGCTGACCTGGAGCCGGTCGACCAGGTCGAGGCGCTCCAGGGTGTAGTACAGCCGGGCGTGGGCGCGCTGCACGCCCTCCTCCGGACTGCCCGGCCAGATCGCCGGGACCCGGCGGAGCGCGACGTCGGAGCGGTGCTTCTCGGCCCAGGCCTCCAACGGCTGCTCCAGCGCCTGGGAGTGGCCGCAGTCGTACCAGAAGAACTCGACGGCCTCGGTGCGGGTGTCCTCGCGCACCGGTTGCGGGTGGTCGAGCTTGACGAACTGCGTTCCCTCGGAGGGGGATTGGTGGGTCACCGCACCGGCCTGGACGGGGGACGCGGCGATCCCGGCGGCGACGGCGAGCAGGACGGTGGACCGCAGCAGCGACTTCGAGTTCACACCGGGCAGTGTGGTGCCGACGCCTCGTTACCGGCGAGTCGGTACGTGGCGGCGGGCCCGGATTCGCCCGAACGGCGTAGCCGGGCCGCAGCTCAGCTCGGCGGGCCGCCCGTCCACACCTCGGCGACCAGCCGCTGCCAGTCGTCCACCACCGCGCCCAGCTCGAAGTGCTCCAGCGCGTGCGCCCGGGCAGCCGCGCCGAGGCCCGCGCGGTTGCAGGCCAGCACCTTGGCCAGCGCCTCGGCCAGTGCGAGCGGGTCCCCGGGGGCGACCAGCGCTCCGGTGGCGCCGTCCCGGACCACCTCGCGCACCCAGCCGACGTCGGTGGCCACGGCGGGCACCCCGGCCAGGGCCGCCTCGATCAGCGCCCCGGGCACTCCCTCGCTGTCGCTGGTGAGCAGCAGCGCGTCGGCGGCCCGGTAGAGCGGGGCCGGGTCGGGCAGCGGGCCGAGGAAGTGGGCGCGGGCGGCGGCCGGGTGACGGGCCAGGGCCTCCAGCAGCGGACCGTCCCCGGCGACGGCCATCCGGACGTCGGGCAGCCGGTCGAGCACGTCGAGCGCGAGGTCGAGCCGCTTCTCGGGGGCTATCGCACCGATCCAGGCGACCAGCAGGACGTCGGCGGGCAGGCCCAGGGCGTGTCGGGCGGCGCGCCGGTCGTCCCGGCCGTCGGCGGGCGGATAGCTCTCGGCGGCACGGGAGTTGGGGATCACCCGGACCTTGCCGCCGGGCAGCTCGAACTGCTCCTCCAGCACCGCGCGCGCCTCGTCGGTGAGCGTGGTGACGGCGGCGGCGCGGTGCATCAGGGCGGCCCCGCGCAGCCTGCGCAGCCGGTTGGCGGTCCAGTAGCGGGGGTGGCCGACCGAGACGTAGACGAAGGGGGTCGGGGTGCCGGCCAGGGCGAGGGCGCAGGCGGCCAGGGTGTCGGAGCCGTGGGCGAGCACCACGTCGGCGGCGCGGGCGGCGGAGCGCAGCGCCCACAGGGTGCTCGGGCGCAGGCGGCCGGGGCCGAGGACGGCGGCGGCGCGCAGCCGGGCGGTGTCGGGGCAGCCCTCGCCGCAGGTCCCCGGGACGGCCGTCCCCGCGGTGCACACCCCGGTCGTGCCCGCACCCGGTCGGGCGGGCGGTACGGCCGGGTGCGGGGCGAGCGCGCACAGCGCGGAGGCCTGGCCCCGGCGGCGCAGTTCCCGGTGGAGGTCACGGGCGAAGTTCTGGGCGCCGCCCCGGCGTTCGTCGCTGATCAGGTGCAGGACACGCGGGCGGGCTCCGGCCGAATCGGCCGCCGTAGGGTCGGGCATGGACCGACCTTGGCACAGCGCCCCGCGCCGTACAGCCCCTTCACGCAACCTGGTGGTGGCCCGTGCGCCCGCGCCCGTACACCCGGTGTGCGCTGAGGACCCGCCGTCGTGCGCCGGTTGCGACCGCCGTGCGCCCCGCCTCGCCCCCTGCCGCTCCGCGGGGCCGCCCTTCGCTCCCCCGCACGCCGCGTCGGGGACCGGCTCACGCCGCCGGGAGGCCGCACCGGCGGGCCGCAGCAGCGGGTCACACCAGCGGCCCGCACCGGCGCGTCACACCAATGGGTCAACCGCGGGCCGCCGACGGCCGAACCGCCGGTACGCGGAGGGCCCGTACCCCGCCCGGGCGCCTCCGCTCCGGGCCGTCGGCCGGTTACGCGAATCGGGTGAACGCGGTTGGACCTCGGCCCGCGCCGGTCGGCAGGATGTCCGGCCGGGGCGCCCGCCGTTCTGCCCCATCTCCCCCTTCCCCGTTCGGATTTGGAGTCACCCGGTGTTCAAGGGATTCCGCAGCTTCCTGCTGCGCGGCAACGTGGTGGACCTCGCGGTCGGCATCGTGATCGGCGCGGCCTTCACCGCCGTCGTCACCGGGTTCGTCAGCGCGTTCCTCACCCCGCTGATCGGGGTCGCCACCGGCGCGGTCGGCGACTTCACCCAGAAGACCTTCGAGGTGGGCGGCACCAAGTTCCCGTACGGCCTCTTCGTCAACGCGCTGATCGGGTTCGTGCTGGTCAGCGCGCTCATCTACTTCGCCGTGGTGGTGCCGGTCGGCAAGCTGCAGGAGCGCTTCGAGAAGGCCGCGCCGGCGCCGGCCGCGAAGGTCGACTGCCCGGAGTGCCTGAGCTCGATCCCGGCCGCCGCGACCCGCTGCTCTTTCTGCACCACCGAGGTGGCCGTCCGGCCCGGTCTGCCCGCGCAGTCCCAGGCGCTGCAGTCGCACTGACGCCGAATCGCGTCCGGACCGTGCCCTGATCGAGTCCGGACCGCGTCCGGATCGCGTCCGGATCGCCCGCTGTGGGCGCTGACGGGAAATTTATTCCCCAAACATTCACGAGCCCCCGCCGGACCGTCGGCGGGGGCTCGAATGCGCCGGCGCACGCCCCGTCCGCAAAAGTTTCTCCACGACGCCTCCGAACGGCCACCGGCCGGTCACCGCAAGGCCTTGCGACGGCCGCGTCCGGGCGCTGTTCGATCACTGACAGGGCGCCAGGACTGTCCGGAACTGTACGCCAGTATGTCCGTTCTTCCTACTTTCGAAACCTTTGTGCGGGCGAAGACTGTGTAAACACTCGAACTGCTCCCCCTCCCGCTCTCCTCAGCAGGCGCATTGTGGGCTTACCGTATGCCCCATGACCTCGCCCCGCTCCTACGACGGAGTCGGCTACCCCTCTCCGTCCTTCTCCTCCGGCACGCCGATTTACGACAGCCTCGTGGCTGAGCGCGGCGTCCCCCAGATCGCACCCATCAACGTGCCGGCGGCCCTGCCCCCGGCGCTGTCCTCCGGTTACGGATCCGGCCCCGGCCAGTCCTACGAGAACCGGTACGGCAACGGGTACGAGAGCGCCGGCAGCAACCTCCCCGCGCTGCCGCCCGCCCGCCTCGCCCTGGGCCCCGGCCCGAGCAGTGGCCCCTCCGCCGGCCCGGCCACGGCGTACATCCCGGCGCAGCCCGCGCCGGCGTACGCCTCCGCGCCGCAACCGCCCGTCCCCGGTTACGGCGCCCCCCAGCCGTACCAGCGACCGCAACCCGCCGCCCCGACCTTCGCGCAGACCGCCAGCGGTGGCTACCAGCCGACCGGCGGCCAGAGCTTCGGCGGCCAGAACACCTTCATCGGCCAGGGCGGGCAGCAGACCTTCGGCGCGCAGCCGACCGGCGGACCGGCCGGTTTCGGCCAGGGCCAGCCCGGCGGCCTCCCGCAGGGCGGTCCGCAGTCCTTCGGCGGCCAGCAGGGCTTCGGCGGCCCGAACCCGGCCGGCCCCGGCTTCCAGGGCCAGGGCGGCGACCAGAGCTTCGGCGGCGCCCAGCTGCGCCCGGCCATGGCCCCGGTCGCGCCGGTCCGCCCGATGCAGCCGCAGCGCCCGGGCCCGTACGGCGAGCCCGGCGGCTACCAGCAGGGCGGCTACCAGCCGCAGGGCCAGGGTTACTGAGCCCGAGCACACCCCAGGGCCGACCCCACCGGCCCGCACCCGCACCACCTGAGCACCACCCGGCGCCCCCTGAACGCCGGGCGAACGGAGAACGGGTCATCCACGGACCGCCCGGAACGCCCCCCACGGCGTACCGGGCGGTCCGTGCGCGTACGGGGGCTGCGGAGAGGGCCGGACCGTACGGGACCACGCGGGCGGGAGTCGCTCCGGGGCGCCTCCGGGGCAGCCGCGTCCGCCCCGACCGCTGCTGGCAGGATGGAGGGATGCACCTCACCGGACTCCACGTCTACCCCGTCAAGTCGATGTACCGCCTCAGCCCCGACACCGCCGCGGTCCACCCCTGGGGTCTGGCCGGAGACCGCCGCTGGATGCTCGCCGATCCCACCGGACGCTTCGTCAGCCAGCGCGAGAACGCCGCCCTCGGGCAGATCCGGGTCGACCCGCTGCCGGACGGCGCACTGGCGCTGACCGCCCCCGACGGCTCCCGGATCGAGGTCGCCGCGCCCGCCGCCGACGCCGGCGCCCCGGTCGCCGAGGTCGAGGTCTGGGGCACCCGCTTCCGCGCCGTCGAGGCCGCCAAGGACGCCCACGCGTGGATCGCCGACCGCCTCGGCGACTACCGCCTGGTGCACCTGGACGACCCGCGCGCCCGGCCCGTCGACCCGCAGTACGGCCGGCCCGGCGACACCGTGTCGATGGCCGACGGCTTCCCGCTGCTGCTCACCACCACCGGTTCGCTGGAGCGGCTCAACGAACTGATCGCCGCCGAGCACCCGGACGGCCACGAGACCCTGCCGATGGAACGTTTCCGCCCCAACGTGGTGGTCGCCGGCTCCGAGCCCTGGGCCGAGGACGGCTGGCGCCGGATCCGGATCGGCGCGCTCACCTTCCAGGTGGTCAAGCCCTGCGGCCGCTGCGTGGTGACCACCACCGACCAGGAGAGCGGCGAGCGGCGCGGCCCCGAACCGCTGCGCACCCTGGCCCGGCACCACCGGCTGCTGCGCATGGCCGCGTTCGGACAGAACCTGATCCCCGAGCGCCCGGCCGACGTCGAGGGCGACGTGCTGGGGACGCTGCGCCTCGGCGACGACGTCGAGGTCCTGGAGGACGGGGCGCACTGGTCCCCCGACGGGCGCTGACGCCACCGCCGCGCCCTGGCCCGGCTCCCCCCCCCCCCCCCGCGCCTTGGCCGGAGCTCCGCCTCCGGCCCGCCGGCACGGAACTCGGGCACCGCACTCCGGCACGGAACCCCGGCACGGAACTCCCGCTGTGCGCGCTCGTTGAAGCAAGTGGTCGGAACCTGTGGCCGCGGTGGGCGCCCCCGGTGCCCGCCCGTGCCGAGCGGCCCCGGGCGGGCGCACCGGCCGGCCCGGACGGACGGACGGATCACCCGTCCGGGCGCGCTACGGTGGGCGGACGGCCCGCGCACCCCCGCGCCCACGGCCCGTTGGATCGCCGGCACGACGAAGGTGGGGACGACAGACCGTCATGGCTGAGCACAGGGTCCGGGTCACCCAGGACAGCGCATCCCGCTGGCGCCGCCGCGCGGGCGAGTACGACACGCTCGCGGAGGCCCTGGCCGCCGCCGAGCCGGGCGACACCGTGACCGTCCGGCCCGGCACCTTCCGGGAGAACGTGCTGCTGGACAAGCCGGTGACGATCGTCGCGGCCCAGGGCCCGGGCACCGTCCGGATCGAACCGGCCTCCGGGGTGGCGATCACCGTCACCGCCGCCGCGACCGTGCGCGACCTGGTGGTCGAGGGCGGCGACAGCTCCGCGCCGGCCGTCCTGGTCACCGGAGCGGAGGCGACGCCCGCGTTCAGCGGCTGCCGGATCGAGACCCGCTCCGCCACCGGGATCGAGATCGGCGGCGGCGCCCGCCCGACCCTGCGCGGCTGCATGGTCGCCAACCCCGGCGGCCTCGGGCTGCGGCTGCGCGGCGAGGGCACCGCCGCCGCCTTCGAGGACTGCGAGGTCGCCGCGGCCGGCCAGGCCGGGCTCGCCGTGCTCGGCGGGGCGACCGCCGCCCTGGACCGCTGCCGGATCCACCACGCCTCCGGCGCCGGCGTGCTGCTCTCCGACCCGGGCAGCGCCGCGGAGCTCACCGGCTGCGAGATCTACGAGATCCGCGGCAGCGGCGTGCAGGCCGAGGCGCAGGCCGGCGGGCGGCTGGTCGACTGCGACATCCACCGGGTCACCGGCAACGGCCTGACCCTGGACGGCGAGGCCGAACTGGTGCTCACCGGCTGCCGGGTGCACGACCTGCCGGAGAACGGCGCCGACCTGCGCGGGCGCGCCAGGCTCAGCCTCTCCAACAGCACCGTGCGGGACTTCGGGCGCGGCGCGCTCTCGGTCTGGGACCAGGGCACCGAGGCGGTCGCCGAGTCCTGCCGGATCCACGGCTCCAACGGCGAGTACCCGGCGCTGTGGGTCAGCGACGGCGCCCGGCTCACCCTCACCGACTGCTCGCTGTACGACCTGCCGGACGCGCTGTTCGTCCTCGACCGGGACTCCGCGGCCGTCGCCCGGGGCTGCTCGTTCAGCCGGATCCGCAGCTCGGCGGTCTCGGTCAGCGGCGGGGCCACCGTCACGCTCGCCTCCTGCCAGGTGCAGGAGGCCGGGACCGGGCTCTGGTTCCGCGACCACGGCAGCGGCGGACTGCTCACCGACTGCGAGATCTCGGACGTCGCCACCGGGGTGATCGTCACCAAGGGCGCCGACCCGGTGCTGCGCGAGTGCACCGTACGGGCCAGCACGGACGCCGGGGTGTACGTCTCGGCCCAGGGCCGCGGCACCTTCGAGGACTGCCGGGTCTCGCACGGCAAGGGCTTCGGCTTCCACATCATCGACGGGTGCCGCACTCAGCTCACCCGCTGCCGGGCGGAGCAGAACGAACGGGCCGGGTTCGAGTTCTCCGAGCCCGGGCCGGTCGCGGAGGGGTGCATCTCGGACGACGTGGCCCCGCTCGCCCCGGCCGGACCGGGCACCGCCGGACGGCCCGAGCTGCCCGCCCCAAGGCCCGCCCAACTGGCGTCGGCCGCACCGGCGTTGACCGCCTCCTCGATGGTGTCGGCGGCGACCTCCGGCACGGCGGCGACGGCCACGATCGCGCCGATCCCGGACTGCCGCCCGGCCGACGAGGCGCTCGCCGAACTGGACTCGCTGGTCGGCCTGGCCACGGTGAAGCAGGAGGTGCGCACGCTGATCGACCTGATCTCGGTCGGCCGACGCCGCCGCCTGGCCGGCCTCAAGGCCCCCTCGCTCCGCCGACACCTGGTCTTCACCGGTGCCCCCGGCACCGGCAAGACCACCGTCGCCCGGCTGTACGGCGAGATCCTCGCCTCGCTCGGGGTGCTCCAGCGCGGCCACCTGGTCGAGGTGGCCCGGGTCGACCTCGTCGGCGAGCACATCGGCTCCACCGCGATCCGCACCGCCGCCGCCTTCGACCGGGCCCGCGGCGGGGTCCTCTTCATCGACGAGGCGTACGCGCTCGCCCCCGAGGACGGCGCCCGGGACTTCGGGCGCGAGGCGATCGACACCCTGGTCAAGCTGATGGAGGACCACCGGGACGAGGTGGTCGTGATCGTGGCCGGCTACACCGCCGAGATGGAGCGCTTCCTCTCCGCCAACCCCGGTGTGTCGTCCCGCTTCTCACGGACCGTCAGCTTTCCCGACTACACGGCGGACGAACTGCTGGAGATCGCCCGGGCGCAGTGCGCGGAGCACGAGTACGCGCTCTCCGAGGCGGCCGAGAGTGCGCTGCTGGACCACTTCGGCGGGCTGGAGCGCGGGCCCAACTTCGGCAACGGGCGCACCGCGCGGCAGGTGTTCGAGACCATGGTCGAGCGCCACGCGGTGCGGGTGGCCTCGCTGGCCGACCCGTCCACGGAGGAGCTGCAGCTGCTCGTCCCGGCGGACCTGCCGACCGCGCCGCTGCCGTAGGGCAGTCGGCGGAGCTTGACCGGGCCGGGCGGTGCTCCGGCGGAGTGCGGGCGGGTGAGAGCTGACAACTGACAGATAACAGATAACAGATTTCGAAATCTGTTATCTGTCAGTTGTCAGCTGTCCGTCGTTACCCGTCAGCCGTCAGCCCGTCCAGGCGCCGCCCGCCAGGAAGGACTCCAGCGCGGAGCGGTACGGCGCGATGTCGATCCGCTCCCCGGCCAGCCAGTCGTCCGAGTAGTACTTGTCCAAGTAGCGGTCCCCCGGGTCGCAGATCAGGCCGACCACGCTGCCCGTCCGGCCGGCCGCCCGCATCTCCGCGACGATCCGCAGCGCACTCCACAGTCCCGTCCCGGTGGAGGCGCCGGCCTTCTTCCCGAGCACCTGCTCCAGCACCCGCACCGCGGCGATCGAGGCGGCGTCGGGCACCTTCATCATCCGGTCGACCGCCCCGGCCACGAAGCTCGGCTCCATCCGGGGCCGCCCGATGCCCTCGATCCGGGAGCCGCTCGCACAGACGGCGTCCGGGTCGTGGTTCACCCAGCCCTCGAAGAAGCAGGAGTTCTCCGGGTCCGCGACGCAGATCCGGGTGTCGTACTGCATGTAGTGCACGTACCGGGCGATGGTCGCCGAGGTGCCGCCGGTGCCGGCGGTGGCGACGATCCAGGCCGGTTCCGGGTGCGGCTCCAGGCGCAGCTGGGCGAAGACCGACTCGGCGATGTTGTTGTTGCCGCGCCAGTCGGTGGCCCGCTCGGCGTAGGTGAACTGGTCCATGTAGTGCCCGCCGGTCTCCTCGGCGAGCCGCGCGGAGGCCGCGTAGACCTCGTCCGAGCGCTCGACCAGGTGGCACTCGCCGCCATGGAACTCGATCAGGTCGATCTTGGCCTGGCTGGTGCTCTTGGCCATGACGGCGATGAACGGCACCCCGATGAGCTGGGCGAAGTACGCCTCGGAGACGGCGGTGGAGCCGCTGGAGGCCTCGATCACCGGCTTTCCGGGGCGGATCCAGCCGTTGCAGAGCCCGTAGAGGAAGAGCGAGCGGGCCAGCCGGTGCTTGAGCGAGCCGGTCGGGTGGGTGGACTCGTCCTTGAGGTAGAGGTCGATCCCCCACTCGGCCGGCAAGGGGAAGCGCAGCAGGTGGGTGTCGGCGGAGCGGTTGGCGTCGGCGTGGACCTTGCGCACCGCCTCCTTGAGCCAGTCGCGGTACTGCTGGTCGGAGCGGTCGACGTCGACGGTCGGCTCGATGCCGACGGCCGGCCCGACGCCCACGACCGGCTCGGTGCCGACGGTCCCACCGGACTGGGTGCTCATGGTCACGTACTCCCTCGTTGCGGCCCCCCGCTGCTCACTACGAGTGTACGAGAGTCACGATAAGTGACCGTTTTCGTAGACCCAGCTTCCGCTTATCGCCCCTCGCGGCCCGCCCGCCGCGCCACTCCCCGCCCCGCCCGGCGTCTCAGACCGGCGTTCTCAGACCGGCACCGACTGCGGGTCCGCGAGGTACGGCCCCCAGCCGAGCTCGGCCGCGCCCGCGAGCGCGCCGTGCGCCAGCTCCGCGCCGACGATCGGCACCCGCCCGCTGCGCCCCCACAGGCTGCGGTCGGCGACCACCGCGCGCAGCCGGTCGGGGGCGGCCTCCAGGAGGTCGAGGTGCAGGCCGCTGAGCACCACCCGGTCCGGGTTGAGGATGTTGGCGACCCCGGCCAGTCCGAGCCCGAGCCGGTCGATCACGTGTTCCACGGCGGCCCGCGCCCGCTCGTCGGTCGCGGCCGCCCAGCACAGCTCGCGCGCCTGGTCGAGCAGCGGGCGGCCGGGCTCCGGGGTGAGGCCGGCGGCGGCGAACAGCGCGTCGGGGTCGGTCTCGGCGTTCAGGCAGCCCCGGTTGCCGCACGCACAGGGGCGGCCCTGCGGGTCGACGGTGAGGTGGCCGACCTCCAGGGCGAGCCCGGCGCTGCCGGTGTGCAGGTGCCCGTCGATCACCAGCGCGCCGCCGACGCCGCGATGGCCGGAGGTGACGAAGAGCAGGTGCCGGGCGCCGCGCCCGGCGCCGTGGCGGTACTCGGCGAGGGCAGCGAGGTTGGCGTCGTTGGCGATGGCGGTGGGCAGCGGCCGCACGGCCTTCGGGCCGTGGTCGGCGCGGCCGACCTCGACGTCGTAGAGGTCGGCGACCGGGGTGCCGCTGGGCCAGGCGAAGTGCAGCGCGGCGAGCGCGGTGCCGTCCGGTTCGGTGACCGGGTTGGGCAGGGCGAGCGAGGCGGCCAGGCAGCGGCGGTCGGTCGCGCGGGCCAGCTCGGCACCGGCCTGGGCGACGGCGCGCAGCATCCGGACCGGATCGGTGGCGGCGGGCAGCGGCAGGTGGACGGGCGGGTCGAGCAGTCCGCCGAGTCCGGCCAGGGTGACGCTCAGCCCGTCGGCGTGGATCTGCCCGGCGACCACGACCGGGCCCTGCGGGTCGATCGCCAGCCGGTGCGAGGGGCGGCCGCGGCCGCCGCCGGCCGGGCGGGAGTCGACGGTGATCAGGCCGAGCGCCTCCAGTTCGGCCGTGACGGCCCCGGCGGTGGCCCGGGTGACGTCCAGCGCGCGGGTCAGCGCGGACCGGGTGGGTGTCTGGCCGGTGTGGATGAGCGAGAGCGCCGGGCCGAGCAGCGTCCGACCGCGGTCGGGGGCCGCGCGGCGGTGGGCGTCGCGCTGCGCGTCGGCATCGGTCCCGGAGCGGGGCCGCGGGCTTGAAGGTGAGAGCTGCACGCCCCTATTGTGACTTTGTGTCGCTTCGAAACAAAATCAGTTCCCACCGCCACGCCGACCCGACCTCCCCCCAGTCTCGCAGCACACCCCCGGTCGCGGACAGCCCCTGGGGCGCCGCCCGGCTCGCGCTCACCGCCTTCTTCGCCGTCGACGGCTTCCTGTTCGCCGCCTGGGTCGTCCGCATCCCGGACGTCCGCAGCCAGGTCAGCGCCTCCCACAGCGCCCTCGGCCTGGCCCTGCTCTGCCTGTCGGCCGGCGCCGTCCTCACCATGCCGGCCGTCGGCCGGCTCTGCCTGCGCTACGGCTCGCGCCCGGTCACCGTGGCCTCGCTGGCGCTGCTCGCCCTCGCCGTCCCGCTGCCCGCGCACGCCCACTCGGTGTACTCGCTCGGCGCGGTGCTGCTGCTGTTCGGCGCCGGGTACGGCGGCGCCAACGTCGCCATGAACAGCGCCGCCGTCGATCTGGTCGCCCAGCTTCGCCGGCCCGTCATGCCCAGCTTCCACGCCGGGTACAGCCTGGGCGGACTGCTCGGCGCGGGCATCGGCGGCCTGCTCGCCGAGCGGCTGACCACCGCGTGGGCGCTCGCGCTCGGCGGACTGCTGGGGCTCGCCGTGACCGTCGGCGCGGGCCTCGTCCTGCTGCGCAGCCCGGCCGCGCCGATGGTCGCCCCGGAGCGGACCCCCGACCCGGCCAGCGGCCCCACCCGCGACCCCGCCAACGGCCCGACCACCGCTCCGGCCACAGACCCGGCCACCGCTCCGACCACCGCTCCGGCCGCCGGGAGGCACGTCCGACTGCTGGTGCTGCTGCTCGGCCTCACCGCGCTGTGCACGGCGTACGGCGAGGGCGCCGTCGCCGACTGGACCACCCTCCATCTCACCGACGACGTCCACGCGGGCGCGGGCACCGCCGCCGCCGGGTACGCCGCGTACGCCTTCGCCATGACCAGCGGACGGGTGGGCGGCACCTGGCTGTCCATCCGGCTGGGCCAGAACCGGCTGATGCTGCTCGGCGGGCTCGCCGCCGCGGCCGGCATGCTGCTCGCCGCCCTGGCCCCGTCGGTGCCGGTGGCCATCGGCGGCTTCGTCCTGGTCGGCCTCGGGCTGGCCAACCTGTTCCCGCTCGCCATCGCGCGCGCCGGTGCGGCGGGCGGGCCGCAGGGCGTCGCGCTCGCCTCGACACTCGGGTACGGCGGGATGCTGATCGGGCCGGTGGTGATCGGCTTCCTCGCCGACGCGGTCGGACTGCCGCTCGCCCTGACCACGGTCGCGGTCACGGCCACCGCCGCGGCCCTGCTGCCGCTTGCGGTCGGACGGCGCTGACGGCCGGACGGCGTTGACGGCCGGGTGGCGCTGGCAAGTCGGACGGCGCTGACCGTCGGGGCGGCCCTGCCGGACCCGCCCCGGCAGTGGCAGGATGCGGACCCATGACCACCACCGGACGCATCCAGGTACTTCGGGCGAGCGAGCGCCCGGCCACCCCGTGGCTCAACGGGGGCGGGGTGACCCGGGAGGTCGCCGGGTCCCCCGCCGGGGCCGGACTGGCCGACTTCGACTGGCGGGTGAGCCTGGCCGACGTCGCCTCGGCCGGTCCGTTCTCGCCGTTCCCCGGGATCGACCGGGTGATCACCCTGGTCGAGGGCGCCGGTATGGTGCTCACCGTGGACGGCGTCGAGCAGCTGGTCGACGCCCCGTTCCGCCCGTTCGCCTTTCCCGGCGACGCCGCCACCGACTGCCGACTGCTCGGCGGTCCGGTGGTGGACTTCAACGTGATGACCCGCCGCGGTCGGACCGACGCCGCCGTGGAGCTGCGGACCGGGCCCGGCAGCGTGGCCGTCCCGGAGGGGTCGACCGTCCTGCTGGTCTGCCTGGCCGGTTCGGCCCTCGTCGACGGCGGCACCGAACTCGGCCGCTACGACGCCGCGGTGCTCGACGCACCGGGTGCCCACCAGCTGCGGCCCGACGGCGTCACCGCCGCGATCACCTTCCGCGCCGCCGGCTGAGCAGCTCAGACCGCGCAGTACGGACCGCGCACTGCCCGTACCCCCGCCGGAACCGGGGGTACGGGCAGTGGCGGCACCGGCGACGTCAGCCGCAGAACACCGGCGTGGCGTGCGCCGGGTCCAGGGCGTTGGTCACCAGGTGCAGCGCCGTCGGCGAGAACGCGATGGCGACGTGCTCGGCGAGCGTGACCGGGCAGTGGTCCTGGAGCACCTGGTTGTCCACGTCCGGCCCGTTCAGGAACTGGGTCCGCCACGGGGTGACGACCTCGTCGTAGACGGTCGAGATCACCGTGTAGTGCACGCCCGGCACGGTGTCCGGCCGGGAGGCCATGGTGGCGTTGAAGTCGGAGCCCACCGCCTGGTCGCGGCAGGCCTGGCAGACGGTGTAGATCAGGTCGGCCACGCCGGGGAAGTACGGCGCCAGCTTGGTGATCCCGTCGAGGGTCGTGCCGTGGTTGGACGGCGCCAGGCCGATCAGCTTGTCCACCTTGGATGCGCCGCCGAGGAACTTCAGGTAGTAGTTCGGCAGCATGCCGCCCTGCGAGTGCCCGACGATGTCGACCTTGGCCGCACCGGTCGCGGACCTCACCAGGTCGACGAAGTGGGCGAGTTGGGCCGCCGAGGCGGGCACCGGTCCGAGGCCGCCGATCGGCAGCAGCAGACCGCTGCCGCTGGAGGTGATGCCCGGGACGGTGCCGTAGTCGAGGGCGAAGACGCAGTACCCGAGGCCCTTGAGCAGCGGGGAGAGCGCCAGCCAGTTCTCGTAGCGGTTGGCGAAGGTGCCGTGCACCAGCACCACCGGGTCGGGGTGGGCGGCGGACGGTCGGCAGCTCCAGTCGTTGGCGCCGGGCGGCGAGGCCACCGAGTCACCGTCGGGCGGGAGCGCGGCCGCGGCGGCGGCCGGGGTGGCGGCCGGGGTGACGGCGGCCGGAGCGGCCACGGCGGGGGCCGCGGCGGCGCCGACCAGTAGCGCGCCCGCCAGGACGGCCGCACCGAAGGCTCCGCCGAGCCGACGGCGCAGGGGAGTTGCGGAGAAGCGGAGAAGTGGGGTTCTCAACTGTTGCCTCCACAGCGGAAGTTTGTTACCAACAGGTAACCCGAGTGGCTCAATGATGCGGTCGCCCCTCCGGCCCAGCCCTTGGACGTCCCCCAGACCTGGACGGTGTTCTCTGTGACCGGTCACAACGCACCCCACTGCACCCCCACCAGCCACTCCGCCGAACTCCCCGCGCACCGGGCCCCCGACGCCGCCACCGACGCCTCAGCCGACACCCCCACCGGCGCCACCGGACACCCCTCGCCGTGGCGCGTCCCGGTGATCGGCGGACTCCCGGCCGACCAGCGACTCCTGGGCAGCGTCCGCGAGTTGGCCGCCGAGGTGGTCGCCGCCCTGCTGGAGCGGGTGCCGGTCTACCACCGCCTCCCGCGCGAGCAGCTCACCGGCGAACTCACCCGGGACACCGAGCGCCGCATCCGCGGCCTGGCCCACGCCGTCCGCACCGGACTCCCCGCCCCCGCCGAGGAGTTCACCGCCGTACGGGACGCCGCCGCGCGCCGCGCCGAGGAGGGCCTGCCGCTGGACGCCGTCCTGCTCGCCCACCACCTGGGGCTGGAGGTCTGCTGGGAGTTCATCACCAGGGACGCCCACGCCGGGGACGCCGCCGACCTGCTGCTGCTCAACCGCCTGCTGCTCGACCAGCTCCGCCGGGCCGTCACCGCCGCCGGCGCCGGCTACCTGGACGGGCAGCAGTCGGCCGGCGACCGGAACTCCACCGCCCGGCAGTCCCTCCTGTCCGCACTGCTCGCCGGCACTCCCGCCGAGGAGGCCGCCGCCCGGGCCGGCACCGAACTGCCGCCCGGCTACGCCGTACTCTGCCTGTCCCTCGCCGACCACCCGGACGAGCACTCCCCCGGCATCGACCCGGCCATCGCCGCCCGTCGCAAGCTGCGCCGTTTCGTCTCCGAACTCGACCACCGCACCCGGCAGTCGGCGCTCTCCTCGCTCACCCCCTCGGGCGGCCTGCTGCTCCTCCCGCTGCCGACCCCGCCGGACCTGGCCGACGGGCCCGCCGACGGATCCGAGGGCAGATTCGAGGGCGGAGTCGAGGGCGGAGTCGAGGACCGGGCCGACTGGTCCCTGCTCGGCGCCGTCCTCGCCGCCGCGGCCCGCGCCGCAGGTGTGCCCGTGCTGGCCGGAGCGGCCGCCGCAGCGCCGGCCGAGGTGCCCCGCGCCGCCGCCCTCGCCTACGAAGTCCTGGACGTGGCCCGGACGTTCGGCCGCCCGCCCGGACTGCACCGGCTGGACGACGTGCTACTGGAGTACCAGCTCACCCGGCCCAGCCAGGCCCGCGCCCGGCTCGCCGCACTGCTCGAACCCCTCGCCGACAACGGGGAGTTGCTCACCACCCTGCGCATCCACCTGGCCGGCGGCCTCAACCGCCGACAGACCGCGAGCGCCCTGCACCTGCACCCCAACACCGTCGACTACCGGCTGCGCCGGATCGCCGTGCTCACCGGGCTGGACCCGGCGCGCCCGGCCGACGTCCTGCGGATCACCGCCGCGATCGCGGCCCGGACGGCCGAGCGGTCGAGCCCGGCCCACCGGTCGTGACGTCCTGCCATCAACGGCCCGCAGTCAACGGCCCGAGCTCACCGGCCCGCAATCAACAGGCCCGGGCTCAACGGCCCAGGTCAGCGGGCCGACGACGCCGTCCTGCTGGAGGCCGGTGCACCGCTGGGATCGACCGAACGACCTCAGTCCCGCTCCCCCGGCAACCGCAGGTCCCACCCCACCAGGGCGCGCAGCTGCTCCGCCGTCACCCCGTCCGGCACCGGCCGGGGCGGTTCGTGCCGCAGCGGCGGCTGCCAGCCCTCCTCCTCGGTCCACCGCCGGACCACCTTGGCCGGGGCACCGGCGACCACGCTGTGGTCGGGCACCTCGCCGCGCACCACCGCACCGGCCGCGACCACCACGTTGCGGCCGATCCGCGCCCCCGGCATGATCACCGCGCCGGTACCGATCCAGCTGCCGGTGCCGATCTCCACCGGCTCGTTGCGCGGCCACTGCTTGCCGATCGGCAGCTCGGTGTCCCGGTACTCGTGCGCCTGGTCGCTGACGTACACCCCGGGGCCGGTCCAGACGTCGTCGCCGATCACGATCGACTGGTGGCCGACGATGTGGCTGTCCCGCCCGATCACGCAACCGCCGCCGATCCGCACGATCGGCTCCGGCCCGAGGTCGAGCCCGGGCAGGAAGCCCGCACTGATGGTGACCCGCTCACCGATGATCGAGAACGGCCCGATGGTGATCCACCGCTCGTTGAACACCGCCCCGAGCGGGAAGGCGAGGGTGGTGCCGTCACCCAGCTCGCCGAACCGGTACGGACCGGGGTTCCGGTTGCTGACCGCGCCGGTCCGCTGCACCCAGCGCCAGCCCCGGTGGACGAGGCGCCCAGCGGCCCGGCGGCCGCCGTCCCGGACGGTGGAGAGGAGGGAACGGGTTATCGGCATGCGCTCACGTTACCGGCCCGTAGCGTCCGCCCGGTGACCGGGAGGCCGACATCACACCGGCCCCACCGCTCCCTTCCGCACCGCCCCGGACCGCCCCCCCTTGCCGGCCGGGCTGGGCCGGGGCCGCGCCCAGCCGGAGGCCCAGCCCAGCCCGCGGCTCAGCGCACCCAGGCCGCCGGCCGCTTCTCCAGGAAGGACCGCATCCCCTCCTGCGCCTCCGCCGACCCGAACAACCGCGCCGACAGCTGTACCAGCTCGTCCGCGTCCCGCTCGAAGGACCGCGCCACCTCGGCGTTGGCCAGCCGCTTGGACTCCGCCAGCCCCTGCGGCGAGCCCTGGCGCAGCGCGTCCAGCAGACCCTTCACCAGCACCCCGGTGGACTCGCTGGAGTCGGCCGCCTGGGTGATCAGACCGATCCGGGCCGCCTCGGCGGCGTCGAAGACCTCGCCGGTCAGGTAGTAGCGGGAGGCGGCGCGCGGCTCCAGCTTGGGGCGCAGCGGCAGCGAGATGACGGCGGGCGCCAGGCCGAGCCGGACCTCGGTGAAGGCGAAGGTCGCGGCCGGTCCGGCGACGGCGAGGTCCGCCGCGCCGATCAGGCCGAGGCCGCCGGCCCGGGCGTGCCCGTCGACCACGGCGATCACCGGCTTGGTGCAGTCCACGATCGCCTTCTGCAGCTCGACCAGGCCGCGCGGGCCGACGGTCGGGTCCGCGCCGGTCGCCTCGGAGAGGTCCGCACCCGCGCAGAACACCTTGCCGGTGTGGGTGAGCACCACCGCACGGACGTCCCGGTCGGCCGCGGCCACCGCCAGTCCGGCGTGCAGCTCGGACATCAGGCGGGAGGAGAGTGCGTTGCGGTTGTGCGGCGAGTCGAGGGTGAGCGTGGTGACGGCGTCCGCGGTGGTGACGCGGACGAGGGGCTCTGCGCTGGTCATCGGCGTGGGCCTGCCTTCCGGCTGAGGGTGGGTCGGACTGCGGGCGCGGACCGGGGTGCCCGGACCGCGCCCGCACGACTCTGGCACGCCCACCCGCTCCTCGGCCAGAGCCGATCGGCACCCCTCGGCCGGAGCCGCCCGTTGCCGCCCGGCCGGAGCCGTACGGGCCCCGGCGGCCCCGGCCCTCCGGCCGCCGGGCCGAAAACCGCTGGTGGCAGCCGTGGTCCGCCCGTCAGCATGAACCCATGACCACCGACCCCCCGGTCCTGCTGCTCGCCCCGCGGATCAACGAGACCGGCCTCCAGCTGCGCACCGCCGCCGGGCTGCGCGGCCTGCGCGCACGCACCGCCGCCTCCTGGCAGGCGCCGCGTGACCTGCTCGGCGCCGCGGTGCACGTGTACGGCGGGCCGCTGTTCGCGGACGCGGTCGGCCGGGAGCTCGGCCTCGCCCTGTTGGAGCCGGCCGAGGACTGGCTCGCCCGGCTGCCGCTCGGACTGACCGGCCGACGGGTGTCCGCGACCACGCTGGCCGAGGCCCGTGGGCTGCGCGGCCCGGCCTTCGTGAAGCCGCCCGCGGACAAGCTGTTCGCCGCCCGGGTCTACCCCGACGGCCGCGCGCTTCCCGGCCCCGCTCTGCTGGACGGGGACACCCGCGTACTGGTGAGCGAGGTGGTCCGGTTCCGCACGGAGTTCCGGCTGTTCGTCCTGGACGGCGCGGTGCGGACGGGCTCGCGCTACGCGCAGGACGGTGACCTGTCCGTCGCACCGCTGGGGGCGGACGGCCCCGAGGTGCTGGCCTTCGCCCGCGACGTGCTGGCCGCCTCGGCCTCGCACGCCCCGCTGCCGAGCGCGGTGGTGGTGGACGTCGGACGGACGGACCGGGGCTGGGCGGTGGTCGAGGCCAACGCCGCCTGGGCCAGCGGGGGTTACGCCGCCGACCCGGGCGAGGTCCTGGACGTGGTGCTGCGCTCCTCCGGCCCTGCCGCCCAACTGCCCGTCGCCGACTGGACGTTCCGGCGCGAGCTGCCCGAAGTGGTGCGCTGACGGGTGCGTTGACGGGTGCACTGACGGGCGGGTTGACCGGGGCCGGCCACTTGCCGTCCCGGCGTACGGTGGAGCACGATCGGGCACCATGACCACCACGCACCTCACCCACATCACCCAGCCGCCGGGCGTGTTCCCCGCGAAGGGCTACACCCACGTCGTCACCGGCACCGGCCGGCTGGTCCAGGTCTCCGGACAGGTCGCCTTCGACGAGCACGGGAACCTGGTCGGCGCAAGTGACCCGAAGGCCCAGGCCCGTCAGGTCTTCGAGAACCTGCGCCGCTGCCTGGCCGCCGCCGGCGCCGACTTCTCGGACGTCGTCAAGTTCACCTTCTTCATGACCGACATCGCCCACCTCGCGGCGATCCGGGAGGCCCGGGACGAGTACCTGGGCGACCTGCCGCTCCCGGCCGCCTCCGCGATGCAGGTCGCGGCCCTGTTCCGGCCCGACGTGCTGATCGAGATCGAGGCCACGGCGATCGTCCCGGAGTAACGCCGCTCGGGCCGGCCGATCCCCCACCGCCGCCCCAACTCCCCAGTGGTACAGACCTGTTGACGCATTGGTCCAGTCCTCCTACAGTGCCCATGCCCCCGCCCCCCACGGCGCGGGCACCGATCGCACACGGAGCACCACCGGTTCTACGTCACCCTGTCCAACCCCCACCGCCACAGGGAGAACCATGTCCGCTCGATCCCGGGCGGGACGCCCGCGCATGCGCAGCAGACTGCTGGCGCTGCTGTCCGTCCTGCTCCTGCCACTCGCCGTCCTGACCGCGCTCGCCGCCCCGGCGAGCGCGGCGGGCAGGCTCACCGCCACCTTCACCACCGCCGACAACGGCTCCTGGTGGCAGGGCACGTACATCGTCCACAACGACAACGCCACCGCCGTCACCGGCTGGACCCTGGACTTCGACCTGCCCGCCGGCGTCACCATGGGCAACACCAGCAACGGCACCGCGACCGTCAACGGCCGGCACGTCACCGCCACCGCCGCGTACTACAACGCGACCGTCAACGCCCACAGCACCACCGAGCCGTACAGCTTCTGGTTCGTCGGCACCGGCCCGGTCTCCACCCCGCTCAACTGCCGCGTCAACGGCGACAAGTGCGACGGCTCCGCCGACGTCCCGCCGTCCGCGCCGGGCACCCCCACCGTCACCGGGGCGACGGCGCACACCCTCGCGCTGAGCTGGCCGGCCGCCACCGGCGGGGACTTCCCGGTCGCCTCCTACGACGTGCTGAGCGGCACCACCGTGCTCGCCTCCGGCCCGACCGCCAACGCCCTGGTCACCGGGCTCACCCCGGCCACCACGTACACCCTGACCGTCCGGGCCAAGGACAGCCGCGGCAACACCGGCCCGCTCAGCGCGCCCGTGACGGCCGCCACCTTCGACCCGTCCACGGACCGGGTCCCGCCGACCGCACCCACCAACCTCCGTGCCACGTCGGTCGGTTCCTCGGACGTGACGCTCGCCTGGAACGCCGCCACCGACAACGTCCGGGTCGCCGCGTACGACGTCTACCAGGGCGCCACCCTGGTGACGACGGTCGACGGCGGCACCCTGACCGCGTCCGTCGGCGGCCTCTCGCCGTCCACCGCCTACACCTTCACGGTGCAGGCCCGCGACCCCGCCGACAACGCCTCGCCCGCCTCCGCGCCGCTCGCCGTGACCACCGCGGACATCGTCGGCGCCGGCAAGTACGCCCGGGTCGGCTACTTCGTCCAGTGGGGCATCTACGGCCGCCAGTACTTCGTCAAGAACCTCGACACCTCGGGCAGCGCGGCCAAGCTCGACATCGTCAACTACGCCTTCGAGAACATCGATCCGGTCAACCTGACCTGCCTCGCGGGCGTCACCAAGGGCACCACCGCCAACCCGGAGGACCCGGACCAGGGCACCGGCGCCGGTGACGCCGACGCCGACTACGCCCGCCCGATGAGCGCCGACCAGTCGGTGGACGGCGTGGCCGACGACGGCTGGGGCAAACTCCGGGGCAACTTCAACCAGTTGAAGAAGCTCAAGGCCAAGTACCCGAACCTCAAGGTGGTCGTCTCACTCGGCGGCTGGACGTACTCCAAGTACTTCTCCGACGTCGCCGCGACCGACGCGTCCCGGCAGAAGTTCGTCAAGTCCTGCGTGGACACCTGGATCAAGGGCAACCTGCCCGTCTACAACGGCGCCGGCGGGGACGGCGTCGCCGCCGGGATCTTCGACGGCATCGACCTCGACTGGGAGTGGCCCGGCTCCGGCGACGGCCACCCGGGCAACCACTGGAGCGCGAACGACAAGGCCGACCTGACCCTGTTGGCGGCCGAGTTCCGCAAGCAGCTCGACGCACTGGGCGGCCCGCACAAGCTGCTCACCGCCTTCACCCCGGCCGACCCGGCCAAGGTCGCGGCCGGCTGGGACCTCGGCAAGGTCTTCACCTCGCTCGACATCGCCAACGTCCAGGGCTACGACTTCCACGGCTCGGGCAGCGACAACTCCTGGGAGCCCAACCGCACCGGCCAAGCCTCCAACCTCTACTCCGACCCGAACGACCCCTACAACTTCCACTTCAGCGTGGACGGCGCCGTCCGGACCTACCTCGCCGCCGGGGTCAACCCGCGCAAGCTGACCATCGGCTTCCCGTTCTACGGGCGCGGCTGGCAAGGCGTGGCGGACGGCGGCGCCCACGGCGTCTGGCAGTCCGCGAACGGCGCGGCGCCCGGCCAGTTCGCCGAGGAGGCGGGCACCCGCGGGTACCAGAACCTGCTCACCGGCGTGCCCGGGCTCACCGTCTACCACGATCCCAAGTCCGTTGCCACGTACGGCTACACGGGCGCGAACGGCCAGTGGTGGACCTTCGACGACGCCTGGTCGATCGCCCAGAAGACGGCCTACCTCAAATCGAAGAACCTGCTCGGCGCCATGATCTGGGAGATGTCCGGCGACACCCCGTCGGGCACCCTGATGTCCGCCCTCGACACCGGGCTCAAGTGACCGGGCTCCGTTAGCCGCCACCGAACCGCCGGCCGGGCCGGTGCCCCGAACGGGGGCGCCGGCCCGGCCGCACGGACCGGGTCCCGCTACCGGGCGGCCATCGCCATCAGCTTGCGCGCCGCCCGGTTCTGCCGCAGCAGCTGCGCGAAGGTGGTGTGCCCCTGGGTGGTCCGGGCGAACGCCCGCCACGCCGCCGGCACCGTGGTGACCGCCGTGTGGAACAGGTACGGCCGCCGCTCGAAGGCGCTCAGCAGCTGCTTGCCCGCGCGCATCTCCACGCCCAGCCCGGCCTTGATCGCGAACGCGTAGTTCAGCGCCTCGCGCCGCACCGTGCCCGCGTCACCCGCCTCCGCGATCCGCACCGCCCACTCCCCGGCCAGCCGGCCGGAGCGCAGCGCGTACGAGATGCCCTCGCGGGTCCACGGCTCCAGCAGTCCGGCGGCGTCCCCGGCCACCAGGACCCGGCCGCGGGCGAGCGGCGAGTCCTCGGCCCGGCAGCGGGTCAGGTGCCCGGACTCGATCCGCGGGGGGAAGCCGGACAGGCCCAGGCGCCGGATGTAGTCGGCGAGGTACTGCTTGGTCCGCTCGCCGTCACCGCGCGCCGAGATGACGCCCACGGTCAGGCTGCTGGTCTCGGTCTTCGGGAACACCCAGCCGTAACTGCCGGGCAGCGGGCCCCAGTCGAGGTGGATCCGGCCCGACCAGTCGGCGGCCACCTGCGGCGGGACGGGGATCTCGGCCTCCAGGCCGAGGTCGATCTGGTCGAAGGTGACGCCCACGTGCCGGGCGATCCGGCTGGCGCTGCCGTCCGCACCGACCACCGCCCGGGCCTCGAAGGTGCGCCCGTCGGCGGCCGTGACCACGGCCGTGCGGTGCTCGCCACCGCGCTGCTCGACCCCGGTGACGGTCACTCCGGTGACCAGCACCGCCCCGGCCTGCTTGGCGGACCGGACCAGCCGCAGGTCGAACTCGTCCCGGTTGACCAGCCCGAACAGCATCCGCTTGGAACGCTTGGTCCGGGTGTACTGCCCGTCGTAGGCGAAGGTGACGGCCGACACCCGGTCCTGCAACGGCAGTTCGAAGTTCGGCGGCAGGCTGTCCCGGGACGGGCCGATGATGCCGCCGCCGCAGGTCTTGTAGCGGGGGTGCTCGGCCTTGTCGAGCAGCAGCACCCGGCGGCCCTGCTCGGCGGCGGCGTACGCGGCCGAGGCCCCGGCCGGTCCGGCGCCGACCACCACGACGTCCCAGACGCCGTCCTGCGGCTGCGACGCCTCGTCGAGCGGGCCGTGCGACGGGCCCTCCGAAGGGCCCTCCGACGGGGCTTGCGACGGGCTGTCGACCGGGACGTCCGACGGACGCTCGACCGGGACGTCCGACGGGCTGTCGATCGGGCTACGGGAATCAGGGCTTCCGGAGTCAGTCACGTCGACCAATCCTATGCGTCCGCCCGGTGCCCCGGTCGCCGCACCACCCACCGATCCGGAAGCTCCCCGCTGCCCTCCGGACGGCTCAGCCTATGATCGGCGGTACCCCAACCGACCGCCTCCGCCCCTACCACCCCCCGGGCGGACCCGTCCCCTCCGGAGCCCCGATGTCACAGCCCCTGGCCGACGCCGTCCGGTCCCTGATGGACCGTGCCCGCACCGACCTCGCCGAGCTGGTCGCCTTCCAGTCGGTCGCCGACCCGCGCCAGTTCCCGGTCGAGGAGTGCCAGAAGGCCGCGCACTGGGTCGCCGAGGCCTTCGCCGCCGAGGGCCTGACCGGCATCCGGCTGCTGGACACCCCGGACGGCACCCAGTCCGTCTACGGCGAGCTGCCCGGCCCCGAGGGCGCCCCGACCGTGCTGCTCTACTCGCACTACGACGTGCAGCCCCCGCTCGACGAGAGCGGCTGGCACAGCCCGGCCTTCGAGCTGACCGAGCGCGACGGCCGCTGGTACGGGCGCGGCGCCGCCGACTGCAAGGGCAACATCCTGATGCACCTGACCGCCCTGCGGGCGCTGCGCCAGGTGTACGGCGACGACTACCCGGTCGGCCTGAAGGTCATCGTGGAGGGCTCCGAGGAGCAGGGCACCGGCGGTCTGGAGCGCTACGCCGAGGCCCACCCCGAGCTGCTCGCCGCCGACGTCATCGTGATCGGCGACACCGGCAACTTCGCCCCGGGCCTGCCGACCGTGACCGCCACGCTGCGCGGCATGACGGTGGTCGAGGCCTCGATCACCACGCTGGCCGGCAACCTCCACTCCGGCGGCTTCGGCGGCGCCGCCCCCGACGCGCTGCAGGCACTGATCAAGGTGCTCGCCTCGCTGCACGACGAGAACGGCGACGTCGCGGTCGCCGGGCTGGCCGCCGACCAGACCTGGGAGGGCGTGCAGTACCCGGAGGAGCAGTTCCGCGCCGACGCCAAGGTGCTCGACGGCGTCGCCCTGACCGGCACCGGCACCGTCTCCGACCGGCTGTGGGCCCGCCCGTCCGTCACCGTCCTCGGCATCGACGCCCCGCCGGTGATCGGCGCCACCTCCTCGGTGCAGGCCGCCGCCAAGGCGCTGATCTCCCTGCGCGTCCCGCCGGGCATGGACACCGAGGCCGCCCAGGACGCCCTGGTCGCCCACCTGGAGGCGCAGGTCCCGCTCGGCGCCCGACTGACCGTCGAGCGCCAGGGCAACGGCGCGCCGTTCCGCGCCGACACCAGCGGCCCGGCCTACGAGGCAATGGGCGAGGCGATGGCCGAGGCCTTCGGCACGCCGATGGTCGCCTCCGGCGAGGGCGGCTCGATCCCGCTCTGCAACACCCTGCGCTCGCTCTACCCGCAGGCCGAGATCGTGCTGATCGGCGTCGAGGACCCGACCACCCAGATCCACGCCGTCAACGAGAGCGTCGACCCGCAGGAGCTGGAGCGGATGGCCCTCACCGAGGCCCTGTTCCTCCGCCGCTACGCGGAACTGCGCACCGCCTGACGGGAGTTCGCACCGTTCCCGGGCCGCCCGCCACGCCACCGGCGGGCGGCCGCGACCACCGCCGCGTAGCCGACCGCACCCACCGCGAGGCCGGCACCGGCCCCGAAGCACACCTCCGGGACGAGGTTGCGGCGCAGCGGGGCGATCCGGTGCAGCACCCCGGCCGCGGTGGCCGCGGCCAGCACCGCGGTGGCCGTCCGCCTGGTCCGCGGCGCCAGCCGCACGGCCGGGCGCACCGGTTCCACGGCCCGCACCGCGCGCGCCGCCCAGCCGCCCAGCGCGGCCAGCGCCAGCGCCGAACTCCCGTACTGCAGCGCCTCGTAGACCGGGACCCCGGCCACCGTCCGGTCCAGTACGGGCAGCAGCCGCACGCCCAGCCGGCCGCCGTGGGTGAACGCGTCCCAGCCGACGTGGGTGGCCGCGCCGACCGCCGCCGAGGCCACGAACCAGGCCGCGTCCGCGCCCAGGCCCCCGGCACCGCCGCAGCCGCCGGTACCGCCCGCACCGGCCGCCGCGGCCCGGCGGACCGTCAACGCCTCGGCGCCGCCCGCCCACCGTTCGGGCAGCAGCCCCACCAGCGGCGCGCGCAGCAGCCCGTGCCACCCCGCCACCAGCGCGCCGGCGATCGCCACGTCCAGCGTCGGCACCGCCCACCAGGCGTGGGTCAGCCCGCCGTGCACGTACACCCCGGGCAGCAGCGACTCGGCGAAGAACGGCACGTCGGGCGCCATCGACCCGGCCACCAGCGCCGAGGCCACCAACGGCCCGCGCTCCCCGGCGGCGCGCAGCAGGGGCAGGACGGCGGCGGGATGGCTCAGCGTGAACGGCATGTCCCCATCCTGACCCCCGCACCGGCCGCGCCACCAACCGGGGCCGGGCCACCGCCCGGTGCCCCGGCCCTCCTCCCCCGGCCCGTCGGCCCCCAGCCCGTCGGCCCCCAGCCCGTCCGCCCCCAGCCCGTCCGCCCCCGGCCCTCCGGCGCTACGCCGCGTCCGCCGTGCTGGCCAGGCGGCCGAGCGCCGCCCGGCACCCCGCCTCCAGGTAGCGCAGTTCCCCGCTGCGCCGGGCGTCCAGCGCGGCGGCCAGGCGCCGGTAGCGGCTGGGCGGCAGCAGGTCGGCCGACTCGTCCAGGGTGACGAACCGGCAGCCGCGCAGCTCCTCCTGTTGCAGCAGCAGGTTCCGCCGGCCCGCGTCGTCCAGCAGGCCGCCGTCGTACATCAGCCGCAGGCCGCCGCGGCGCGGGCCGGTGCGCGGTTCCCAGTCGACGGCGAGCAGCCGCAGCACCGAGGGGTCCAGGCGCAGCCCGAGCTCCTCGGCGGTCTCGCGCAGGGCGGCGTCGGTGGGGGCCTCGCCGCGTTCGACCACGCCGCCGGGGAAGTCCCAGTCGGGCTTGTAGACCGGGTCGACGAGCAGCACCCGGTCCTGCTCGTCGAAGAACAGCACGGCCGAGGCCACGGTGTCGCCGGTCGGGTCGGGGGCCTGGACGATCGGACAGCGCGCGGCGCCGACCCGGACGAGTTCAGCGATCCGGTGCGCGGTCTCGCGCGGGGTGAGCGCGCCGTTGTCGATCATCCGGGCGTCGCCGACCAGCCAGCGCCGGGCGGCCCGGTAGTGCGGCAGGTGCTCCAGGCACCAGGTGCGGACCCGCTCGCTGCGCTCCGGATCGCCCGGGCATTCCTCGCGGTGGGCGATGCGGTTTCGCAGGATCGTTTCTTCGGGGTCCAGGACGAAGTGGTGCACCGCGATCCCGTGCGCGGCGAGATCACCGAAGATCTCGTCCCGGTAGTCCTCTCTGAGCAGGGTCATCGGCACCACCAACGGCCCGCCCACCTCGCCGAGCAGCGCGGCGGCCGTCTCGGGCACCAGCCGACGCCAGGCCGCGAGGTCCTGGAAGTCGGACACCGTGGCCAGCCGGTCGGCCGGAAGCATCCGGCGCAGTCCGAAGCCGACCAGCTCGGGATCGAAGAGCACGCTCCCGGGCAGCAGTTCCACCAGCTCGCGGCAGGCGCTCGTCTTGCCCGCCCCGAATGTGCCATTGACCCAGACGATCACAACGTCCCCTGCCCTCGACTTGCCCCGATGCCGTTCGCACCGGGCAGCGCCCCCGTCGGCCGAACCAGCGCCACCCGTGGTGGTACCCGCGCGAAGCCGCTCCCCAAAACTGCTCGCCACGCCCGCCCGCGCGCCCCGGCCCGCCCCTTGACAGCGGCATGTGCCCAGGCCACGGGCCCGGTACGGATATTTGCGGATCGGCCGCCATCAAAGCCGCACCCCGCCGCCACACCGTTCGCACAGGGAGTCGGACCGGCCGACTTCCGGCGCGCGCCCCGACCGTACGCCGCTCGCGCCGCCCCTGCGCCCTCCCGCTCCCCCGTCCTCCCGCTCACCGCTCCCTACCCCCGGCCTCACCGCCCTCACCGCCCGCCGGTCGCACCGCTTGCCGGTCGCACCGCTTGCGCGGCCCGCACCCCGCCGCGTACAGAGAAACCCATGAAGCTGCTCCCCGCCGGCCGGGTCGTCGTCATCGGCTCGGTCAACACCGACCGGATCCTCCGCTGCCCCGTACTCCCCGCGCCCGGCGAGACCGTTCTGGCCACCGACGCCACCCGGGGGTTCGGCGGCAAGGGCGCCAACCAGGCGGTGGCCGCGGCCCGGATGGGGGCCGCCACCCACCTGGTGGCCAAGGTGGGGCGCGACGCCGAGGGCGAGGCGGCGCTCGACGACCTGCGCGGCGCGAACGTGGAGACGGGCGCCGTCCACACCCACCCCGACGCGCCCACCGGCCAGGCGATCGTCATGGTCGACCCCGCCGGGGAGAACAGCATCGTGGTCGTGCCCGGCGCGAACGCCCACCTGACCCCGGACGAGGTCGGCGCGGCCCTGGCCCGGCTCCACCTGCTCCCGGTCGACGTCGTCCTCACCAGCAACGAGGTCCCCGCGGAGTGCATCCGCGCCGTCGCCGCGGCGCTGCCCGCCGCGGGCCCGCGCGGCGGCACCCGCTGGCTGCACAACACCGCCCCGGCCGGCGCCCTGCCCGACCCCGGCCCCACCGGACGCCGCCCGCTGCTGGTCGCCAACGCCGTCGAGGCCCGGCAGCTCACCGGTGCCGCGGACGCCGTCGGGGCGGCCCGTGCGCTGGCCCGGCAGGGCGAGGGGGCGGTGGTCACCCTCGGCGGTGAGGGCGCCCTGGTCGCCGCCGGCGGAGCACTCACCCGGCTGCCCGCGCCGACCGTCCGGGTGGTCGACACCACCGGGGCCGGCGACGTCTTCTGCGGGGCGCTCGCCGCCGGCCTCGCCCGCCTGGCCGACCTGCCCGACGCGGCCGCCACCGCCGTCGCCGCCGGGGCCTTCGCCGTCACCGCGCTCGGCGCCCGCGGCGCCCTCCCCCGCCCGACCGACCTCTGACCGCGCGTCGGCAGCGCCCTCCCGGCCCGGGCACCGGGGTGCGGGCGCGGGTGCGGGGCGCCCGGCCCACCGGCCGGACGCCCCGCACCCCGTGGGCTACGGCCGCCCCATGTACGCGGGGTAGTACCCGCTGCTGATCGTGGAGATCCGGATCAGCGTCCCGGGCCGCGCGGCCTCCACGTACCGGTTGTCGCCCAGGTAGATCGCCACGTGCTGGATGCCCCGCGCGGTGCCGTCCGGCGACCAGAACAGCAGGTCACCGCGGCGCAGCTGGCTCGCCTTGATCGGCGTGGTGGCCGCGTACTGGTCGTTGGCCACCCGCGGCAGGTCGATGCCGCCGCGCCGGAAGGACTGCTGCACCAGGCCCGAGCAGTCGTACCCGTCCGGCCCGTTGCCGGCGGTCCGGAACGGCTTGCCCAGCTGGGCGAGCGCGTACTCCACCGCGGTCTCGACGTCGGCGTCCGCCGCCACCTCGTGGGAGGAGCCGGAGGAACCGGAGGAGGACGCGGAGCCGCCGGTGCGCTGCAGGTAGATGTCGTAGTGGGTGGTCCAGCGCCACTCCCCCTTGCTGTTCCTGAACCAGTACCGCGAGCCGTCCCAGCCCTGCTTGATCCCGCTGTTCGAGGACTTGGCGGACTTCGCGGAGGACGAGGACTTCGCCGAGGACTTGGCGCCGCCGGTCCGCGCCACGTACACGCTGTAGTGGGTGGTCCAGCGCCACTGCCCCTGGCTGTTCTTGAACCAGTACCGCGAGCCGTCCCACCCGGCGTGCGCCGGGGCCTTCTCGGCCGCGGCGGGCGTCACCCCGGTGCCGAGCCCGATGGTCCCCACGCCGACCGCGATCGCGGCCGCCATGCCTATCCCCCGACGGATCCGCGCGGCCCGCGAGGGACGGGCGGTGGTGGCGGGGCGGGCGGCGAGGGCGGGGGCGTGCTGCCCGGTCGGTTCGTCGGCGGCATCCGGTGCGCCGGTGTTGACGGTGGTCATCCCTGCTGACTTCCTTCACTGCTGCGAACGCACTGCGGCGTACGGCCGCCGGAAGGGCGGCTGCGGAAACTGCTGCGGACACGCGGTACGCCCCGGCTTCGCCGGTCCGTACCTTCGGCAGTCCCCGGTCCGACCTGCCGCGGCCCCCGGCCGTGCGACCGGGGGCCGCGGCATGTCTCCCGTGGATTCAGTTCTGCCTGCTCGTCACGTTAGGCACGCGTCCGCTCACCGCGCGCAGTGGAGTGCGCCAAAGGAAGGTTTCCGGGCTCCGGTCGCCGACGGCGCATCAGGGTGAACACCCGTCACCGCCGGGCGTGTCCCGACGCCCCCTCATCAGTGCCCGCGGTGCTCCGTCAGGAGCTGCTTCTTCAACACCTTTCCCAGCGCGTTCCTGGGCAGTTCGGGTACCAGCACGACCCGCCGCGGGCGCTTGTGCACCGAGAGCCGCTCCGCCACGAAGGCCGTCAGCTGTTCCCCCGTCACGGCGCCGTCCGGCACGACGTACGCGACGATCGCCTGTCCGAGGTCCTCGTCCGGCGCGCCGACCACGGCCGCGTCGGCGACCGCCGGGTGGTCGCGCAGCGCGGCCTCGACCTCGCCCGCGCCGATCCGGTAGCCGCCGCTCTTGATCAGGTCCACCGAGGCCCGGCCGACGATCCGGTGGAAGCCGTCGGCCCCGATCACCGCGACGTCCCCGGTGCGGAACCAGCCGTCCGCCGTCCAGGCCTCGGCGTCGGCGTCCGGCCGGTTGAGGTAACCGCTGAACAGCGTGGGGCCGCTGACCTGCAGTTCGCCAACGCTCTCGCCGTCGTACGGCACCGGCTCGCCGTCCTCGCCGACCAGCCGGGTGCGCACCCCCTCCACCGGCAGCCCGACGCTGCCGGGGCGCCGCTCGCCGTCCGCCCGGGTGCTGACGGTGATCAGCGACTCGGTCATCCCGTAGCGCTCGATCGGGGCGTGCCCGGTGAGCGCCGCCAGCTTCTCGAAGACCGGTACGGGCAGCGGAGCGCTGCCGGAGACCAGCAGCCGGGCCGGGGCCAGCCGCCCGGCCGCCGCCGGGTCCGCCGCCAGCCGGGACCACACGGTGGGCACGCCGAAGTACAGGCTGCCGCCCGCCTGCGCGTACCCCTCGGGGGTGGGCCGCCCGGTGTGCACCAGCCGGCTGCCGGTGCGCAGGGCTCCGAGCACGCCGAGCAGCAGCCCGTGCACGTGGAACAGCGGCAGCCCGTGCACCAGGGTGTCCTCGGCGGTCCACTGCCAGGCGGCGGCGAGGGCATCCAGGTCGGCGGCGATCGCCGCCCGCCGGATCACCGCGCCCTTGGGCGCGCCGGTGGTGCCCGAGGTGTAGAGCACGAACCCGGTCGCGTCGGCGGCCGGTTCGGCGTAGCTGGTCGCCGAACGCTCGGCGGGGTCCACGGGCAGGGCCGCCACCGGCCCGTCGTCGGGCGCGTCCTCCCCGGCGGCGTGCGCCAGCAGCGCGGCGCCCGAGTCCCGCAGGATGTGCTCGCGCTCCTTGGGGCCCGAGTCGGGCGGCAGCGGCACCACCGGGACGCCCGCCAGCAGTCCGCCGACCACGGCGGTGACCGTCTCCAGGGTGGGCCGGGCGAGCACCGCCAGCGCGGGTGCCCCGGCGACCCGGTCGGCCACCGCGGTCGCCGCGCCCAGGAGTTCCTCCCGGGAGAGCGTCCGGCCGTCGATCCGCAGCGCGTCCGCCGCGTCGCCGTGGTCGCCATGAAGTGCCGTCAGCAGTGCCATGCTTCGGTCCTCGCCCTCGTCCTCGCCCTGTTCGCACCGGGGGCTCCCGCCCCCGGGCGCCGTCGGGCCGACTCTACGGGCCGGCGCGGCGCTCCCCGCGGCCCGGGGCACGACGGCGGAGGGCGTGGCACCGAGCACCCGGTACCACGCCCTCCGGTCCTCGGGACCGTCCCGCGGATCAGCCCTTGCGGGACTTCACCTCGGTGGTGAGCTGCGGCAGCACCTGGAACAGGTCGCCGACCACGCCGTAGTCGACCAGCTCGAAGATCGGGGCCTCGGGGTCCTTGTTGACGGCCACGATGGTCTTCGAGGTCTGCATGCCGGCCCGGTGCTGGATGGCACCGGAGATGCCCGCCGCGATGTAGAGCTGCGGCGAGACCTGCTTGCCGGTCTGGCCGACCTGGTTGCTGTGCGGGTACCAGCCGGCGTCCACGGCGGCGCGCGAGGCACCGACGGCCGCGCCGAGCGCGTCCGCGAGCTCCTCGACCACGCCGAAGCCCTCGGCGGCACCGACGCCACGGCCGCCGGAGACCACGATGGCGGCCTCGGTCAGCTCGGGGCGGCCGGTGGAGACGCGCGGGGTGCGCGAGGTGACCTTGGCGGCGTTGCCGGTGAACTCCACCGACACGTTCTCCACCGCGCCGGCGGCCGGGGCGGCCTCCGGGGCGACGGCGTTCGGCTTCACGGTGATGACCGGGGCGCCCTTGGTGACCGTGGACTTCACCTGGAAGGAGGCGGCGAACACCGACTGGGTGGCGACCGGAGCGCCGTCGCCGGCCTCCAGGTCGATCGCGTCGGTGATGATGCCGGAGCCGATCCGCAGCGCCACGCGGGCGGCGACCTCCTTGCCCTCACCGGAGGAGGTGACCAGCACCGCGGCCACGTCGTTGGCCTTGGCGATCTGGGCCAGGGCGTCCACCTTGGGGACGACCAGCTGGTCGGCGAACTCGGCGCCGTCGGCGACGTACACCTTGGCGGCACCGAACTCGGCGGCCTTGGCGGCGATGTCGGCGGCCGCGGCACCCGCGCCCAGCACGACGGCGGACGGCTCACCGATGCGGCGGGCCAGGGTCAGCAGTTCGAGGGCCGGCTTGCGGACCGCGCCATCGGCGTGGTCCACCAGAACCAGGATCTCAGCCATGATTCGTTGCTCCTGATCGATCGTTGGATGCGCTGACGGGCGCGGACTAGATGAACTTCTGGCCGGCCAGGAACGCGGCGAGCTGCTTGCCGCCCTCGCCCTCGTCCTTGACGACCGTGCCCGCGGTCCGCGCCGGACGCGCCGCCACCGAGTCGACCGCCGTCCACGAACCCGCCAGACCGACCTCGTCCGCCTCGATGCCCAGGTCGTCCAGGTCCAGCGACTGCACCGGCTTCTTCTTCGCCGCCATGATCCCCTTGAACGACGGGTACCGGGCCTCACCCGACTGGTCCGTCACCGAGACCACCGCCGGCAGCGCCGCCTCGACCAGCTCGGTCGCCGCGTCACCGTCCCGACGGCCCTTCACCACACCGCCCTCGACCGACACCTCGGACAGCAGCGTCACCTGCGGCACACCCAG
>NZ_JBEZXE010000068.1:0-39476 GCF_040637885.1 Kitasatospora sp. NPDC028055 | reverse complement strand
CGCCCGGGGCTGGGGCCCCCTTGGGCTTGGTCCCCCGTGGGCGTGGTGCCCCCTGGGCGTGTGCCCCCCGGGCCCGGCCCGCGGCGGGGGGCGGGCCCCGGGCCGGGAGAGAGCGGGAGCCGCTGTTCCGAGGGACGGGGTGAGCGCGAGATGTGGGTGGGTGGGTGGGCAGGCGGCGGGTGAGGTGGGAGGAGGAGGGTGGGTGGGGGGAGGGGGGAGGGGGCGGGCCCCAGGAGTGTCGACGGGGCGAAGCCCCGAAAGCCCCCCACGAAATACCGCCGGAGCAGGCCCGCGAACCGGGCACAATGGCGTATGTGATGGTGGGCCGTCCGGCGGTCGGGGGGCCAGGGGAATGGAGGCCCGGGTGAGCGATCTTCCGCGCAAGGCAGTGACCCGAACGGCACGGCTCGCCGCCCTGCCGCTGGGCATAGCCGGTCGCGCCACGCTCGGACTGGGCAGGCGCATCGGCGGCCGGTCCGCCGAGGTGGTGACGGCCGAGCTCCAACAGGCCACCGCCGACCAGTTGTTCAAGGTGTTGGGCGAGCTCAAGGGCGGGGCGATGAAGTTCGGGCAGGTGCTGTCCGTCTTCGAGGCCGCGCTGCCCGAGGAGGTCGCCGGTCCGTACCGGGCGGCGCTCACCAAGCTGCAGGACGCCGCTCCGCCGATGCCCGCCGCCAAGGTGCACACCGCGCTGGCCGAGCGGCTCGGGGAGGGCTGGCGCGAGCTGTTCCTGGAGTTCGACGACCGCCCGGCGGCGGCCGCCTCGATCGGCCAGGTGCACCGCGCGGTCTGGCACGACGGCAGACCGGTCGCCGTCAAGGTGCAGTACCCGGGCGCGGGCGACGCCCTGCTCGCCGATCTCTCCCAACTGTCCCGGGTGGCCTGGCTGCTCGGCCCGCTGATCCCCGGGCTGGACATCAAGCCGCTGATCACCGAGCTGCGGGAGCGCGTCTCGGAGGAGCTGGACTACGAGCTGGAGGCCCAGGCCCAGCGCCGGCACGCCGAGGAGTTCGCGGGCGACCCGGACATCGTGGTGCCGGTCGTGGTGGCGCAGGCCGACCAGGTGCTGGTCACCGAGTGGATGGACGGCACCCCGCTCTCCGAGGTGATCGCGAACGGCACCCAGGAGGAACGCGACCGCGCCGGGCAGCTGCTGGCCCGGTTCCTGTTCGCCGGCCCGTCGCGGACGGGGCTGCTGCACGCGGACCCGCACCCGGGCAACTTCCGGCTGTTGAAGGACGACGGCCCGGTCGGGGGCTGGCGGCTGGGCGTGCTGGACTTCGGCACCGTGGACCGGCTGCCGGGCGGGCTGCCCGCGCCGATCGGGGCCTCGCTGCGCATGGCCCTGGACGGCGACGCGGCGGGCGTGCTCACGATGCTGCGCGAGGAGGGCTTCGTGAAGCCCTCGATCGAGCTGGACCCGGACGCGGTGCTGGACTACCTGCTGCCGATCATCGAGCCGGCGGCGGTGGACGGCTTCCACTTCACCCGGGCCTGGATGCGGGCCCAGGCGGCCCGGATCGCCGATCCGCGTTCGCCCGCCTACAACCTGGGCAAGCAGCTGAACCTGCCGCCCTCGTACCTGCTGATCCACCGGGTGACGCTGAGCACCATCGGGGTGCTGTGCCAGCTGGGCGCCAAGGCGCCGTTCCGCGCCGAGATGCTGGAGTGGCTGCCCGAGTTCTCCGGCGAGCGCCCCGCGAAGCCGGCCGGGCGAGGCGGCCCGGCCGGGCCCGCGAAGCGCACCGCATCCACCAGGTCCGCCAAGTCCGCGAACCCCGCCAGGCCCGCGAACCCCGCCAAGTCCGCCAAGCCCGCCAAGCCCGCCCGCGGCTGAGCCGCCCGCCCGCAGGCGGGCGCCGCGAACAAGCACAACGGCCGCAGGCCGCTCCCCGCGAACGGGGGGCGGCCTGCGGCACGACGGGGGTCGGTCGGATCGGCGGCGAACCGCCTGGGCCGGCGCTACATCAGCGCGACGGCGAGCGCCTTGCGGGCGCGCAGCGAGGCCCGCTCGGCCCGCTGCCGGAGCTTGCGGGCCCGGACGACCCGGCTGACGAGGCGTTGTTCCTCGGCCTCGTGGAGCCTGTCTTGCATATGGGCACGGGCCAGGGATTCATGCAGGAGTTGCATTTCGAGGGTCCTGTTCTGGATCTGAAGTTCGGTGGTCTGCTCGGCGCGGACGGTCGGATCGATGGCGGCGGGGGTCATGTGGTGGTCCTGCTCGTGGTGCGTGCTCGGAAATGGGACGGTGCGGGCTGCTGCGTCGGCCTTGGCGGCGGCGATCCGTACGGATCGGCGGAGGGCGCTGTCCAGCGGGGGCTGCTCTCCCCGGCGGACTGCCCTGGCGTCGTGGGCGGGGTTCACGCCATGACCTCGGTCTTGCGCGGACGCCCACGCGGCCGCTTGCGGGCCACGACGACACCCTGGACGAACAGTTCGCCGCCCCAGACGCCCCACGGCTCGCGCCGCTCCAGGGCGCCCGCGAGGCAGGCCTCCTTCACCGGGCAGGTGCCACAGAGGGACTTCGCGTACTCGACGTCGGCGGGCGTCTCGGCGAAGAAGACCTCGGGGTCGAAGGCGCGGCAGGGGATGGGGAGCCCGAGCGCCTCGGCCTGCTCGATCGAGTTGAGCTGCATGAACGGAACCTCCGGAGGGTCGGCCTGGTCGGCCTTGGTGATCTGGCTTGTCGGCGGTACGGACGGGATGGGCGGCGTGATGACCGTGGACACTGTGGGCGTCTTCCTCGTCTTCTCAGTGGTTCCGGCCCAGTGGACTGGTGGTGCTGGGCCGGAGGCCCCGGGGGGCCTGGGTGGTCTTGCGTACCGGACAAAACAGAAGGGCCGCGGATCCCGGTGTGACGGGTTCCGCGGCCCTGGAGGTGCCGACCTGAGGCTGGCTCAGGTTCGTTCTCTCCAGGGTTCAGGCCCGCGGAAGGCCCGCATCCGGATGGCCTCGGCGCCGATAAAGGCGGCCTTGGCCTGGTTGATCTGCTGCTCGTTCTGCTTCTGGGCGTTTCCGGCACCGATGACCTGCGCATAGTCGCCATGCATGGCGGCGACTACGACTGCCTTCGGTGCCTGGAGCGGTCGCTCGTCGCACTCGGGACGCGACGCGCCGACCTGCGCCCAGCCACGGGACAGACCGGTCTCGACGAGGGTGCCTTCGACACTCCTGCCGCCCGTGAGGCACAGATCAGTGTGTCCAAGACCACTGACAGCGGAGGCGACGGAGACACCGGTGGTGTCGAGACCCAGACCGGTTCCACCGAGCTCGGCGAGCGCCCGCAGACGGGCGGCACGCAGGGAGGCAGCGACAACGGTCTGGCCAGTCATTTTGGTGATCATGATGTTTCCCACTGTCTTCGCCTCCTCTCGGCGTCTCGCGGAGCCTGGTTTCCCTGGCTCCGAATGTTCGGATGTCTGTCTCGGTGAAGCTGGTGAAGCTGTGTGGTGCAGCTGTGTGGCGTGGGGGAATCGGCACAGGTTTCACCCCGTGCGACCTCGTCCCCTTGACCGCTCCGGCAGGCTATTGCGCTCCCGGTACGCCGCGCAAACTATTTTTCACGCGAGTTCACGCGACGCCATCGACGGCGCGGCCCGCGCGACGTTCCGCGGCGGTTGCGAAGTCCCCCGAGCAGTCCCCTGGACCGCGCCCGTGCCGGCTCACGCCGGATCGACCGGACCGTCGTCCTCGACGCCGTCCGGATCCTCCTCGGGCTCCTCCCCCGCACACAACGAGAGCACGGCGGCCCCGTACTTGTCCAGCTTCATGGCGCCGACCCCCGAGATCACGGCCAGTTCCTGCCGGTTCGCGGGCACGTCCTCGGCGATCGCCATCAGCGTCGCGTCGGTGAACACCACGTACGCCGGGACGCCCTGCCCCTTGGCCTGGGCGGCCCGCCACTCGCGCAGGCGTTCGTAGAGCGCCTCGTCCATCGTGGACGGGCAGTCCTCGCAGCGGCGCAGCTTGCGTTCGACGGCGTCGGTGAGCGCCTTGTCGCAGACCCGGCACTTGACCGGGCCGCGGACCCGCCGGGCGGCGGAGCGCTCGCCGGCCTCGACGCTCCCCCGCCCGCCCCGCGCACCGGTGCGCGCGCCCGGGGCGGCGGAGCCGGGGCGCAACCCGTCCATGAAGCGGCTGGGCTTGCGGGAGGCGCGGCCGCCCGGGGAGCGGGAGAGGGCCCAGGAGAGGCTGAGGTGCTTGCGGGCGCGGGTGACACCGACGTAGAGGAGGCGGCGTTCCTCCTCGATCTGTTCGTCGGTCTTGGCGTAGATGATCGGCAGGGTGCCCTCGGTGAGGCCGACGAGGAAGACGGCGTCCCATTCGAGGCCCTTGGCAGCGTGCAGGGAGGCGAGGGTGACGCCTTCGACGGCGGGGGCGTGCTGGGCGGCGGCGCGGGCGTCGAGTTCGGCGACGTAGGCGGCGAGGTCGGTGTCCAGGCCTTCGGCGGTGCGGGTGCGCTCGAACTCCTCGGCGAGCCGGACGAGGGCGGCGAGGGACTCCCAGCGGTCGCGGACGGCGCCGGAGCCGGCGGGCGGTTCGGGGGTGAAGCCGCGGCTGGCGAGGACGGCACGGACCTGGCCGGCCAGGTCGGGGGCGCCGGCGGTGAGGGGGTCGGCGGCGGCGCGGGCGGCGCCGCGCAGCAGCACTCCTGCGTCGCGGACCTCGGGGCGTTCGAAGAAGCGTTCGGCGCCCTTGAGCTGGTAGGGGACGCCGAGGTCGGCGAGGGCCTGTTCGTAGACCTCGGACTGGCCGTTGGTGCGGAACAGGACGGCGATCTCGCTGGCACGCACGCCGGCGGCGATGAGGTCCTTGATCCGGCGGGCGGTGGTCTCGGCCTCGGTGGGTTCGTCCTCGTACTCGGTGTAGACGGGTTCGGGGCCGGCCTCGCGCTGGGAGACGAGTTCGAGGCGGTGGCGGGCGGCCTCGCCGCGGGCCTGGGAGAGCAGTCCGTTGGCGAGGTGGACGACCTGGGGGGTGGAGCGGTAGTCGCGGACGAGCTTGACGACGGTGGCCTCGGGGTGGCGGCTGCGGAAGTTGAGCAGGTAGTCGGGGGTGGCGCCGGTGAAGGAGTAGATGGTCTGGCTGGCGTCGCCGACGACGCACAGGCTGGCGCCGCCGCCGTCGCCGGTCCACCTGTCGAGCAGGCGCTGCTGGAGCGGGGAGACGTCCTGGTACTCGTCGACGGTGAAGTGCCGGTACTGGCTGCGGACCTGGTCGGCGATGTCGGGCCGGTCCTCCAGGATGGCGGCGGTGAGCAGCAGGACGTCCTCGAAGTCGATGTTGCCGCGGCGGGTCTTGGTCTCCTCGTAGACGCGGTAGACCTGGGCGGTCTCGGCCGGGTCGCGGGGGGCCTCGCGGCCGGACTTGGCGACGGCGGCGGGGTAGTCCTCGGGGGCGGTCTGGGTGACCTTGGCCCATTCGATCTCGGCGGTGAGGTCGCGCAGTTCGGTGCGCTGGACGCGCAGTCCGCAGCGGCCGGCGGCCTCGGCGACGAGCTGGACCTTGCGTTCGAGCAGCTGGGGCACCGGGCCGCCGATGGCGCGGGGCCAGAAGTACTGGAGCTGGCGCAGGGCGGCGGCGTGGAAGGTGCGGGCCTGGACGCCGTCGGCGCCGAGCTGGCGCAGGCGGCCGCGCATCTCGCCGGCGGCGCGGGCGGTGAAGGTGACGGCGAGGACCTGCTGGGGCTGGTAGACGCCGCTGCGCACGCCGTAGGCGATGCGGTGGGTGATCGCGCGGGTCTTGCCGGTGCCGGCGCCGGCGAGGACGCAGACGGGGCCGTGCAGGGCGGTGGCGACGGCGCGCTGTTCGGGGTCGAGCCCGGCGAGGACGGCGTCGGGGCCCGTGGCGGTGCCGGGGTCGGCCCAGGGGGAGCCGTGGGGGCCGTCGTAGGGGCTGCCGCTCAAGAGGTCTTCCTGCATGCGTTCCATCCTCTCAGCCCGCTGGGACAACGGGGGCGGGGTTGTCCACAGGTCCGGTGCGATCGCAGGATGATCGCTCTGCTCCGTGCGTCCTGGGGCCGGAATGACTGCCGCCCGGTGGACGTTGCGGCTGTCAGAACGTACGAACCCCTCTTTCGAAGGAGCCCCCTCGATGTCCGGCACCGTGACGATGTACAGCACGACCTGGTGTGGTTACTGCAACCGGCTCAAGAGCCAGCTGGACCGCGAGGGCATCGGCTACACCGAGATCAACATCGAGGAGGACCCGGCGTCGGCGGCGTTCGTCGAGTCGGTGAACGGCGGCAACCAGACGGTGCCGACGGTGCTGGTGCAGCCGGTGGGCGGCGGGGAGCAGGTCGTGATGACGAACCCGAGCCTGATCCAGGTCAAGAAGGCCCTCGCGGCCTGACCCACCACGGTCCGCCGGGGCCCGTCCGGGGCAGCCACGGTCCGCCGGGATCCGCCCCGGTCCACCCGGGCCCCGGGGTCGGCGCGCGTCACTGCGCGTCGGCCCGGGCGGGGTCGACGGGGGCGGCGGGGGCGGGCAGGGTGGTGCGCGCGCCGAGGTCGCCGATGCCGTAGACGAGTCGGCTGCGGTCGGCGGAGTAGCGGGTCTCGATGACCCGGACGGGGCCGCGCCGGTCGTAGGTGACACGGGTCTGGACCATCAGCGGGACGCCGGGGCCGCCCTGGAACCACTGGGCCTCCTCGGGGCCGGGCATCCGGGCGACGAGGTGGTCGACGGCGCCGATCTCGGTGCGGCCGAGGGTGGCGAGGACGGCTTCGTCGCCGCCTTCGACGGGGTCGGGTTCCATCAGCGGGGTGCCGGCCGCGAGTCCGGCCCGGTAGTGGCTCTCCTCGATGGAGTACGGCTCGCGGTCGAGCAGGCGCAGCTGGCGGCGGACGACGATGGCCTCGCCGGGGCGCAGCCCGAGGCGTTCGGCGATGTCCACGCGGGCCCGGACGATCATCATCTCGAAGTCGGTGCTGAGTTCGCGCCCGGCTTCGGCGGCTTCGCCGAGGTAGACGGTGGAGGGGGCGGCGAGGCAGTCGCGCGGTGCGGGGGCCAGCGTGGGTCCGTAGGCGCGGTGGTCGAGCACGGGGTGTTCGCGCAGGTAGGTGCCCTTGCCCTGGAGGCGGACCAGTCGGCCTTCGTTGACCAGGACGTCGACGGCGAGGCGGACGGTGTTGCGGGCGACGCCGTACTGGCGTTCCAGTTCGCTCTCGACCGGGAGGGCGGCGTTGGCGGTGAACTCGCCTTCGGCGATCCGGCGGCGCAGGTCGGCGGCGAGGCGCTGGTATTTGGGGGATTGGGCGGTGCCCCGGGGGATTGTCACCCGAGTGAATGTAGCGAGCGCGGTGACGCGGTTTCAGCCGTTTCCGGCAATGTCGTCCGCGCGGGTTGACGGTGGGGGCTCCGGAGTGTCCCGCGGTAGCAGAACTGGCCCGTCCGGTTACGAACAGATGCTCGTGGCGGGTTCGGGAAGAGCTCAGAAAGGAAATTGGGGGCGCGCGGCCAGAGCCACGCGCCCCCTTCTCCCCGGGCGTACCGGAAATGCAGACCGGATTACCGGATGCTCGGAGGACCGGAGGACCAGCCGACCGGATGCTCAGACGACCGGCCGACCGGAGTCCGGGACTACCAGCGCGCCGCCGAGGGCAGCGGCTCGCCGTACCAGAGCTCGACCAGGTGGCGGGCGATCGAGATGCCGGAGGGCGGCAGGATCTCCCCGGCCTCCATCCCGGCCCGCAGCTCCTCACGGGAGAACCAGCGCGCCTCGGCCAGTTCCTCGCCGTCCACGGTGATCTCGGTGCCGCCGGGCAGCGCCTTGCCGGTGAAGCCGAGCATCAGGCTGGACGGGAACGGCCAGGGCTGGCTGGCGACGTAGCGGACCTCGCCGACCCGCACCCCCGCCTCCTCGTGCACCTCGCGGGCGACCGCCTGCTCGATCGACTCCCCCGGCTCGACGAAGCCGGCCAGCGTGGACCAGCGGCCCTCCGGCCAGAGCGCCTGGCGGCCGAGCAGGCAGCGGTCCTGCTCGTCGGTGATCACCATGATCACCGCCGGGTCGGTGCGCGGGTAGTGCTCGGCCGCGCAGGAGGTGCAGCGCCGCACGTGCCCGGCGCCCGCCTTCTCGGTGGGGTGGCCGCAGCGCGAGCAGAAGCTGTGCAGCCGGTGCCAGTGCTCCAGGGCGACGGCGTGCACCAGCAGCCCGGCGTCCCGGTCGGACAGCATCGCGCCGACCTCGCGCAGCCCGGCGGGGCGGGCGTCGCCGTCCAGCCGGCCGGGCAGGCTCTCGCCGGCCAGCGCGAAGTACGAGACGCCGTCCCGGTCGGTGCCGAGGAAGTAGCGGTCCCCGGTCTGCGGCGCCTCGAAGGAGGGCAGCAGGACGAGTTCGGTGCCCTCGGCGGTGTCCACGACGAAGACCTCGCCGCCGGCGATCGGCAGCACCCGGGTGGCGGGGTGGCTCCAGGCCGCGGCCAGCCACGGCTCGTCGAACCGGTGCTCGGCGGCCCGCTCCACCCCGGCCCTGGCCAGGGCCAGGGCTCGCGGGCGCTCGGTCTCAGGCTCGGTGCTCACGTCGTTCCATCCCCACGTGGTGAATCATCCGGATGAGTGATCTGACTGCCGTGCCGCTCGGAGCGGCTCGCGCGCCCGTCGACGGTGGGCCCGCTCACGCGCCCGACGACGGTGGGCCCGCTCACGCGCCCGACGCGCGTCCCTCGGCGGTGGGCCCGCCCGCTCACGCGCCGGGCCGGAAGTTCTCGGCCAGGTCGCCCCACAGGTAGGCGGCGGTCTCGACGCCCTTGGCCAGCAGGTCCAGCTCGACCTTCTCGTTGACCGAGTGCCAGCCGTCCGAGGGCACCGAGATGCCGAGGAACAGCACCGGCGCGCCCAGCACGTCCTGGAGGTCGGCGGCGGGGCCGGAGCCGCCCTCGCGGGTGAAGAGGATCTTCTGCCCGAAGGCGCGGCCCATCGCGCGGACGGTGGACTGCAGCGCCGGGTGGTCCAGCGGGGTCAGGCAGGGCCGGGTCGCGCCCGGGAAGACCAGCTCGTACCGGACGCCCTCGGGGACCTGCTCGGCGACCCAGGAGCGGACGGCCTCGCGGACCTTCTCCACCTCCTGCCCGGCGACCAGCCGGAAGGACAGCTTGAGGTGCGCCGAGGACGGCACGATGGTCTTGCCGCCGGGGCCGGTGTAGCCGCCCCAGATGCCGTTGACCTCGGCGGTGGGCCGGGCCCAGACCCGCTCCAGGGTGGTGTACCCGGCCTCGCCGCGGGTGCCGTACGACTTGGCGACGCGCAGCCACTGCGCCTCGTCGAAGGGCAGTTCGGCGAACAGCTCGCGCTCGCGCTCGGTCAGCTCGACGACCCCGTCGTAGAAGCCCGGGATCGCGACCCGGCGGTCGGCGTCGTGCAGGGCTGCGGCCAGCTCGGCCGCGACCTGGGCCGGGTTGGGCACGGCGCCGCCGAAGGAGCCGGAGTGGATGTCGGTGTCCGGGCCGTACAGGTCGAGCTGGGCGTCGGCGAGGCCGCGCATGCCGGTGCAGACGGTCGGGGTGGTCTCGGACCACATGCCGGTGTCGGAGATGACCACCACGTCGGCGGCCAGCCGCCCGGCCTCGCGCCGGACCAGGTCGGCGAAGTGCGGCGAGCCGGACTCCTCCTCGCCCTCGATCAGCAGCTTGAGGTTGACGGCCGGTGCGGTGCGGCCGGTGGCGGCCAGGTGGGCGCGCACCCCCAGGGTGTGGAAGAACACCTGGCCCTTGTCGTCGGCGGCGCCGCGCGCGTACAGCCGGCCGCCGACCACGGTCGGGGCGAACGGCTCGGTGTCCCAGCCGTCCTCCTTCGCCGCGGGCTGCACGTCGTGGTGCCCGTAGACCAGGACGGTCGGCGCGGACTCGTCCCCGGACGGCCATTCGGCGAACACCGCCGGCAGCCCGTCGGTCTCCCACACCTCGGCCACCGGGAAGCCGGTCTCGCGCAGCTTGGCGGCCAGCCAGTCCGCGGAGCGGCGCACGTCGCCGGCGCGCTCCGGGTCGGCGGAGACGGAGGGGATCGCCAGCCACTCGGAGAGGTCGGCGAGGAAGGCGGCCTGGTGCTGGTCGATGTAGGAGCGGACGGCGCTGTCCGGGGTACTCGTCATACCGACGACTGTAGTTCGCCTGTACGGGTGCCCGCCCCGGCCCTCCGGGTGCCGGACACCGTCGGGCCTGTAACCTCCGTCACCCCCGCCGCCGGGAGGGGCGGACGGGGGTGACGGGAGCCGGGCACGGGCCTCAACCAGGCACGGGCCTCAGCCGAGCGCGACCCTCAGTCGGGCACGGGCCTCAACCGGCCCGGCCCTCAGCCGGTGCGGCGCAGCAGCGAGATCCGCGAGCGGGTGAGCAGCGCGGCCAGGCCGGCCGCGAGCAGCGGCAGCACCACGACGGTGGCGGCGATGGTGGGCCAGGGGAAGACCACGGCCCCCTTGTTGGCGAGTTCCTCCGGGCTGATGCCCGGGTAGCCGGCCGCGAGTCCCTGGACCTTGCGCAGGGCGACGGCCGGCACCACGCCGCTGACGACGCCGAGCAGGGTGCCCATGGCGGCGATCACCCCGCACTGGAAGCCGGACAGCGAGCGCCGGATGCGCGGTTCGGCACCGACCGCGGCGAGGGTGGTGAGGTCGCGCTGGGAGTCGGCGGCGGCCAGTCCGGTGGCGATGCCGGCCGCGCCGAGGGCGACGAGTGCGGCGAAGCCGGCCAGGCCGAGGCCGATGAGTCCGGCCTTGGACTGGTAGCCGCGTTCGACGCCGAGGACGGTGCGGTCGGTGAGCTTGGCGAGCGCGCCGTCGGCCTTCTGCTGGTCGCCGTCGGAGGGTGCGGCCGCGGGGAGCCAGACCGAGCCGGCCGGACTGGTCCTGAAACCGAGGCGGGTGGCGGTGTCCGGGGTGATGACGAGTTGGCCGGGGGCCGGCAGCACGGAGGGGGCGAGGACGGCGTCGACCTCGGTCTCGGTCTCCTTGGGCTTGGGGGTGGAGCCGTCGGCGCCCGCGGCAACCGGCTCGGTGAACCGCAGGGCGACCTTGCCGTCCTTGTAGTAGCGCGGGTCGAAGACCACGGCCTTGCCGGTGGCGAGGGCCTGAACGGCCGCCGGGTCGGTGACGCCGTAGAGGTTGCGCAGCAGGGTGGCGTCGCCCGCGGCGACGTCGCCGTACTGGCTGCCGCCGCGTTCGTGGATCTGGCAGCGCGGGTCGGTGCTCATCACCCGCTTGATCTCGTCCGGTCCGGCCTGGTTGTCGCGGTCGAAGACCGGGCAGCGCCGCTCCTTGGGCGGCATGACCTGGATGTAACCGCAGTAGGCGCCGGACCGGCAGTCGCCCTTGAGGTCGACGTGGGAGACGTCGGCGCGCGGGCCGAGACCGGGGATGGAGCGTTCCACGGTGTCGCGCATCTGCGGCAGCAGCTTGGCCTCGGTGGTGTTGCCGTAGCCGCTGTTGAGGATGACGGCGCCGGCCGGGCCGGCGGCGGCGTACTCGCGGCGGTACTGCTCGTCGTAGCTGGCGAGGAAGACGTTGACGGCGACGGAGCCGGCGACGGCGGCCATCACGGCGGCGACGGCGGGTGCGGTGCGGCCGCGGTGGCGGACGGAGTCGCGCAGGGCGAGCCGGGGGCCGAGCGAGAGCCAGCGGCCGAGCTTGCCGAACAGGCCGACCAGGTACGGGGTGAGGGCGACCATGCCGAGTTCGGCGACGAGCGAGCCGCCGAGGACGGCGAGGGTGCGACTGGAGAAGCCGCTGGTCGCGCCGAGCAGGGCGAGGGCGGCGCCGCCGGCGAGCATCAGCAGGCCGAGCAGGGCCAGTTTGCGGCTCGGGGGCTTGAGCGAGTCGCGGCCGGTGAGCGCGGAGACGACGTCCTGCCGGGAGGCCTGGACGGCGGGCACGATGGCGGCGAGCAGTCCGGTGACCAGGCCGACCAGGAGGACGCCGAGCAGGTCGAGCGGCTGGAGGTTGAAGTGGCCGAAGCGGGCGCCGGAGTACTCCTCGGCCTGGGTGCGCAGCAGGGCGACCAGGCCGACGCCGAGGCCGAGGCCGAGGGCGGCGCCGGTGAGGCCGAGGACGACGCCGCCGCCGAGGACGACCGCGCGGACGTTGGCGCGGTCACCGCCCGCGGCGGCGAGCAGTCCGAGCTGCCGGCGCGAGCGTCGGGCCCCGACGGCGAAGGCGGGGCCCGCGAGGAGGACGATCTCCAGCAGGGCCATGCCGACGACGGTGCCGAGGATGACGACGGAGGTGCGGTCGAGCAGGGCGGTGCCGCTGGCGCCGCGGATCCGGTCCAGCTCGGTGTAGTAGGGCACGTCGGCGCGCGGGGGCGGGTCGAGCATGACGGTGCGGGAAGCCACGAGGAAGCCGTAGCCGTTGAGTTCGGTGACCTTCGCCCAGTCGAGGGCGGCGCCGGCCGGGAGCTTGACCAGCCAGCGGGCGGCGGGGTCGGAGTCGTGGCCCTGGTCCGGGCCGGCGTTCGGGAGTCTGCCGACCAGGGTGCCGGGGCGGGCGAGGATCTCGGTGTTCTTGAGGTCGCCGGGGTACTCGACGACGGCGGTGATGGTGAAGGGGCTGGACTCCAGGCCGCGGACGGTGGTGCGGTCGCCGATCCGCAGGCCGGAGCGGTTGAGGAACTCGCGGGTGACGGCGGCCTGTTGGTCGTTCACGGGGGCGCTGCCCTCGACCACGTCGACCAGGCCGTGCCAGACCGGGTCGGTCAGGTCGGCCTCGCCGGTGCGGGTGGTGAGCAGGCCCGCGGTGCTGCTGGCGGCGGCCTGCGGGCCTTCGACGTGGGGCACCAGGGCGGTGCCGGGCGGCAGCAACTGCTGGGCGAGCAGGGCGGGTTCGGTGTCGCGGGAGCGCTGCTGGGCGGGGGTGTACTGCGGGGCGGCGCCGTCCTTGGCCTCGTACTTGGGGTTGATGACCCGGTAGGACTGGTCGCTCGGGTCGGGGGCCTGCAGGACGGAGCCGCCGCGGTCGGTCATCTCCAGGTGGGCGTCGGCGCGGCCCATGGTGCGGACGACGCGTTCGGCGGGTTCGAGGGTGGCGCTGCGGAAGAACACGTCGGCGCCGGTGACGCCGAGGACGGGCAGCGCGACCATGGCGACGACCAGGGCGCTGCGGCCCTTGGCGCGCAGGGCGTCGCGGCGGGCGATGCGCAGGGCGAGCCGCCAGGCGCTGGGCTTCACTCGTCCACCTGCTCGCTGCCGGCGGCCTGGCTGTTGGCGGCGGCGCTGACGAGCAGGCTGGCGGCGTCCTGGCTGACGGACTCGTCGACCATGCGGCCGTCGCGCAGGAAGACGACGCGGTCGGCCCAGGCGGCGTGCCGGGCCTCGTGGGTGACCATCATGGCGGCGGCTCCGGCGTCGCAGCGGGCGCGCAGCACGGCGAGGACGGCTTCGCCGGTGGTGGAGTCGAGGGCGCCGGTGGGTTCGTCGGCGAGGACGAGGCGTCGGTCGCCGATCAGGGCGCGGGCGATGGCGACGCGCTGCTGCTGGCCGCCGGACATGTCGTCGGGGAAGCGGTCGGCGAGTTCGGGGATGCCGAGCTCCTCCAGGGCGGCGAGGGCTTCGCGGCGGGCGGCGCGGGCGGAGACGCCGTCGAGTTCGCGCGGCAGCGAGATGTTCTCGGCGGCGGTGAGGGCCGGTATCAGGTTGTAGTCCTGGAAGACGTAGCCGATGGAGCGGCGGCGGACCTGGGCGAGCTTCTTGCGGGTGAGCCCGCCGAGGGCGACGCCCTCGACCAGGACCTGGCCGGCGGTCGGGCTGTCGAGGCCGCCGGCCAGGGTGAGCAGGGTGGACTTGCCGGAGCCGGAGGGGCCCATGACGGCGACGAACTCGCCGGGGTGGACCTTGAGGTCGACGCCGCGCAGGGCCTGGACCTCGGCGGCGCCCTGGCCGTGGACGCGGGTGACGTTCTCCAGGTGCAGCACCGGTGTCGGCCGGGGCTGTTGGGTGTGGGACACGGTTCCCCCCTTGTGCTGGGACGGCTGGTTACGGGTGGGGCGCCGCCGGGGCGCCGGCCGGTGTCGGGTGGCCGGGCACCGCCGGGGCGCGGGTGCGGCTCGGCGCGGGCACTGGGCGCGGGTACGCCTCAGGCGCTGGCGCGGGCGCGCCTCAGGCGCGAGCGCGGGTACGCCTCAGGCGCGGGTGCGGCGGCCGAGCCGCTTGGGTTTCGCGGCGCCGTCGCGGGCGGCTTCGGCGGCCTCGGCCTGCCGGAGTTCGGCCTGCTGGGCGAGCCGGGTCTCGCAGTGGTCGAGCCAGCGGATCTCGGCCTCGGTCTGGAAGATCAGCTGGTCGAGGACGAGCAGCCAGGCGAGTTCGTTGCTCTCGGAGGGCACGGCACCGGGTCTGGTCTCGCCCGCGAGGGCGCGGCCCTTGAGCCGGGTGTAGTCCTGGAGGGCCTTGATGCTGTGCCGGCGCTGGCCCTGGACGACGCCGGAGACGTCCACCCCGGGGACGGTCACGGCCATCGCGAGCTTGATGGCCAGTTCGTCGCGCGGGGGGTTGGTGCGGGGCACCGGGGTGTCGAACCAGGCCCGCAGCTCGGTGCGGCCGGCGTCGGTGACGGCGTAGAACTGGTGGCCCTCCTCGTCCTCTCCGGCGGCCTCGACCAGGCCGTCGCGCTCCAGCCGGGACAGGGTGGTGTAGACCTGCCCGACGTTGAGCGGCCAGGTGGCGCCGGTGCGCGCCTCGAACTCGGTGCGCAGCTGGTAGCCGTAGCGGGGGCCCTGGTCGAGCAGGGCGAGCAGACCGTGGCGGATGGACATACTCAGTATGTATACCCGGTATGCCCCACGGCCTCAAGCCGCGCCCCCTCCGGTACCGTCGTGCGGTGTGAGCCAGTTGCGCATCGCCACCTTCAACCTGTTGCACGGCCAGCCGCTCGCCCCGGACGGCACCCCGCTGCCCTATCCGGCCGACGCGGGCGCCCCGTTGGCCGAGGCGGTGGCCGCGCTGGACGCCGACGTGCTGGCCCTCCAGGAGGTGGACCGGCACCAGGCGCGCTCGGGCGGCACCGACCAGGCGGCGGTGGCGGCCGCGGCGATGGGCGCCGGCGACTGGCGCTTCGCCGCCGCGCTGCACGGGCGCCCGGCGCCGGTGGCCGGCTGGGTGCGGGAGCCGTCCGGGCCGGACGGGCTGCGGGTGTACGGGCCGGCCGAGATCGGCGACGGCGCCCCGCCCTCGTACGGCACGGCGCTGCTGACCAGGCTCCCGGTGCGGCACTGGCGGGCCCGCCGGTTCGCCCCCGCTCCGTTCGGACTGCCGCTGCGGGTGGCCGGGCGGCGCGGGCTGACCCCGGTGCCGGACGAGCCCCGGGCCGCGCTGGCGGCCGTACTGGAGGGCGAGCGCGGGCCGTTCACCGTGGTGGCCGCGCACCTGTCCTTCGTGCCGGGCTGGAACATGGCGCAGCTGGCCGGGATCCGGCGCTGGATCGCCGACCTGCCGCAGCCGTACCTGGTACTGGGGGACTTCAACCTGATCGGCGCGGTGCCGCGCACGGTACTGGGCGGGGCGACGGCGCTGGAGCGCACCGCGCCGCGGGTGCGGGTGCGGGAGCTGCGGGCGGCCCGGCGGGCCCGGCCGGCGCTGGGCGCCGCACTGGGCACCGCGCGCCGGCGGCGGGTGCGCGAGCCGCGGGCCCGGTTGCAGGGCTGGTACGACCTGGCGCGCACGCCGACCTATCCGGCGCACCGGCCGGCGGTGCAGTTCGACCACGTGCTGGCGGTCGGCGTGCCGCGGGCCGTGGTGGGCCCGGCGGCGGCGCCGCACGCCGGGGTGTCGGACCACCGGCCGCTGCTGGTCCGGGTGTCGCTGTAAAGCGCCCTGGCTAGCGCTTGACCAGGGCGTCGGCCTGCTGGGGCAGGTGGGCGAGGGCGGGCTGGGTCGGGTCGTACTGCAGGAGCAGCATGGCCGCGTCGTCGCCGAGCTGGCGCCCGACGTGGCGCACCACGTCCTCGTGCAGCCGCTGCAGGACGTCCGCGGGGCGGCCGTCGGCGCAGCGCGGGAAGCGCTCGGCGAGCGGGTAGAAGGTGCCGGAGCGGTCGCGGGCCTCGATCACCCCGTCGGTGAACAGCAGCACCCGGTCGCCGGCCAGCAGCGGTACCCGGTGCACCGGGGGGCGCACGTCGGCCGGGTCGAGCACGCCCAACGGCGGTACGGTCTCGGCGAGTTCGAGCGGGTGGACCAGGCCGCCGCGGAGCAGCAGCGGCGCGGGGTGGCCGCAGTTGACGAGTTCGGCCGCGCCGTCCGGTCCGACCCCGATCAGGACCAGGGTGACGAACTCCTCCTCCACGCCGGGGTGGTCGTTCTCGTGCAGGGCCCGGTCGAGGCTGACGGCCAGCCAGCCGGCCACCCGGTCGAGGGCGGGCTCCTGGTGGGCGGCCTCGCGGAAGGCGCCGAGGACGGCGGCGGCGGTCTCGACCGCGCCGAGTCCCTTGCCGCGGACGTCGCCGACCACGGCCCGCACCCCGTGCCGGGTGTTGACGACCTCGTACAGGTCGCCGCCGATCCGGGCGTGGGCGGCGGCGGCCTCGTAGTGGACGGCGGCGCGCACGCTGCCGACCCGTTCGGGGACGGGCCGCAGCAGCACCCGGCGGGCGATCGAGGCGACCAACTGGGCGTCGGCCAGGGCGCGTTCCTGGCGCAGTCGCAGGGTGGCGCTGACCCAGCCGATCGTGGCGACCAGCAGGATCGCAATGACGCTGGCGGTGTGCACGGACTCGCCGAGCGCGTTGCTGCGCAGGGCCATCAGGAAGGCCGCCGCCTCGGTGCCCAGGCCGATGACGAGCGGGTACCAGGTGCGGTGGCTGACCACGGCGGCCAGCGCGGGTACGGCGGTGAGGGCGGGTTCGACCGTCACCTCGGTGCCGCTGAGGTAGTCGAGGACGACGATCAGCGCCATGCCGAGGAAGGGCAGCGCGAGCGCCGTCCTCGGCCAGGTGCCGGTCGTGCCCGGTGCGGGTCCCGGGGTCGGCCCGGTGAACCGCTCTCTGATCCATCCGGTCGCGCTCAACTTCGGTCTCTCCAGCGGAAGACGCCGATGCCCGTGGGCACCTGCGGCGATGACTGAGGGTTAGGGAATGCGGGCCTCGCCGGCGGCCGGAGTACGGGGGTTGACCGGTTACCGACCCCACAATAGGCGCGAAACGTGCACGACGCACAGGTTTCGGACGTCGGCGCGATGACTTGGGTGCTCTGCGTGACTCATTAGTCACTGTTCCCGATCAGGAGCCGTTCCAACTCTTTTCGGTCGGGAAGTCGCTCCGGACGTACGATCCGTCCGCTGCGGACGTACAGGAACGACGCCGTGACCTGCTCGGGATCAACGCCCGCCTGCTCCGCCCAGGCCAGCCGGTAGACCGCGAGCTGCAGCGGGTCGGCGGTCTCCTCCCGGTGGGTCTTCCAGTCCACCACTTCGTAGCGTGACGCACCACTGGATTCCGACACCCCGTCACCGTCCCGGTAGACCGCGTCGATCCGGCCGCGCACCACCCGGCCCGCGAGCACCAGCTGGAACGGGGCCTCCACCCGGTACGGCCGGCGGTGGGCGTACGGGGTGCGCAGGAACGCCTCCTTGAGCTGCTCCAGGTCCCGCTCGTCCTCGATGCCGTCGTCGTCGGCGCCGGGCAGCGCGCCGGGCTCGATCAGCAGCAGCGGCTCGATCCGGGACTGCACCCAGGCGTGGAAGCGGGTGCCGCGCCGGGCGGCGGGCTGCGGGGGGCGCGGCATCGGCCGGGCCAGCTCGTGCGCGAAGCCGTCCGGGTCGGCGGCCAGGCGCAGCAGCTGGGTGGCGGACAGCGAGGGCGGCAGCGGCACCTCGCGGGCGGTGCGCCGGGAGCGCTCCAACTCCCCCAGCAGCGCGGTCAGGTCGCGGTCCCAGGAGGCGACCTGGCGCTGGTCCTCGACGGCCATGGGTTCCGCCTCGGCGGCGGGCCGTCCGGCCAGCCGGCCGCGCACCACCTCGGCGACCCGGCGGCGGGCGTGCTGGGCGGCCGGGTCCAGCGGCAGCGGCCAGGGGTGCTCGACGGCGGCGGTCAGCGCCGGGTTCTGGGCGCCCTTCTCCGGCTGCTCGGCCCAGTGCTCGACCTCGCCCGCGCCGGGCCGCTCGCAGTGGGCGCGCAGCTGCTCCAGGAACGCGGACGGGCCGCGGACGGTCTTCTGGCTCGGCCCCCACCAGTGCCCGGAGGCCAGCAGCAGCGCGCGGGGGCGGGTGAACGCGACGTAGCCCAGGCGCAGTTCCTCGGTGCCGGAGTGCTCGGCCAGCTCCTTCTTGAACGCGGCCATCGACTTGGACGTCCAGCCGCCGCGCACGTCGGGCAGGGTCGCGGCGTCGCCGCGCAGGGCGTGCGGGAGCACGCGCTTGGTGCTGGTCCAGCGTTCGCGCGGGCTGCCGGAGGGGAACGCGCCCTTCACCAGGCCGGGGACGGCCACCACGTCCCACTCCAGGCCCTTGGACTTGTGCGCGGTGAGCACCTTCACGGTGTCCTCGCCGCCGGGCAAGCTGCTGTCCAGGCCGCGCTCGTACTCCTGGGCGGCGCGCAGGAAGCCGAGGAAGGCGGCCAGGCCCGGGTCGCCGTCGAGGTCGGCGAAGGAGGCGGCGACGTCCAGGAAGGCGTGCAGGGTCTCCCGCCGGCGGGCGGCCAGCGCCTGCGGGGAGGCGGACAGCTCGACCTCCAGGCCGGTGACGGTCAGCACCCGGTGCAGCACGTCCATCAGCGGGTCGGCCAGCGAGCGGCGCAGCTCGCGCAGTTCGGCGGCGAGCCGGGCGAAGCGCACCCTGGCCTCGGCGGAGAACGGCAGGTCGTCGGGCTGGTCCGCGTCGAGGAAGGTCTCCACGGCGTCGGCCAGCGAGACCACCTCGGTGGGGTCGGCCTCGGCGACGGCCGCGGCCAGCGCCGCCACGCCCTCGGGCCGCTCGGTGCGCACCAGTTCGGCGGCCCGGCGGCCGAGCAGGGCGAGGTCGCGCGGGCCGATCCGCCAGCGCGGGCCGATCAGCAGGCGCACCAGGGCGGCGTTGGCGGTCGGGTCCTGGAGCACCTCGCAGACCGCCACCAGGTCGGCCACCTCGGGCAGGTGCAGCAGCCCGCCGAGGCCGACCACCTCGACCGGGACCTCGCGGGCGACGAGCGCGGCGTGGATGTCGGGGAAGGCCGCGCCGCCCCGGCAGAGCACGGCGATCCGGCCGGGCGCGGTGCCGGTGCGCACCAGGTGGGCGATCGAGTCGGCGAGCCAGTCGACCTCCTCGGCGTGGGTGGGCAGCAGCGCGGCCCGTACGAAGCCGTCCTGTTCGGCGCCGGGGGCCGGGCGCAGCGCCTCGACCCCCTCGTGCATGGCGCGCAGCGGGGCGGCGAGCTCGTTGGCGAAGGCGAGCAGTCGGCCGCCGCTGCGGCGGTTCTCGCTGAGCGCGTAGCGGTCGGCGGGGCGGCCGTCGGCCTTCGGGAAGTGCCGGGGGAAGTCGTCGAGGTTGGCGACGGAGGCGCCGCGCCAGCCGTAGATGGCCTGGCAGGGGTCGCCGACGGCGGTCACCGGGTGGCCGCCGCCCCGGCCGGGCCGGGCCCCGCCCCCGGCGCCCGCGTCCCCGGCCCCCGCGCCCGCGCGGCCCGCGTCCTCGGGGCCCGCGCCGAACAGGCCGGCGAGCATCAGGCGCTGGGCGACGGAGGTGTCCTGGTACTCGTCCAGCAGGACGACCCGGTACTGGCCGCGGAGCAGTTCGCCGACCTCGGGGCGCTGCTGGGCGAGGCGGGCGGCGGCGGCTATCTGGTCGCCGAAGTCCATCAGCCCGGCGCTCTGCTTGCGGCGGCGGTACTCCTCGACCAGGCGCAGCAGTTCCAGCCGGGCGCGGGCGGTGGCGGGGACGGCCCGCAGGTCGTCGTTGCCGAGCTTGACGGTGGCGAGGGTGTCGAGCAGCTGCTCGTCGTGGGCGCGCAGGGCGGCGGGCTCGACCAGGTGTTCGGCGAGTTCGCCGTCCAGGGCGGTGAGGTCGGCGACCAGGTTGGCGAAGGTGCCGGTGAGGGCGGGGAAGGGGCCGCGGGCGGTGCGCAGCACCTTGGCGGCGAGCTGGAAGCGGGTGGCGTCGGCGAGCAGCCGCACGTCCGGCTCGATGCCGATCCGCAGGCCGTGCTCCTTGAGCAGGCGGCCGGCGAAGGCGTGGTAGGTGGAGATCTCGGGTTCGCCGAGCGGCTCGCCCTCGTCCCGGTCGGCGACGCCGGCCCGGAGCAGGGCGGTGCGGACGCGTTCGGCGAGTTCGCCGGCGGCCTTGTTGGTGAAGGTGAGGCCGAGCACCTCCTCGGGCCGGACGGCGCCGGAGCCGACCAGCCAGACGACCCGGGCGGCCATCACGGTGGTCTTGCCGGAGCCGGCCCCGGCCACGATCACGGCGGGGGCGAGCGGGGCGCCGATGGCCGCCATCTGTTCCCGGTTGAACGGGATGCCCAGCAGCTCCTTGAGCTGGTCGGGATGGCTGAGCACGGCGGTCACCCCGCAACCGTAACCGGAACGGCGGACATTCCCGGTCCGGGCGTCGCCCGCCCGTTCCCCGCCCGCCCCACCTGCGCCGAGCCCCCCTCACCGAGCCGCGCGCAGAGCCGCTACTCGACGAGCTGCGCCCCGTCCCGCTGGGCGGAGCAGCTGCGGCGGAAGGAGCAGCGGTCGCAGCCGCCGCCGGTCTGCGGGACGAAGCGTTCGGCGAGGACCTTGCCGGCGGCCTCGGCGAGCAGGTTCTCGATCCACGGCTCGCCCTCGGGCGGCTCCTGCCGCTGCACCTTGGGGGCGTCCGGGTCCGCCTTGGCGGCGGCCTCGCGCAGGTGGACGAGCTCGGCGCCGCCGGTGGCCGGGGGGTGCTCGGTGAAGCCGGGCAACTCGTTGAGGGCGCCGGCCCGGACGGCCAGCTGGTAGACGGCGAGCTGCTTGTGCTCGGGCAGCGACTTGTCGGTGGGGATCTGCTTGCCGGTCTTGAAGTCGACCACGTAGGCGCGTCCGGCGTGGTCCTTCTCGACCCGGTCCATCGAGCCGCGGATGCGCACCGAGACGCCGCCGACGTCGAGGGTGACGTCGAAGCCGTGCTCGGTGGCGACCAGGTCGCGGCCGCGCTCCAGGACGTGCCAGTTGAGGAAGCGCTCCAGGGCGGTGCGGGCCTCGCCCTTCTCCTGCTGGGACTTCCAGGGGGCGTCGAAGGCGAGGGCGTCCCAGACGGTGTCCAGGCGGGCCATCAGGACGGCGAGGTCGGCGGGGGTGCGGCCGGAGCCGACCTCGTCGGCGAGGGCGTGCACCACGTTGCCGAAGCCCTGGGCTGCGGTGCCGGGGGCGCGGGCCTTGACCTCCTTGTCGAGGAACCACTGCAGCGAGCAGTTCTCCAGCTGCTCCAGGCCGCTGCCGGACAGCCGGACGGGCGCGTCGGCGCTGCGCAGCGGCTCGGGGGCGGTGGTGGCGTCGTCCAGGCCCCACCAGCGGTCGGGGTGGGCGGCGGGCACCAGCGGCAGCCCGTCCTCGTCGGTGGCGGCGGCCAGGGTGGCGAGGCGTTCGGCGGCGGCGCGGCGCAGTTCCGGCGAGCGGGTGGGGTCGACGGTGACGGCGCGCAGTTCGGCGACCAGGGCGGCCACCGAGAGCGGGCGGCGCGGGCGGTGGGTGACGTCCTCGACGGTGACCGGCGGGGTGCGGCGCACCACCTTGCCGGTGCGCGGGTCGACGTCCTCGCGGTAGAGCTCGCGCAGGAAGCGGGAGGGTTCGTCGCCGTCGTCGGCGGGCGCCTTGACGGCGGTGACGATCAGCCGTTCCTTGGCGCGGGTGGCGGCGACGTAGAAGAGCCGGCGTTCCTCGCCGAGCAGGGCGGCCGGGGAGAGCGGTTCGGCGAGGCCGTCGCGGCCGATCCGGTCGGCCTCCAGGAGGGAGCCGCGGCGGCGCAGGTCGGGCCAGAGGCCGTCCTGGACGCCGGCGACGACGACCAGGCGCCACTCCAGGCCCTTGGAGCGGTGGGCGGTCATCAGCCGCACCGCCTCGGGGCGGACGGTGCGGACGGTGAGGGTGTCGGCGGCGATGTCCTGGGCTTCGAGTTCGGCGAGCAGGTCGAGGGCGCTGCGGTGGCCGGTGACCTGCTCCTCGGCGCGGGCGGCGGTCTCGAACAGGGCGCACAGCGCGTCCAGGTCGCGGTCGGCGTTGCGGCCGGCGGCGCCGCCGCGCAGGGCGGCGCGCTCCAGGCGTTCGCGCCAGCGGCGGCTGCCGTCCCACAGCTCCCACAGGGCCTCCTCGGCGGTGCAGCCGCCGGCCAGCAGTTCGCGGACCTTGCGCAGCAGGGTGCCGAGGTCGCGGGCGCGGCGGGCGGTGGCCGGGTCGAGGGCGACCAGCCGCTCGGGTTCGGCGAGGGCCTCCCGGATCAGTACGCCGGCCGGGCGCGGGGCGACGTGGGGGAGGCCGTCGGCGCGCAGGGCGGCGCGCTCCTCCTCGCGCAGGGCGCGGCCGAGGCGGCGCAGGTCGGAGCCGTCGAGGCCGCCGAGCGGGCCGGTGAGCAGGGCGTGGGCCAGCTCCTCGGTGAGCGGGTCGGCGGCGTGCGGGCCGGCGGCGTGCGGGCCGGGGGCGTGCGGGCCGGGGGTGTCGAGGAGGGCCTGCTTGTCGCGGGCGGCCTGCTCGGCGCAGACCCGCAGGGCGAGCAGCAGCTGGGCGACGGCGGGTTCCTCGCGCAGCGGCAGGTCGTCGCCGTCGATCTCCAGCGGGACGCCGGCCGCGCCGAGGGCCCGCCGCACCCCGGGGATGGAGCGCGCGCCGGCCCGGACCAGCACGGCCATCTCGCCCCAGGGCACGCCGTCCTCCAGGTGGGCGCGGCGCAGCAGGTCGGCGATCGAGTCGAGCTCGGCGCCGGGGGTGGGGTAGGTGTACACCTCGACCCGGCCGCCCTCGCGGGAGGGCAGCAGGGCGCGGTGCTGGGCGAGTTTGTCGGCGGGCAGCCGGCCCATCGGCATCCGGCGGGCGAGTTCGCGGGAGGCGGCGAGCAGGACGGCGCCGGAGCGGCGGGAGACCCGCAGCACCTTGACCTCGGCGGGGGTGCCGTCGGCGCGGCGGAAGGCCTGCGGGAAGTCGAGGATGCCGTTGATGTCGGCGCCGCGGAAGGCGTAGATCGACTGGTCGGGGTCGCCGACGGCGACCAGGTCGCGGCCGCCGCCGGCGAGCTGGCGCAGCAGCCGGACCTGGGAGGGGTCGGTGTCCTGGTACTCGTCGACGTAGACGACCTCGTAGCGGCGGCGCAGGTCCTCGCCGATCTCGGGGCGTTCGGCGAGCAGCACGGCGCGGTGGACGAGTTCGGCGTAGTCGAGGACGCCGCGCAGGTCGAGCACGTCGAGGTAGTCGGCGAGGAAGTGTGCGGCGGCGGCCCAGTCGGGGCGCTGGACGCCCTGGGCGAAGCGTTCGAGTTCGGCCTCGCCGAGGCCGAGTTCGCGGCTGCGGGCGAGCACGGCGCGGACTTCGTCGGCGAAGCCGCGGGTGGTCAGGCAGGCGCGCAGGTCGAGCGGCCAGGCGATCCGGCTGCGGCCGTCGCGGGCGTCCTCGGCGCCGCCGGCCAGCAGTTCGCGGACCATGACGTCCTGTTCGGGGCCGGACAGCAGCCGCAGTGGTTCGGCGTACTCCTCCGGGTCCTGGTGGGCGCGCAGCAGGGCGTAGCAGAAGGAGTGGAAGGTGGTGGCCTGCGGGGCGGCGGCGGTGGAGCCGAGCCGGCCGGACATCCGGTCGCGCAGTTCGACGGCGGCCTTGCGGCTGAAGGTGAGGACGAGGATCTTCTCGGGGTCGGTGCCGTCCTGGATCCGCCGGGCGACCGCCTCGACCAGGGTGGTGGTCTTGCCGGTGCCCGGTCCGGCGAGGACGAGCAGCGGGCCGCCGGCGTGCTCGACCACGGCGCGCTGGTAGGCGTCCAGCACGGGCGGGTCGGGCTGGACGAGCGGGTTGCGCACGAGCCGGTAGGGCGAACTCACGAACGGGTCCTGGGGTTGTACGGAAGGGCGTGGCCGGGGCGGGCCCGCCGAGGGATCGCGGAGGGCCCGCCCGCATCGAGCCTACGATCCTGCCCCGTCAATCCCGGCCGCGCGCGGGATCCGGTGAATTCTCCCCGCCGTCCCAGCGGGCCCGCCGGAGGTCGACCCGGGGCGGGTCGGCGAGTTCGCGCAGCGGGGTGCCCTCCTCTCCGTAGTGGGCGAGGGCGCGGTGCTCGTGGCCGGGCAGCAGTCGGCCGTCGGCGCGGATCACCCGCCACCAGGGCACCGAGCCGCCGTACAGGGCCATCACCCGGCCGACCTGCCGGGGGCCGCCCTGGCCGAGGTACTCGGCGACGTCGCCGTAGGTCATCACCCGGCCGGGTGGAATCCGCTCGGTCAGGTCGAGCACCAGTTCGGCGAACGGTGGTAGGGCGTCCGGGACGCCGTCGTCTGTTACGTCCGTCACCTGCGGCATTCTTCCTTACAGGGACGCGCGCGCGGCCCCGTACGAACGACCCGCCGCGCCCGATCCGGCCCCTGTCCAGCACGGGAGGTCGGGGCATGCCACCATCTTCGGGGCGGTGAGTGGTGATACGAGGACAAGACCAGATGACCGGGACGGCTGACGTGGGCGTGGACAAGGACTCCGACGAGTCCGGCTCCGTCGTGCCCCCGGCGCCCGGTGACGAGTCCGATGGGCGGCCCGTTCCCGGGCCGACCCCGGAAGTCTCCCTGATCAAGGACCTGACGATCAAGACCCCCACGCCCGAGAAGGCCCCCGAGGCTCCGGCGGAGCCGCCCGCCCCGGCCCCGCCCGTCCCCGCCCCGGCCCCGCCGGCCCCGCGGACCGAGCACCACGACCCACTGGACGACGCCCCGCACCTGGACGTCGACGAGCCGCTGCTCGCCGCCCGCGCGCACCGCCCGTCCGACCTGATCCGCTTCCTGGCCGGGGTCTTCGGGATAGTCGCCGTCTTCGTCCTGGCCGGCATCGCCACCTCGACGACCACCGGCATCGAGCAGGACATCGCCACCAACGCGCCGCACTTCTCCGCGGTGCTGTCCACCATCACCGGCCTGGTCTCCAGCGTCGCGGTGCTCGCCGTGCCGCTGGCCTTCGCGGTCGAGCGGCTGATCAAACGCGACGGCCTGCGGGTCGCCGACGGCGTGCTCGCCTCGGTGCTCGCGTACGGCGTCTCGCTGGGCATCGACTGGTGGGTGGCCGAGGGCGCCTCCGAGCACATCCGCACCGCGCTGACCCGGCTGCCGATGGACAGCCACAACACCCTCACCGACCCGGTGCACGGCTACCTCGCCCCGGTGATCGCCTACATGACCGCCGTCGGCATGACGAGCAGACCGCGCTGGCGGGTGGCCCTGTGGGTGGTGGTGATCTTCAGCGGGGTCACCGAGCTGCTCGGCGACTACACCACCCCGCTGTCGCTGATGCTCACCGTGCTGATCGGCTGGTCCGTCGCCTACGGCACCCTGTACGCGATCGGCTCCCCCAACATCCGGCCCACCGGCCAGCACCTGATGATCGGCCTGCGCAAGGTCGGCTTCACCCCGGACGGCGCCCACCGCGCCCCGGACGCCCCCGGCGGCACCCGCCGCTACTACGTCACCCAGCAGGACGGCCCGCCGCTGGACGTCCACATCATCGACCGCGAGCAGCAGGCCTCCGGCTTCTTCTACCGGGCCTGGCGCCGGCTGCGGCTGCGCTCGGTGGCGGTGCGCCGCAGCCCCCAGTCGCTGCGCCAGGCGCTGGAGCAGGAGGCCCTGATCGCGTACGCGGCGGCCGCCTCGGGCGCCCGCGCGCCGCAGCTGGTGGCCACCTCCGAGCTGGGCCCGGACGCCGCGATCCTGGTGTACGAGAACGTCGAGGGCCGCACCCTGGACGAGCTCGCCGACGAGGAGGTCACCGACCTGGTGATGGCCTCGCTGTGGCAGTCGGTGGCGGCCCTGCACGAGCGCCGGATCGCCCACCGCCGGCTGACCGGCGAGTCGCTGCTCGTGGTGGACGACAAGACGGCCTGCCTGGTCAACCTCTCCGGCGGCGACATCGCCGCCACCGACCTGACCCTGCGCATCGACGTCGCCCAGCTGCTCACCACCTTCGCGCTGCGGATCGGCCCCGAGCGGGCCGTCGCCACCGCCAACGCGGTGCTCGGCGCGGACCGGGTCGCCCAGGCGCTGCCGCTGCTCCAGCCGGTCGGGATGAGCCGCTCCACCCGGATCGACCTCGCCAGGCTCACCAAGGAGCGCAAGGCCGCCGCCCGGGCCAGGGCCCTGGAGCAGGTCGCGGCCGGCGAGCGCACCCAGCAGCAGGCCGAGGAGGACATCGCGGCGGCCGGCGAGGACCTGCTCAGCCGCATCCGCGGCCAGATCCTGCAGATCGCCCCCGAGGCGCCGATGGAGCCGGCCAAGCTGGAGCGGCTCAAGCCGAAGAGCCTGATCATGGTGATCGCGCTCACCTTCGCCGCCTACCTGGCGCTGACCACCATCAAGCCGGCCCAGCTCAAGCTCTCCCAGATGAACTGGGCGTGGGCGGCGGCGGCCCTGCTGGCGGCCGCGTTCAGCTACGTCGCCGCCGCGATGAGCCTGACCGGCTTCGTGCCCGAGCGGCTGCCGTTCCGGCGCACCGTCGCGGCCCAGCTGGCCGGCTCCTTCGTGAAGCTGGTCGCCCCGGCGGCGATCGGCGGCATCGCGCTCAACACCCGCTACCTGCAGAAGGCCGGGATCCGCCCGGGCCAGGCGGTCGCCTCGGTCGGCGCCTCCCAGCTGGCGGGCCTGGCCGGGCACCTGCTGCTGCTGTTCAGCTTCGGCCTGATCACCGGCAGCCAGACCAACGGCGACCTCTCCGCCTCCCGGGCGGTGATCATCGGGGTGCTGACCGCCGCCGTGCTCGCCCTGGTGGTGGCCGCGGTCGCGCCGCTGCGCCGCTTCGTGCTGGGCCGGCTGCGCTCGCTGTTCTTCGGCGTGGTGCCGCGCATGCTCGACCTGATGCAGACGCCCAGCAAGCTGATCACCGGCTTCGGCGGCATCCTGCTGCTGACCCTGTCCTTCACCGCCTGCCTGGACTTCTCGGTGCAGGCCTTCGGCGGCGACATCAGCTTCTCGGCCGTCGCGGTGGTCTTCCTCACCGCCAACGCGGCCGGCTCGGCGATCCCCACCCCGGGCGGCATCGGCCCGGTCGAGGTGGCCCTGATCGGCGCCCTGACCGTCGCGGACGTCTCCCCCGCGGTCGCCACCCCGGCGGTGTTCCTCTACCGGGCGCTCACCTTCTGGCTGCCGGTGCTGCCGGGCTGGATCGCCTACAACGTGCTGCAGCGCAAGCACGCGCTCTGAGCGCGGCGCGCGGAGCCGACGAAGGGCCCCACCGCCGAGCGGTGGGGCCCTGAGTCGTACGCCCGGCCGTACAGCCGGATGTACGGCCGTACGTCGGCCTAGTAGACCGGCTTGTGCGGCTCGATCTGGTTCACCCAGCCGAGCACGCCGCCGCCCAGGTGGACGGCGTTGGCGAAGCCCGCGGCCTTGACCACGGCCAGCACCTCGGCCGAGCGCACACCCGACTTGCAGTGCAGCACGATCTTGCGGTCCTGCGGCAGCTTCTCCAGGGCGTCGCCCATGAGGAACTCGTTCTTCGGGATCAGCACCGCGCCGGGGATGTTGACGATCTCGTACTCACCGGGCTCGCGGACGTCGATGAGGTAGATGTCCTCCTTGTCGTCCTGCCACTGCTTGAGCTGCTTCGAGGTGACGGTCGAACCGGCGGCGGCGGCCTGCGCCTCCTCCGACACGACGCCGCAGAAGGCCTCGTAGTCGATCAGCTCGGTGACCGTCGGGTTCTCGCCGCAGACCGCGCAGTTCGGGTCCTTGCGGACCTTCACCTGGCGGTAGTTCATCTCCAGGGCGTCGTAGATCATCAGCCGGCCGACCAGCGGGTCGCCGATCCCGGCCAGCAGCTTGATCGCCTCGTTCACCTGGATCGAGCCGATGGACGCGCAGAGCACGCCCAGCACGCCGCCCTCGGCGCAGGACGGGACCATGCCCGGCGGCGGGGCCTCCGGGTAGAGGCAGCGGTAGCAGGGGCCGTGCTCGGCCCAGAACACGCTGGCCTGGCCGTCGAAGCGGTAGATCGAGCCCCACACGTACGGCTTGCCGAGCAGCACCGCGGCGTCGTTCACCAGGTAGCGGGTGGCGAAGTTGTCGGTGCCGTCCACGATCAGGTCGTAGCCGGCGAAGATCTCCATCACGTTGGAGTTGTCGAGACGCTCCTCGTGCAGGACCACCTCGACGTACGGGTTGATCTGCCGCACCGAGTCGCGCGCGGACTCCGCCTTGGAGCGGCCGATGTCGGCCTGGCCGTGGATGATCTGGCGCTGCAGGTTCGACTCGTCGACCACGTCGAACTCGACGATGCCCAGCGTGCCGACACCGGCGGCGGCCAGGTACATCAGGGCGGGCGAACCGAGGCCGCCGGCGCCGACGCAGAGCACCTTGGCGTTCTTCAACCGCTTCTGCCCGGCCATCCCGACGTCCGGGATGATCAGGTGGCGGGAGTACCTGCGGACCTCGTCGACGGTGAGCTCGTCGGCCGGCTCGACCAGGGGTGGCAACGACACGGGGACTCCGATGGGTCTCTTGTTCAGGCGGCCGGGGCCAGCCTCGGACGGGGTTGTTGCACCGCCACTCAGGTGGCTCTCTAGGCCAACAGTGTCATGCCCCACCGGTATTCCGAGACAGCCCGTCCGATGGGCGAGACGGGCCGCGCCGGATCGTGGAACCGCCCGCCGGACGCCCCGGAGCGCCCCGGGCCCGTGGTTGCGGGCCCGGGGCGCCCCCGCGCCGCGCTCACACCCGACAGGCCGTCTCCAGCCAGACGTCCCCCAGCGACTCCTCCAGCGGCACCTGTGTCCGCCAGCCGAGACGGTCCCGGGCGGTCCGCACGTCCGCCTGCCGCCACGGCACCGGCTCCCCCGGAGCGGGCCGGCCCTCCGGCCGCTGCCCCTCCGCCCGGTGGCCCGGCAGGTACGGCCCGGGCGAGTGGTGGCCGTGGCCCGGCAGGTGGTCGCCGACCGGCCCGGCGGCCTGCGCGGGCAGCAGGACCTGCCGGTTCTCCTCCACGATCGACCCCTCGAAGCCCGACGCCCGGACCAGCAGCTGGGCCGCGTCCCGGGCCCGCACGGCGTGCCCGCTGCCCACGTTGATCACCCCGGTGGCGGCCGAGACCGCCGCCGCCTGGATCGCCCGGGCGACGTCCCGTACGTCCACGAAATCCCGGTATCCGGACAGGTCCGGCATCCGCACCTGGTTCTCGTCCCGCTCCAGCGCCCGCCGCAGCCCCTCGGCGAGCCGCCCGAACAGCGAGGCGGTCGGCGCCCCCGGGCCCACCACGTCGAACACCCGCAGCACCGCCGCGTCCAGCCCCGAGGCCAGCACCAGCTCCGTCCCGGCCAGCTTGGAGACCCCGTACGGGCCGACCGGCCGCGGCTCGGCCTGCTCGGACACCGGCACCCCGCCGGGCACCGGCCCGTACTCGGCGGCCGAGCCGACGTGCACCAGCCGGGCCGGCTCCCGGCTGCGCCGGATCGCCTCGCAGACGGTCGCGACGGCCAGCGTGTTCGACCGGATCAGGGTCCGCGAGCTGCCGTAGGTGGCACCCGCGCAGTTGATCACCACCTGCGGCGCGACCGCGTCCAGGAAGCGGGCCAGCGCGCCCGGGCTCCCGGTGGTCAGGTCGAAGCGGATGTCGGCCGAGTCGCGCCGGCCGAGCACCGTCACCTGCAACTCCTGGTCCATCAGCAGACGATCGGTCACCCGGCGGCCGATGAAGCCGTCGGCGCCCAGCAGCAGCACCCTCATCGGGGGCGTCCTTCCACGAAGCGAGGTCGGGGACGACCTGGCGGACTGAAAAACAGCGAACGAGATCTGACGGGTCTGACGGTCTTACGGGTCGGACGGGGTCCTACGAGTCGGACGGAGTCGGACGGGGTCGGACGGGAGGGCTCAGCGGTGCGCGCCGGCCCGACCGAGCAGCGCCCAGCCGTGGGCCAGCAGCACCACCGCGACCGCGCCGCCGCCCAGCAGGACGGCCGACGGCCAGGAGCGGCCCAGCGCGAGCGGCACCGCCGTCGCGACGGGTCCGGCCAGGGCGCCCAGCGCGGCGGCCGTGGTCCGGCCGCAGCGCGCCAGCAGCGCGGGCAGCACCAGCAGCAGGCCCAGCACGCCCTGCGCCGCCCAGGCCGCGGGGCCGGCCCGCTCGGCGGCCAGGTGCAGCAGGCCGCCGCCGTGGCCGGGCCCGGGGCGCGGCGCGACCACCGCGAGGACGGCCAGCGCGGCGTAGCTGAGCACCGCGAGCACGGCCAGGTGCAGCGCGACCGCGACCGGCAGCACCGGGCGCATCCGGGCCCGGAACTCGGCCAGGGTGCGGGCGGCCCCCAGGTGCCCCCGGCCGACCTGCCGGTACCAGCGGGCCGCCCGCTCCGCCGAGCCCGCCGACACCGCGGCGGCCAGCACCAGGGCGGCGGCCAGCGGCCGGTCCGGGCCCGGCGCCGCCAGCGGGAGCAGCAGCAGCGCGGCCAGGCCCAGCCCGTGGCCGAGCGCGGCGGGGCGCGGCCGGGAGCCGGCGGGCGGGGGCGGGGTGCGGACCGGGCCGAGCTCCGCCGGGCAGGGCGGGCCGCACGGCGGCGGGGCGGGCTCGGCCGGGGCGGTTCCGGTCAGCACGGGCAGCAGCACCAGCGGGACGGCGGCGGGCAGCAGCACCGGCCAGCGGGCGCCGAACCCGGCCACCGCGGCGCAGGGCAACGCGGCCAACGCGGCGGCGGTCAGCGCCGCCCGGGTGGCGGCCGCGCAGCGCCGCGGTTCGGGCGGCTCGGGCGGCGGCGGCCGCCGGGGCACCCGGGCGTACAGCTCCTCGGCCAGCGAGAACAGGTCGGCGTGCCGGCAGCGCGCCGCGGCGTCCGGGCCGAGCCCGGCCTCCTCCAGCCCGGCGGCGATCTCCAGCGGGTCGACGGCGCGCTCGCACAGGTCCCGGTGCTCGGCCATCAGCTCGCGCACCGGGTCGGCGCTGACCGCGGGGCCGGACATCAGACGGCCTCCGCGAGGGCGGGGCCGACGGGGCGCGCCGGGTCGGGGCGGGCCTGGTCGATTCGCGCCGGGTCGGAGCGGGCCTGGTCGGGGCGGGCCGGCGGTTCGGCGAGGACCGTCAGGGCGGCGAGCTGCCCGGCTCGGCGGCGCGGTCCCGGCGCGGGCGCCCCGTCCGCGTGCTCGGCGTACGGCCCGGGGGCGGCGGCGCCGTCCTCCCGGCCGTCCTCCCGCTGCTCGTCCCGGTCCTCGTCCCCGTGCTCGTCCCCGGGCCCGTCCCGGTGCTCGTCCCCGTGCTCGGCCCGGCCGCCAACGGGGCCGCCGGCCGGGCCGTCGCTGAGCCAGTACTCGGCGGGGCGCGCGAACGGGCGCGGCGCCCGGCCGCCGTGGCCCGCGCCACCGCCCTCGGGGAAGGCGGGGTACTGCGAGACCAGCTCCAGGTAGATCTCCCGGAAGGCGCCGGTCACCGGTTCGACGGCGAAGCGTTCCTGCGCCCGCAGCCGCCCCGCCAGGCCGAGCCGGGAGCGCCGCTCCTCGTCGCGCAGCAGCGCCAGGCAGGCCCCGGCCAGGGCGCGCGGGTCGCGGGCGGGCACCAGCAGCCCGGTCGGGCCGACCACCTCGCGGGCCACCCCGACGTCGGTGGAGACCACCGCTCGGCCGCTGAGCATGGCGTCGGCGAGCAGCCGGGGGCTGCGCTGGGAGAGCGCGGAGAAGACCGCCACCGTGCCGCCCTGCCAGGCCTCGGCGAGCGAGCCGGGCCGGCCGGCGAAGTGCACCGCCGCGCTCACCCCGAGCCGTTCGGCGACGGCCGCGCAGTGCGCCCGGTAGCCGGGGGCCGCCTCCTCGCCGTACAGCACCAGCCGGGCCGCGGGCAGTTCGGCGCGGACCCGGGCGAAGGCATGCAGCGCCAGTTCGGCGTCCCGCCCCGGCTCCAGCGGGCCCGCCCAGACCAGGGTGGGCCGCTCCGGCTCCGGCCCGGCCGCCGGGCGGTCCACCGCCGGGGTGCCCTCGTAGACGACCCGGGTGCGCGCCGGATCGGCCCCGCAGCGGCGCTGCCACTGCTGGTCGTGGGCGCTGCCCGGGGTGAGTATCGCGGCCTGCCGGTAGGTCTCCTCGGTGAGCGCCCGGAAGAAGGACAGCAGCAGCGCCCGGACCGGCCACCGGTACGGCGCCTCGCGGTAGCCGAGGTACTGCTCGCGCAGGTGCAGGCCGTGCTCGGTGACCACGAAGGGCACCCCGTGCAGCTGCCGGGCGACCAGGGCGGGGAGCGCGGCCGGGCCGCCGCCGACCACGTGGCACAGGTCGGCGGTGCCGAGGCCGCCGGGGCCGGTGCCGTACCAGGGCGCGGAGAGCGGGCGCAGGCACTGCTCCAGCAGGTCGGCGGCGACCAGCACGTCGCGGACCAGCGGCTGTCCGGCCGAGGTGTTCGCGCCGGGCAGCCGCCAGGTGCGCTCCAGCACCCGGCGGGCGTGGGCGGAGGCGAGGAAGGCGGGGAGGGTGCCGCCGTCCTCCCGGGCCAGCGCCGCCAGCCGGTACAGCCCGGCCCCGAAGCCGGCCCGCGCCCCCGGCAGCACCAGCGCCCGCACCAGCTCCTCGTACGCCCGGGCGTACTGGCGTCTGCGCAGCGCCCCGGGGGCCCGGCCGCGCGGCCGGCGGCCCCACAGCGCGAGGTGGTGGGCGCCGTGCCAGGCGGGCGAGGGCCGGGCGCCGGGGCCGGGGCCGTCCGGGCCGGTGAGCAGGTACAGCTCGAACTCGTGCTCCGGCAGGCCCTCGGCCAGCCGCTCGCACCAGGCCCCGGCACCACGGTCGGGATGCGGACGGGCACCCTCGGTGAGCAGCGCGACGCGCACGGGAGTCCTCCTTCTGCCTCGGAGCGGGGGCGGTGACGGCAGCCTCAGTCAGCGCCGACCGCCCCCCGCACCGCTGGGACGCCCCCTGGGCGGGGGCCACGGGAGCCGCGGGGCCGTACGCCGGGACGCTTGCTCGGGCCGTGCGCCGGGTGCTCCGGCGTCAGCGGTCCTCCCCCACACCTGTTCGGTCCGGCAGCAGAAAGGTAGGACCGGCCCGGGGCGATCCATCGGTCACATGCCTGGCAGCCACCTGAACGAGTGAACCGCCGTGACCTCGCACCTGACCGGGCCGTTAGCGGGCGCTATACGGCGCTCCGGTACCGCCCGGCACCGCCCCAGTACCGCTCCGGTGCCGCCCGCCGCCTCAGCGGGCGGTGTCCGCGATCAGCTCGCGCACGGCCCGGGCGACCGCGTCGGGGTGCTCCATCATCGCCACGTGCCCGGAGTCGGGCAGCACCAGCAGCCGGGCGTCGGCGAAGGCCGCGCAGGCCCGCCGGGCGGAGCGGTAGGCGACCAGCTTGTCGCGCAGCCCGTACACCAGCAGCACCGGCGCCGCGACCTGCTCGGCCTGCCGCCACAGCGCCTGGTCGCCGCGCTCGGTGTAGGCGGAGACGATGCCGCGGGCCGAGCCGACCAGGGCCGGCATCGCGTGCGGCTGCGCCATCCGGTGCCGGTACTCGGCCACCGCCTCGGCGCGGGCGGTCGGGCTCAGGGCCGCCGGGTCGCCGTAGACCAGGCGCAGCAGGTCCTCGGTGGCCGCCTCGGCGTCGCGCCGCCCGGCCGGCAGCCGGCGCAGCAGGGCGGGCAGTCCGGGCAGGGCGAGCAGGCCGGTGGACCAGGCGGAGCGCTGCGGGGGCAGTTCGGGCAGCGCGGGCGAGACCAGGGTGAGGCTGCGGACCAGGTCGGGGCGCAGCGCCGCGAGCCGGACCGAGACGGCCCCGCCGAGCGAGTTGCCGAAGAGGTGGACGGGGCCGCGGCCGGCGGCCTCCAGGTAGCCGATGACGGCGCGGACGTGACCGGAGAGGCTGAGGTTGCCGTCGGCGGGCGGGCTGGAGCGGCCGAAGCCGGGAAGGTCGACGGCCTCGCCGTCGACGAGGCCGGAGAGCCGGTCCATCAGCGCGGTCCAGTTCCCGGCCGAGCCGCCCAGGCCGTGCACGAAGAGTCCGGGCTCGCGCCCGTCGGCGCCGCCCGCCTCGGCGGGCCGGTGCACCGCGAGCACCGCGCCGGGGACCTCGACCGTACGTACCTGCTGCTCAGCGCTGCTCATGGTGGACGATGGTAGTGAGGCCCGGTCGGGGGCGGCGGGGGCGGTCCGGCCTTCCCGGCCCCCGTCCCGTCCGCCCGTCCCCTCCCTCCCCTCCTCCCTCGTCGCACCACTGCCGACGCCGAGGTCAGCGCCGTATTGTGGGCTCCTGACAAGCGGCCGGACTGCTTTTCTCGCCTTCGCCAGGGGCGGGCGCGGTTACCGAAAAGTAGAATCGGCCCTCTTGCCAGCCCCGAAGAACCCCGAAGTGAGGAGCGCCGTGACGGCCATCCAGGAGGCGCAGGAGCGCCCGCGCGGTGCCCGCCTGCCGCGAAGCGCCCGCCGTGAACAACTGCTCGGTGCCGCCCAGGAGGTGTTCGTCGCGCAGGGTTACCACGCGGCCGCCATGGACGACATCGCCGACCGCGCCGGGGTGAGCAAGCCGGTGCTCTACCAGCACTTCCCCGGGAAGCTGGAGCTCTACCTGGCGCTGCTCGACAAGCACTGCGACGCCCTGGTCGAGTCGACCCGCGAGGCGCTGGGCACCACCACCGACAACAAGCTGCGGGTGGCCGCGACGATGGAGGCGTACTTCAACTACGTCTCCAGCGAGTCGGGCGCGTTCCGGCTGGTCTTCGAGTCGGACCTGACCAACGAGCCGGCCGTGCGCGAGCGGGTGGAGCGGGCCTCCGAGGCGAGCGCGACGCTGGTCAGCCAGGTGATCCAGGAGGACACCGACCTGCCGGAGGCGGAGTCCAAGCTGCTGGCGGCCGGGGTCTGCGGCCTGGCCCAGATCACCGCCCGGTACTGGCTGTCGCAGGGGCTGGAGATCCCGCGCGACGAGGCGGTGCGGCTGGTCGCCAGCCTGGCGTGGCGGGGGCTCAAGGGCTTCCCGATGCACCCGGGCGACCTCCCGCCGGAGGGTTCCGCCCAGCGCTGAACGATCCGCTGACCTTCGCCTGGGCGGTGATCGGGTGCTCTATGGTGAAGCCGTACGGCGCGGTCGCCGTGACCGCTTGTCCCAGGCGGTCCGTCGCCGCGCGTGGAGACTGCCAACCCGGAGGGACGGAAGCCGTGGAGGTCAAGATCGGCGTGCAGAACGCGCCGCGCGAAATCGTGATCGAGAGCTCGCAGACTGCCGATGAGGTCCAGAGCGCGGTCGCGAAGGCGCTGGAGGGCTCCACCAAGCTCTTCTCGCTCACCGACGAGCACGGCCGTCGCGTCATCGTCCCGGCCGAGCGCCTGGCGTACGTGGAGATCGGCGAGTCGGCCGCCCGCAAGGTGGGCTTCGGCACCGCCTGAGCCGCCGCGAGCAGGTCCGTCCGGTGCCCCGTTCCCACCAGGGAGCGGGGCACCGTCGCGTGTACGGGCAGGTCGGCCTGGGTACGGCGACAGGTGCGGCACCGGTGCCGCACGCCCGTACCCCCGGGGGAGGCCGCCGTGCTGGTCGAATCGCTCGTCTTCGTCCTGGTCGGCCTGGCCGCGGCCACGGCCGCGCTGCTGGGCCTGCCGGGGTACTACCGGGCCTCCCGCCCGCTGGTGGTGGGGACGGCCCTGGCCTCGGCGCTGCTCGGCGGGGTGGTCGCGCACTTCTGCCTGGACGGTCGCCAGCCGGTGGCCGCGGTGGCGTTCTCGGCGCTGGCCGCGGGGGTGGTCACCTCGCTGCTGGCCCGGCCGGACCTCGCCGCCGGGCGGGCCCCGGCGCACCGGCACCACCCGCACCGGGCCGGCGCCCACCGCGCGCCGCGGCGGCACCGGCCGGCCTGAGGCGCGTCAGGAGGCCAGCCCGAGGGCGGCCATCCGCCGGGTGTGCGCCTCGGTGATCCGGTTGAACATCTTGCCGACCTCGACCAGGTCGAAGCCCTGCACCTGTACGCCGCCGACCAGCAGGTTGGAGAGCGCGTCCCGCTCGGCGACGACCCGCTGGGCCTGGCTGAGCGCCTCCCCCATCAGCCGCCGGCCCCACAGGGCGAGCCGGCCGCCGGCCCGCGGGTCGGCCTCGATGGCCTGGCGGACCTTGTCGACCGCGAACTGTCCGTGGCCGGTGTCGGACATGACGCTGAGGACCAGGTCGCGGGTGTCGTCGTCCAGCCGGACGGCCACCTCGCGGTAGAAGTCGGTGGCGATGGCGTCGCCGACGTAGGCCTTGACCAGGCCCTCCAGCCAGTCCGAGGGCGCCGTCATCCGGTGGAACAGCTCCAGCGGCTCGACAAAGGGGCGCATGGCCTCCTGGGGGTCGGCGCCGATCTCGGCGAGCCGGTCGTGCAGCCGCTGGTAGTGCTGGAACTCGGCGGAGGCCATCCGGGCCAGGGCCGCCTTGTCGGCGAGGCCGGGCGCCAGCTTGGCGTCCTCGGCGAGCCGCTCGAAGGCGCTCAGCTCGCCGTACGCGAGCGCGCCGAGCAGGTCGAGCACCGCCGCGCGGTAGGCCGGTTCGGCCGAGCACGTGGCCCAGTCGCCGATCGAGCCGGGCGCGCCGTCCTGCGTCTCACCATGGGTCTCCATGACCCGCCACCTTAGTCCCGCCCGGCCCCGCGCCCCACCACCGGACGCACCCCGGTGACCTGCCGGATCGGCTCCCCGCGCACCCGTCGGCGGGGGCGGTGTCAGACGCGTCACGTGTTCGAGTCGTCGCCTGACTGTATGGTGGTACGGAGCCCCGTCGTGCTCGCACGGTGCCACCGCCGTCTCGGTGGCCCGCACGAGCCCGCTCCGTAGCGGCAGCGCGTCCCCCGGACGTGTCCGCACCGGAGGCACGGGTACTCACGTACGCGGATGCCCGGTCGGAGAGCCGATCGGCTCCGACCATGGCTTGGACTTCAAGCCTTGGCACCGCATCAGTGGCCGAGCGAGGGCCGCCGAGACCACGCCCACCTGGCGGAGGTCCCGCGCAGGTCCCTCACGGGAACTCTCCCCGACGCCGCCGGCGACGCGCCCCGCCATCGGGCCGCGCGCACCGGCCGGCCGCAGGGACCGGCGCGGTTGTGCGTCCGCTCAGCTGTACTCGGGGCCGACCAGGCCCGTACACACAGCCGCGCGGCTGCCCGCCCGCCGCTCGCTCTCGGCCCCTCCGAAAACGGAAGAGGCAGCACCCTGTCCACCACCGCTGAACCCATCAAGACGACGTTCCGGGACCTGGGGATCCTCCCGGAGACCGCCGAGGCCCTCGAGTCCGTCGGCATCGTCCATCCCTTCCCCATCCAGGAGATGACCCTCCCGGTCGCGCTGACCGGCCACGACGTCATCGGCCAGGCCAAGACCGGCACGGGCAAGACCCTCGGCTTCGGCCTGCCGCTGATCGAGCGCGCCGTGGTGCGCGCCGACGTGGACGCCGGCCGGGCCACCGAGGACCAGCTCTCGGACTTCCCGCAGGCGCTGATCGTCGTTCCGACCCGCGAGCTCTGCACCCAGGTCACCAACGACCTGCAGACCGCCGGCAAGGTCCGCAACGTCCGCGTGCTCGCGGTCTACGGCGGCCGGGCGTACGAGCCGCAGGTCGAGGCGCTCAACAAGGGCGTCGACATCGTGGTCGGCACCCCGGGCCGACTGCTGGACCTGGCCGGCCAGAAGAAGCTGAACCTGTCCAAGGTCCGCGCGCTGGTCCTGGACGAGGCCGACGAGATGCTCGACCTGGGCTTCCTGCCCGACGTCGAGAAGATCATCACCATGCTGCCGGCCAAGCGGCAGACCCTGCTGTTCTCGGCCACCATGCCGGGCCAGGTCATCAACCTCGCCCGCCGGTACATGAGCCAGCCGACCCACATCCGGGCCGCCGCCCCGGACGACACCGGCGCCACCGTCGCCAACATCGAGCAGCACATCTTCCGTGCCCACTCGCTCGACAAGGTCGAGATGGTCTCGCGCATCCTCCAGGCCGACGGCCGCGGGCTGGCGATGATCTTCTGCCGCACCAAGCGCACCGCCGCCGACGTCTCCGACCAGCTGACCCAGCGCGGCTTCGCGGCCGGCGCCGTCCACGGCGACCTCGGCCAGGGCGCCCGCGAGCAGGCGCTGCGCGCCTTCCGCAACGGCAAGGTCGACGTGCTGGTCTGCACCGACGTGGCCGCCCGCGGCATCGACGTCGAGGGCGTCACCCACGTCGTCAACTACCAGTGCCCCGAGGACGAGAAGACCTACCTGCACCGGATCGGCCGCACCGGCCGGGCCGGCGCCTCCGGTACGGCCGTCACCCTGGTCGACTGGGACGACATCCCGCGCTGGCAGCTGATCAACAAGGCGCTGGACCTGCCGTTCAACGAGCCGGAGGAGACCTACTCCACCTCGCCGCACCTGTACGAGCTGCTGAAGATCGCGCCGGGCACCAAGGGTGTGCTGCCGCGTTCGGAGCGCACCCGGGCCGGGCTCGGCGCGGAGGAGATCGAGGACCTCGGCGAGACCGGCGGGCGGGGCGCCCGCACCGGTCGCGGCGCCGGCGCTGCCCGCGGCGGGCGGGCCGGCTCGGGCCGCCCGGCCGTCGAGGCCCCGGCGGCGGAGGAGAAGCCGCGCCGCACCCGTGAGCGCCGCCGCACCCGCCGTGGTACGGAGCTCGGCGAGGGCGAGGCGGCGGTCGCCGCGACGGTGACCGAGGCGGCTCCGGCCGTCGAGGGTGCCGAGGGCGAGGCCGCGCCGCGCCGTCGCCGCCGCCGTTCGCGCGGTGGCGCCGGCTCGGGCGAGGTCACCCCGGTGGCCGCGGCCGAGGTCGTCGCCGAGGCGGCCGCGGTGGTCGAGGCCGCCGTGGTCGCGGCCGAGCCGGTGGCTTCGGAGGCCCCGGTGGCCGAGGAGAAGCCGCGCCGGACCCGGACCCGCAAGCCGAAGGCCGAGGTCGTCGAGGTCGCCGAGGTGGCGGAGGCCGTCGAGGCCGCCGCCGTCACCGAGGCCCCGGCCGAGGCTCCGGCCGAGGCTCCGGCGGAGAAGAAGCCGGCCCGCGCCCGGACCCGCAAGCCCAAGGCCGAGGTCGCGGAGGCCGTCGAGGCCGCCGCCGTCACCGAGGCCCCGGCCGAGGCACCGGCCGAGAAGAAGCCGGCCCGCGCCCGGACTCGCAAGCCCAAGGCCGAGGTCGCCGAGGTCGCGGAGGCCGTCGAGGCCGCCGCCGTCACCGAGGCCCCGGCCGAGAAGAAGCCGGCCCGCGCCCGCAAGCCGAAGGCCGTCGCCGAGACCACCCCGGAGGCCCCGGCCGAGGAGGCGCCCGCGCCGCGCAAGCGCACCCGCGTCCGCAAGGCCGTGGCCGCCCCGGAGGCCACTCCGGAGGGCTGACCCGCACCGCCCCGAGGGGGGGGGGGGGGCGGGGGCGGGGGCGGCGCCCCCCCCCCGCCCCCCCGGCGGGGCCCCGGGGGGGGGGGGGGGCCGGGGGGCCCACGGGGGGGGGGGGGGCCGGCCCCC
>NZ_JBEZXE010000067.1:0-39778 GCF_040637885.1 Kitasatospora sp. NPDC028055 | reverse complement strand
GTGCCGGATCACGTTGGTCAGCGCCTCCTGGACGATCCGGAAGGCGGTCAGGTCGACGGTGGCGGACAGATGATCTCGAAGGCCGGCCCACTGCGGAACGGCCAACCAGCACGCCACCGACCGAACAGTGAAACCACTGCAATCCTCCGCTCCGCCGAGCGTGTCCGGCGGAGCGGAGAAGCGGGATCCTGTGCGCTGACCGTGGGCGACCGGCCTGAGTGCTTCCCGGACCGGTCCCTCTACAGCCGTCAGACGTCCCAGGAGGCCACGGTCGGCTCCGGCCACTCTGCGGCCGTCGCTGCGAGATCCACCGGAAGCAGGGCAACCAGCAAGGCCCGACCGGAAGCAACGGCCTTCAACGCGGCTTCCTGGGCCTCGCCCTTGGTGTCGAACATGCCATCCCCCACCGTTTCGTTGTGGGGCGGCTCACCGATCTCGCCAACCCATTGCGACGCGCCCGGCCACACCCGGACGTGGGTGAGTCGGGAAGGTTCCGGGAGCCCCGCGATACCTCGAGCTGCGGCTTCCTTGATCACATCTTCGATGGTCATGCTTGGGCTCTCCTCATCTCGGCCAGTGCGGCGTGCAGTCGTGCAGAGCGGACCACGCGTCAATCGCCGACTCACGTCCGGTCGCGGCCTTGATCCGGGCGTTCGCCCGGCTCGCGACCTCGCCCTGGTCCACTCTCGCCCGAGGCGAAGCCTTCGTAGAGCGTCGTTGGTCATCTGAGGCCCGTCTCTGCGGTGCCGTCGGTGAGGGCCAGACAGCCTATTGAGCTGCCTTGCGTCTGCCTACAGGATCGCCCTGTCCCTACCCGGCCCGCAGGCGTTTGATGGTTCTCAGTCGCCCGGGGTGACGGGCCAGGATTCCGGTGGTACTGCCTGACGAGCCCGGGTTCGGGCGCCGATGCGGATGGTCCAGGTGGTATGCGGCACGAAGGGCTCCTCCCGGGTTTCCGACATACAGTTGGAAACCGGGCGCGTTCGAGGCGGGTAGCATCTGGCCAACATCTCGCCAGATGCCGGGAGTTGGCGCATGAGCACACTGGTAGTGGGGTCGCGGGCCAGTCACCTGGCGCGGGCCCAGGTCAGGGAGTTCCTGGCACCGCTGCGGGAGCGCTTCCCCGACGTGGCCTTCCGGCAGCGAGTGATCACGGAAGCCGGCGACCAGGACCGCAGGTCCGCTCTCAGGGAGGTGTCGGAGCGCGGCGGCGGCTCGGCGTTCTCCGTGAACCAGGTGGACGCACTGTTGTCCGGCGAGGTCGACGTGATCGTGCACTCGCTCAAGGACCTGCCGACCGCGAACCCGCCCGGCCTGATCCTCCTGCCCCCACCCACCCGCGCCGACGTGCACGACGCCCTGTGCGGCAGCACCCTCGCCGATCTCCCGCCCGGCGGCAGGATCGGCACGTCGGCATCGCGCCGGATCGCCCAGCTGTTGCGCGTCCGCCCGGACCTGGTACCGGTGGAGATCCGGGGGAACGTGCCAACCAGGCTTGGCAAGCTCAAGACACAGCAGCTGGACGCCGTGGTGCTGGCAGCTGCCGGGATCAAGCGGCTCGGCCGCGGCGAGGAGATCAGCGAGATCCTGCCGATCGAGCAGTTCCCACCATCGCCCGGCCAGGGCGCCCTGGGCATCCAGATCAGGGACGACAACGAGCTGGCCCGCCAGATCCTGGCCGGGTCCGGTGACCCGGTGACCGACGCCGAGGTGCGGGCCGAGCGGGCGATGCTGGCCGAGCTCCACGGCGGCTGCTCGGTGCCGGTCGGCGCGTTCGGCAAGGCCGACAGCGACGTGCTGACCCTGCACGGGCAGGTCACCTCCGTGGACGGCAGGCGGCAGGTGGAGGCCCGGCTCTCCGGCCCGCTGTGCGAGCCGGAGAAGCTGGGCATGCAGGTGGCCGGCCTCCTGCTGGACCAGGGCGCGGAGGCCATCCTCGCGGAGGCCCGACCCGCCGCTTAGGCCCGCAGGCGGGCCAGGTCGAGGACCGCGTAGGTGATGATCCGCTCGGCCCCGGCCCGCTTGAGCATGGTGAACACCTCCAGCAGCGGACGGAAGTCCCTGCGTCCGGTGGCCGGGTCGAACGGAGCGAGGTGCGTGTACTCGCCGGAGACGGAGAACGGCATCAGCGGCGCCTGGGTGCGGCGCTTGAGCCTGGTGAGGATGTCCACCGACAGCATCCCGGGCTCCAGCAGCAGCATGTCCGCCCCCTCGCCCAGGAAGGCGAGGCCGGTGTCGACGGCGCTCGCTGGGCTGCGAGGGCTGATCTGGAAGGGGCGACGGGCACCGGAGGCCGGCGTGGCCCGCATGGTGGTGCGGTAGCCCTCGTAGAGGGCAGAGTCCAGGATCAGGTGCGGCATGGTCGCCACGTCGCGGTGACCGGCCTCGTCCAGGGCCTGGCGCACGGTCCAGATCGTGCCCCTGGTCATGGCCGCCGGGCCGACGATGTCGGCGCCCGCCCCTGCCTGGATGACAGCTTGGGCTGCGGTCAGAACCGCAGTCGCGCCGAGGTCGATCCGCCCGTTCACGGTCAGGTGGCATTCGCCGGTGTCGGTGTGCCCGCACAGGCAGTTCTCCGTCATCACGGCCATGCCGGGCTCGGTGTCCTTGACGGCTCGGATGGCCCGCACCATCAGGGAGTCCAGCGCGACGGCGCCGGAAGCCTGCGGGTTCCGCTCCAGGCTGTTGGCGAACACCTTCACCGATCGGATGCCGACGGCGGCCAGGTCTCGTACGGCCTGTGGGATCTCGGCGACGGTGACGGTCGGCATCGGCCGGTCGGCCTCCTCGCCGTCCTCCCGGACAAGCAGGACCATGCTCAGGTCGGACGCGGTGAGCTCGGGGCCCTCCAGGAAACTGCGGACGGCCGGGCGGCCGTGGAGCCGGCCAGTGGTGGCGTGTGCGGCGGTGTGCTGGGTGGTGGTCATCTCGTCCTCTCGATCCATGGTGCGCGGCGCCAGCCGGGAGTGCTGCACAGGAAGTCGGCGGGGTCGACTTCTGGTGCTTACGAGGTGGCGGCGTGGGTGGCCGCACGGCTGCGGCAGTGGGTGAGGGCGGTTCTGATGCGGGGGTCGGGAGCGGGTTCGGCGGTGAGGAGTTCGCCGGCGGTGACGAGGGTGGTCCAGTAGCGGGCGGGGTCGCCGGTGCTGGGCAGGGGGCGGGCGGCGGTGAGGGAGAGGTAGGCGGCGGTGAGGTTGCCGGTGGTGAACCAGCGGGCGAGGCCGTGCTGGTGGCCGGCGCGGATGCCGCCCATGGCGTCGATGGCGGCCAGGAAGTGCTCGACGACGGCGAGTTCGGTGGCGGTGAGGGGCTTGGGGATGTCGAAGACGCCGAGGGCTTCGAGGAGTTCGCCGGTGTCGGCCTCGGCGCCCGGGCGGGGGTCGGCGAGGAGGGCGTCGTAGCACTCGTTGAGGCGGATGGTGACCTCGGCGAGGGGGATGGCGAGGGCGAGGCAGACGGCGCGCGCGGCGGGCAGGGGTTCGCCGGTGCGGCGGGCGAGGATCGCGTAGGTCTCGGCGGGGGTGTGGCCGCGGTCGAGGGCGTGCCGGGCGAGGGTGGGGAGCGGAGGCAGCATCGGAGGGTGCGCTCTCAGACAGTGAGCAGAGAAGGGGCGATCAGGGCCCAGACGAACTTGCCGATCCCGCCCGCCCGGGGGCAGCAACCCCAGCGTTCGGCCAGCTCGTTGACGAGGAACAGCCCACGCCCGTCCTCGTCGCACGGGGTGGCGGAACGAACGGAGGGCCGACCGGCCCCGGCGTCGTGCACCTCGACCCGCAGACGGCCGTTGGCGACGGCGAACCGGACCTCGATCAGGCAGTCGTCGGGCGCGCCGGAGTGCTGGACGGCATTCGCGAAGAGCTCCCCGAGGAGCAGCTCGCCGACGTCGCGGTAGCGGTCGCCGAAGGGCAGGCCCGCAAGATACGCACGGAGCAAGTACCGCGCCAGGGAGGTGGATTCGGCACGGGAGTCGAGGCGAGCGGCGAACGCACGGGGGCGACAGGAGGCGAGCATGGGTGTACCTCAGGGGCAGGCAGGGCCAAAGGTGTGCCACTGCTGGTGATTGACCGATGACGAACAGTCAACCTTCCTGCCCCATCGTCGGCTATGGTCGAGCCGAGTCGGGAAGTTGAAACCCTTGAAACCTGCCCGCAAGGGGGAACTGTCGTGCGATCCGACCGTGAACCGAACCGCAAGCTCGCTTCGCTGATGACCGAAGCCGCCTGGGGCAACGGCGAGTTGGCGCGAGCGGTCAATCGGACCGGCACCGAGATCGGACAACGGCTCACGTACGACGCCTCGGCCGTTTCACACTGGCTCGGCGGCACTTCACCGGCCGCGAAGGCCCTGCCGGTGGTCCTGGAGGCACTGGCACGGAGACTCAAGCGGCCGATCACCGCCGTCGAGGCGGGATTTCGAAACATGCCTACCACCGTTGACGAGTCGGCGGATACGGTGTCAGGGCTGATCGATCTGGGGAGCCTCGATATGGACCCATCCCGGCGCGGAGTTCTCACAGCCAGTCTGTACTCGGTGGCTCTCACCATCCCCGGCTGGCCTGACCTGGTGGGCCGCTTCGAGAAGTTGCGGACCACCCCACACCTGCGGATCGGCATGGCCGAGGTCCAGTCGGTCGCCGCCATGACCGAGCGGATCAGCGACCTGGACGACCAGTTCGGTGGCCGAATGGCCCGACCGATGGCCGCTTCGTTCCTGGTCAACACGATCGCCCCGTACCTCCAGGCGGATGCCACCGAGCACGTCCGCGAGGCGATGCTCTCGGCTGCGGCCGACCACTGCTACCTGACCGGCTACATGGCGATGGACGAGCGTCACGACGCCCTGGCTCAGCGCTACTACATGAAGGCCCTGGAGCTGGCCGGGCACGCGGGCGACCACCTCACGTACTGCACCACCCTGCGCGGCATGAGTGTTCAGGCCGTCGACCTCGGCCACGGCAGTACCGCCCTGCGACTTGCGGACGCCGCCTCGGCCGCCTCCCCGCAGGCCGGACCCCGCATGAGGGCCTTCCTCGCCGGCCAGCAGGCGCATGCCCTCGCCCAGACCGGCGACCGCGCCGGTGCACTCGCCATGCTCCGCGAAGCCGAGGTCGCCATGGAGCAGGCGGAGTCCAAGGCCAAGGCCCACGGCTCCTACGACCCCGCCTCGCTCTCGTACCACGTCGCCCAGGTCAACTACGAGCTCGGGAACCGAGACGGAGCGATCCGCGCGCTCCAGCACTCCGAGAAGGTCCGGCCCGCCGTGTACCGCCGGGCCCGCGTACGCCACGGTTCGATGCTCGCCGAATGGCAGCTCGAAGCCGGCCGGCTGGAGGAAGCAGTGCAGAACTGGCACCGGGCTCTCGACGACTACCCGGCAGTCCAGTCCGGCCGGGCCGACGACCGATTCCGCTCGATGCTCGCCGCAACTCGACCGCACCGTCGCAACCCCCACGTGCGCGATCTCCTCGAACGGGCCCGTCCCATGGCGACCAGCCGCCGGATCTGACCAACGGCGCGGGCCACGGCCTGCGGATTCCCCCAACGCTTGGCACTCCGCGTAGTTGATGTGCTACTTTCCGCATCATCAACAGAACATAGAAGACCCCGGCGGTGGTGGAACACCCCGGGGTCCGGCACAGGAGCTGACACTCCCAATGCAGATTCATCGTAGCGCCCATGCGCGCTGTTTCACCGTACTTCCGAACGGCCTCCTCCAGGACCGTCGCCTCAGCTACACCGCCCGAGGCCTCCTCTCCGACCTGCTCTCCCGTCCCGATGGCTGGCGCGAGGACGGGCGGCACATGGCCGACAGCAGCCCGCAGGGGCGGGGCGCCGTCCGGCGGGCGCTCAATGAGCTCAAGGAAGCCGGGTACTACCGGGTCGAAACGGTCCGGATGCCCGACGGCACCCTCCGCACCGACGTGCACGTGTACGACACGCCGCAGCGCCCGGCGTCACCGAGTGTCCGCTTCTCGGACCCCGGTGAGCCCGAGGCCGGTCCGCCTGACAGCCCTGTAGTAAAGAACCCAGGAGAAGTACCCACCCTCCCCGCCCAGTTGACGCGCACGGACGAGCAGACCCGCAGGGCGGTAGCCGCACTCTTCCGCGCCATCCGGCCCGAACCCCGGCTGCGACTCGGCGAGGCCGAGGCGCAGCAGCTGGCGCCGCTCGTCGCCCAGTGGCTGGAACGCGGCAGCACGGCGGCCGAGTTGGCCCACGCCCTGCTCCCCGGCCTGCCCTCGCCGCTGCACTCCCCGGTGGCGATCCTGCGCGACCGGCTCCAACGCAAGCTGCCGCCCCCGCGGACGGCATCCCCGCCCCCGTCCTACGCCGAGTGCGCCAAGTGCCACGATCCGGTGCCCCGCCCCGGCATCTGCCGCCCGTGCGCAGGACTCGGCACCACCAGAACCGTCGCGGTCGGCCGCAGCGCCGCCACCACACCGAGCGGCGCCGCCCGGGCCCGCGCGGCGCTGCGCGGGCACCGGGGTGCCGCCGTAGTGGGCGGTCAGGCGGTCAGGTGCACTTGATGTCGCGGTTGGCCACGGCCATCCCGGCGACCTTGCCGCCGTCCACGGTGAACTCGTACTTCCAGCCCTGCTGGCCCTCGACCGGCAGCTCGTACTTGCCGCTCTTGGCGAGCTGGAGGCCCTTGGCGCCGTACGCCCGCTGGAGGTCGTCCACGGTGGAGCCGACGCCGATGCCCTCGGCGGTCTTCGCCTCGGCCGGGGCGACCAGTTCGCGCAGGCCGCTGGCGGCGAAGGAGGCCCGGCCGGTGGCCAGGAAGGCCTTGTCCCTGGTCTCGCGGGCCGTCCACATGTCCACGATGGACTGGGTGGCGTCCGCCATCAGTTGGGCGGTGGCGGCCGAGTCCTTGGCGGCGGCGGCCGAGCCGGCTGCGGCCGCGGCGGCATCCTTCGCGGAGGCCCCGGGCGGCAGCGTGCCCGCCGGAGCGGGGGACTTGCCCCGGGCCGCGTCCGCCTTGGCGTTGAGGTCCTTGTAGCGGGCCTCGGTGGCAGCCTCCGCGTCCATCCGGGTCTTGTCCGGTGCCGGGCCGCCCTTGTAGACGAAGTCGGTGCAGCCGTCGAGCAGCGAGACGGGCGCCGTCTCCAGCGCGCCGGTGGCCAGTCCGGCGTCCTTCGCCATCGCCGGCTTGAGGCCGCGGTAGCCGGCCGCCGAGAAGGCCTCCGGCCCCTTGGAGGTCGGCGCCGCCGAGGCCACAGCGGTGGAGCCGGCCTTCGCCGTGTCCTTCTTGTCGTCCTTGTCGTCGTTGCCGCAGGCCGCCGCTCCGGCGACCAGCAGCACCACCGAGACGCCCACGCCCACCGCGCGGATCCGTCCCCGGTTCTTCCCCATGTCGTGCCCCCCTGAGTCGTTCGTGGATCACCGTACCGAAGCTGCGCCCACGACCCACAATCGGTTTTCCAGGGCATACGGAAGGGCATGCGGAAGGGCATTCGGCAGGGCGCGGAAGGGCATGCGGCGGGGCATGCGGAAAGGCCCGCGTCCGAGGACGCGGGCCTTTCCGGAACAGCCGTCCGTCAGCGCATCGACCCGGTGCGCAGCAGGGTGCGGATGACGCGCATCGCGACCGAGAGGCTGGACAGCTCGTAGTTGTCCGAACCCCTTATGTCGTCGAGGGTGGCCCTGGCGCGGTTCAGCAGGGTGGAGTTGAGCTCCGCCCAGGCCGTGTAGCGCTCCTCCGGGGTGGCGCCCTCGGGGCCGCAGGCCAGGATGTCGGCGGTCAGCGCCGCGTGCGCCGCGAAGAGGTCCTCGCGGATCGCGGCCCGGGCCATCGACGACCAGCGGTCGGTGCGGGGCAGGTCGATGATGCGGTCGAGCAGGTGCGAGATCTGCAGGCGGTCGCCCAGGTCGTAGTACAGCTCGGCGACCTCGGCGACGTCCTTGCCGGAGCGGTCCGCGACCTCGGTGATGTCCAGGGTCGGGAAGACCGAGGACAGCCCGGCGATCCGGGTGGCCAGCGCGTCCGGCACGCCGGCGGCGGCGAGCTCGCCCTGGATCTTCTCGAACCAGGCCAGGTCCTCGCCGCGGAGCGGCTTGGGCAGCGAGCCCCAGACCTGGTTGATCCGGTCGTGGAAGAACTCGATGGTGCCGGCGATGTCGAGCGGCTGGCGGCGGTTGTTGAGCATCCACCGGGTGGCGCGCTCGACCAGGCGCCGCGAGTGCAGCCGCATCTTGGTCTGGGTCCGGGCCGGGACCTTGTTGTCCAGGCCCTCGATCTCGGACCAGATCTCCTCCAGGCCGAAGACGGCCCGCGCGGCGGTGTGCGTCCGGGCGATCTCCTCGTAGGTCGCGCCGGTCTCCTCCTTCAAGCGGAAGGCGAAGGTGCAGCCACCGCGGTTGATCGTGTCATTGACGATCAGCGTGGTGATGATCTCGCGGCGCAGCGCGTGGTTGTCGATCGCGTCGGCGAACCTCGCCCGCAGCGCGCTCGGGAAGTACTCGTGCAGCGCGGTGCGGAAGAACGGGTCGTCCGGCAGGTCGGTGGCGAGCAGCTCGTCGGCCAGGATGATCTTGGTGTAGGCGAGCAGCACCGACAGCTCGGGCTGGGAGAGCCCGCGGCCGCTCTGCTGGCGCTCGCGGATCTGGCGCTCGGTGGGCAGGAACTCCAGCCCGCGGTCGAGCCGGCCGGCCGCCTCGAAGCGGTTGATCATCCGGGCGTGGACGTTGACCATGCTGTGCGCCTGGGCGACGGCGTTGGCCAGCACGACGTTCTGCGCGTAGTTGTTGCGCAGCACCAGGTGGCCGACCTCGTCGGTCATCTCGGCGAGCAGGGCGTTGCGCTGCTTGACCGTCATGTCGCCCTCGGCGACGACCTGGTTGAGCAGGATCTTGATGTTGACCTCGTGGTCCGAGGTGTCCACACCGGCCGAGTTGTCGATGGCGTCGGTGTTGATCCAGCCGCCGGTGCCCTCGGGGCCGCCGGTGGCCGCGTACTCGATGCGGCCGAGCTGGGTGCAGCCGAGGTTGCCGCCCTCGCCGATGACCCGGGCCCGGACCTGCTCGCCGTTGACCCGGATGGCGTCGTTGGCCTTGTCGCCGACCTCGGCGTTGGACTCGGTGGAGGCCTTGACGTAGGTGCCGATGCCGCCGTTCCAGAACAGGTCGACCGGCGCCTGGAGGATGGCCTTCATCAGCTCGGCCGGGGTGAGGCGGGTCTCCTGGATGCCCAGGGCGGCCCGGACCTGCGCGCTGACCTGGATCGACTTGGCGCTGCGCGGGAACACGCCGCCGCCGGCCGAGATCAGCGACTTGTCGTAGTCGTCCCAGGAGCTGCGCGGCAGGTCGAACAGGCGGCGGCGCTCGGCGTACGAGACGGCCGCGTCCGGGTTCGGGTCCAGGAAGATGTGGCGGTGGTCGAAGGCCGCCACCAGCCGGATGTGCTCGCTGAGCAGCATGCCGTTGCCGAAGACGTCGCCGGACATGTCGCCGATGCCGACGACGGTGAAGTCCTCGGTCTGGGTGTCGTGGCCCAGCTCGCGGAAGTTGCGCTTGACCGACTCCCAGGCGCCGCGGGCGGTGATGCCCATGCCCTTGTGGTCGTAGCCGGCCGAGCCGCCGGAGGCGAAGGCGTCGCCCAGCCAGAAGCCGTACGACTCCGCGACGCCGTTGGCGATGTCGGAGAAGGTCGCGGTGCCCTTGTCGGCGGCGACGACCAGGTAGGTGTCGTCCTCGTCGTGGCGGACCACGTCGGCCGGGTGGACGACCTCGCCGGCCACCAGGTTGTCGGTGATGTCGAGCAGCGCCGAGATGAAGGTCTTGTACGAGGAGATGCCCTCGGCCAGCCAGGCGTCGCGGTCCACCGACGGGTCCGGCAGCTGCTTGGCGACGAAGCCGCCCTTGGCGCCGACCGGGACGATGACGGTGTTCTTGACCATCTGGGCCTTGACCAGGCCGAGGATCTCGGTGCGGAAGTCCTCGCGCCGGTCGGACCAGCGCAGACCGCCGCGGGCGACCTTGCCGAAGCGCAGGTGCACGCCCTCGACCTGCGGCGAGTACACCCAGATCTCGAACGCCGGGCGCGGGGCCGGGAGGTCCGGGATGGCCTGCGGGTCGAACTTCATCGACACGTAGGAGTGCCACTCGCCGGAGCCGTCGTGCTGGAAGAAGTTGGTCCGCAGGGTGGCCTTGATGAGGTGCAGGAAGGAGCGCAGGATGCGGTCCTCGTCCAGCGAGGCGACCTCGTCGAGCGCGCCGGACAGCTCCTCCAGGATGCCCTCGGTCAGCTCCAGGGCGCCGGAGCGGTGGCTGGGGCTGAGCCGGGCCTCGAACAGGTTGACCAGCAGGCGGGTGGTGTGGGTGTTGTTGCGGAGCGCGTCCTCCATGTAGTCCTGGGAGAACGTGGAGCCCGCCTGGCGCAGGTACTTGGCGTAGGCGCGCAGCACCATCGCCTGGCGCCAGTTCAGCCCGGCGGTGAGGACCAGCTCGTTGAAGCCGTCGTTCTCGGCCTTGCCGGTCCAGGTCGCCGCGAAGGTCTCCTGGAAGCGCTCGCGGGCCTCGTCGGTGAGCTCGGTGGCCTCGCGCAGCCTGAGGCCGAAGTCGTACACCCACGCGGTGGTGCCGTCGGAGCGGCGCAGCGCGTACGGGTGCTCGTCCAGGACCTCGACGCCCAGGCGCTGGAGCACCGGCAGGACCTCGGTGAGCGAGATCGGGCCGCCGACCCGGTAGATCTTGAAGCGGCGCTCGTCGTCGCCCGCGCCGACCGGCTGGTACAGGTTCAGGCGGAAGTCGCCCGCGCCGTGCAGCGACTCGATCTGCTTGATGTCCGAGACGGCGGTGCGCGGCGGGAAGTCGGCGCGGTAGCCGTCGGGGAAGGCGTTGGCGTACTTGTGGCCGAGCTCGGCGGCCTTCTCCTCGCCCAGCTCGATGTGCAGCTGGTCGTGGAAGCCGTCCATCCAGAACCGGGCGGCCTCGGCCAGGCGGTTCTCGATCCGCTCGATGTCGGAGTCGGTGAGCCGGGGCAGCTCGGTGCCGGGGGCGACCCGGACGACGAAGTGCAGGCGGGTCAGCACCGACTCGGTGGCGTACACCGTGTAGTCGATGGTGGCGCCGTTCAGCTCTTCCTTGAGGATGTCGGTGAGCAGCAGCCGGATGCGCGTGGTGTAGCGGTCGCGCGGCAGGTAGATGAAGGCGGAGAAGTAGCGCCCGTACTCGTCCTGGCGCAGGAAGAGCCGCAGCTTACGGCGTTCCTGCAGGTAGAGCACGCTGGTGGCAATGGAGAGCACTTCGGCGGCCGAGGTCTGGAAGATCTCGTCGCGCGGGAAGGTCTCCATGATCTGGAGCAGGTCGCGGCCGTCGTGGCTCTCGCTGGAGAAGCCGGACGCGTCCAGCACCTCCTGGACCTTGCGGCGCACGACCGGGATGCGGGTGACCGACTCGGTGTAGGCGGCGGAGGAGAACAGGCCGAGGAAGCGGCGCTCGCCGATGGGCTCGCCGGCGGCGTTGAACTTCTTCACGCCGACGTAGTCGAGGTAGGCCGGGCGGTGCACGGTGGAGCGGCTGTTGGCCTTGGTCAGGACCAGCAGCTTCTTCTCGTGGGCCTTGGCGCGGACCGGGGCGGAGAGCCGGCCGAAGGCCTCGGAGACCGAGTGGTGGCGGTCGTCGTGGCTGCGCGGGTCGGAGCGCAGGATGCCGAGGCCGGTCCCGGCGACGGCCTTGAGGACCTCCTCGCCCTCGTGCTCGACCAGGTCGTACTCGCGGTAGCCGAGGAAGGTGAAGTGGTCGTCGGCGAGCCAGCGCATCAGCTCCCAGGCCTCGCCGACCTCCTGCTCGGGCAGCTCGGCCGGGGGCTGCTCGGCCAGCTCGTCGGCCAGGCGCAGCGCGCTGTCGCGCATCTTGCCCCAGTCCTCGACGACCTCGCGGACGTCGCCGAGCACGCGGCGCAGGTTGGTCTCGATGGTGCGCAGGTCGTCGCGGTCGGTCTCGCGGTCGATCTCGACGTGCATCCACGACTCGACGGTCGCGTCGGCGGGCCACTCGGTGCCGGCGGCCTGGCTGCGGGAGCAGGCGTCGACGTCCAGGATCTCCAGCAGCTTGCCGGTGATGTCACGGCGGACGACCAGCTGGGGGTGGACGACGAGGTGGATCGCGCGGTCCTGGCGGGAGAGCTCGTTGGTGACGGAGTCGACCAGGAAGGGCATGTCGTCGGTGACGACCTCGACCACGGTGTGGCCGCAGGACCAGCCGTTCTCCTCGACCGAGGGGGTGTGGACCCGCACCTCGGCGGTGCCCTGGGGGCGCTTGAGCCCCAGGCGGTAGTGGGAGGCGGCCGCGCCGTACACGTCGACCGGGTCGAGGTCGACCAGGTCCTCGGGCGCGGTGTGGAGGTAGTAGTGGTGCAGGTACGCGGTCAGAGCGCCGTTGCTCAGACCCTCCCCCGGCGCCGCTCCCCCCACCTGGCTGTTCTCAGCGGCTGCGGCTGCCTTCTTGAGCAGTTCGGCCTTGGCTGCGTCCAGCTTGGTCTGCATGACTTCTTGGCTCCTGTCGCGCGCCGTTGCGTGACTCGGTGGTGTGTGGGTGTACACCGACGGGTCGCTCGCAATCCTGCCGCACCGTCCGACTGAAAGGGGCTCATGGCACGCATGAAACGTCCTCCCAGCGGGTAGGACGACACGTTCGTCCTGCAAGCCACCCGACGACGCCAGCCAGCCTAACCGGATCAATCGAAGGTGCACAGGGACAGGGAGGCGCAAACCCGCAGGATGTCGGGTCCGTCCTGGACACCATGTCCAAACCGGAGCGTCGTGTTCGCTTTCAGCCCATATGCGGGTAACCGTGCCGGGTGGGCGCGACGAAGGTCTCCTTGATCGCCCGGGCCGAGGTCCAGCGCAGCAGGTTCTGGGCGGCGCCCGCCTTGTCGTTGGTCCCGGAGGCCCGGGAGCCGCCGAAGGGCTGCTGGCCGACCACGGCGCCGGTGGGCTTGTCGTTGATGTAGAAGTTCCCGGCGGCGAAGCGCAGCTCCTCCACGGCCTGGGCGATGGCGTAGCGGTCCTGGGCGATCACCGCGCCGGTGAGGCCGTACGGGGCGCCCGCGTCGACCCGGCCGAGCACGTCGTCCCAGCGGGAGTCCTCGTAGACGTGGACCGCCAGGATCGGCCCGAAGTACTCGGTGCGGAAGATCTCGCCCCGGTGGTCCGAGGAGACCAGCACGGTCGGCCGGACGAACCAGCCGATCGCGTCGTCGTACTGGCCGCCGGCCACCAGCTCGACGGTCGGGTCGGCCTTCGCCCGCTCGATCGCGGTGCGGTTCTTCTCGAAGGCGCGCTTGTCGATCAGGGCGCCCATGAAGTTCGACAGGTCGGTGACGTCGCCCACCGTGAGGGCGTCCACCTCGGCCAGGAAGTCGTCCTTGATCCTGAGCCAGAGGCTGCGCGGCAGGTACGCGCGGGAGAGCGCCGAGCACTTCTGGCCCTGGTACTCGAAGGCGCCGCGGACCATCGCGGTCCGCAGGATGTCCGGGTCGGCCGAGCGGTGGGCCAGCAGGAAGTCCTTGCCGCCGGTCTCACCGACGATCCTCGGGTACGTGCGGTAGCCGCCGATGTTCGTGCCGATGCTCTGCCAGAGCGACTGGAAGGTGGCGGTCGAGCCGGTGAAGTGCAGCCCGGCGAAGGCCGGGTCGGCGAGCACCACCGGGGAGACCTGGAGGCCGTCGCCGGTGACCAGGTTGATCACCCCGGGCGGCAGGCCGGCCGCCTCCAGCAGCCGCATCAGGTGGTACGCGGCCAGGGTCTGGGTCGGCGCGGGCTTCCAGACCACGGTGTTGCCCATCAGCGCGGGGGCGGTGGGCAGGTTCCCGGCGATCGCAGTGAAGTTGAACGGGGTGACCGCGTAGACGAAACCTTCCAGCGGGCGGTGGTCGACCCGGTTCCACACGCCCGGGGACGAGACCGGCTGCTCTGCCAGGACCTGCCGGGCGAAACCGACGTTGAACCGCCAGAAGTCGATCAGCTCGCAGGCGGAGTCGATCTCGGCCTGCTGCACGGTCTTGGACTGGCCCAGCATGGTCGCCGCGTTGAGCGTGTCCCGCCACGGCCCGGCCAGCAGGTCGGCGGCCCGCAGGAAGACCGCGGCCCGGTCGTCGAAGGAGAGCGAGCGCCACTGCCGCCCGGCCGCCAGCGCCGCGTCCACCGCCGCCCGGGCGTCCTCCCGGGTGGCGTTGCCGAGCACGCCCAGCTTGGCGGCGTGGTGGTGCGGCTGGACGACCTCGATCCGCTCGCCGCCGCCGAACCGCTGCTCACCGCCGATGGTCATCGGCAGCGGGATCTGCTCGGCCGCCAGCTCGTCCAGCCGCCGGACCAGCCGGTCCCGCTCCGGACTGCCGGGCGCGTACGTCCGCACCGGCTCGTTGACCGGGGTCGGCACCTCGGTGACTGCGTCGATGGGCATGGCGGCTCCGTCCTGGCGGCTGGGGTTCGAGTCCAGCCTGACCAGGGCCGGGCGGTTCCGCCCGTCCAGACACGCCAACGGCGGACGTGGCGCCCGCCACGTCCGCCGGCCCGGCGGCTCCGCCCGACTGCCGGGCGACCGCCTCGGCTCGGCCCGTCCGCCGGCCCGGCGGCTCGACCGGCTCCCCTCAGCCCGTCAGCCGGCCCGCCAGTTGGCCCGCCAGCTCGACCGCCTCGGCCAGGCTGTCCACCACCGGGACGCCGACCGGCTCCAGCTTCTCCCGGGTGTGCGAGCCCCCGGTGTACAGCACCGCGTGGGCCCCCGCCTGCAGCGCCGCCAGGGCGTCGTCCGCGGCGTCGCCGATCAGCACCGTACGGGCCGGGTCGACCAGCTCACCGAGCTCGGCCAGGTGCCTGGCCAGCTGCTGCGCCTTCTGGCCGCCGGAGGGGCCGCTGCGGCCGTCCACCCGCAGGAAGCTGCCGGTCAGGCCGAAGGCGTCGACCAGCGGGACGAGCTTCTCGTGCTCGTACATCGACAGCAGGGACTGGCTGTGCCCGGCCGCCCGCCAGGCCGCCAGCAGCTCGGGCACGCCCTCGGTCAGGCCGCAGGCCCGGCTGAGCTCGACGTAGCGGTCGTGGAAGGCGTCGTCCAGTTTCAGCCACTCCTCCGTGGAGGGCATCCGACCGAGCAGCCGCTCGTAGAACCGGGGGATCGGGATCTCGTACTGCTCGCGGTACTGCTGCAGGGTCATCGGCTCGACGCCGATGGTCGCGAACGCGGCGTTGCTCGCGGCGAGGACGGCGTCCATGTCGTGGAACAGCGTTCCGTTCCAGTCCCAAACGATGTGAGTGCGCACGGGGTCAAACGGTAACCCGATGTCGAGCGTCGCCAAAGAGTGAGGTGGCGCATGAGCCAGTACAGCCGTTCGTGCAGTACCGCAGCATGATCCACTTCTGTTCACGGCTCTGTTCCGCATCACCGCGCTGCGGCATCCTCCCGGCTGATCCCCACCACGTCGCCGTTGCCCTCGGACCGCTGCGACACCGCACGACCGCGGCCGTGCGGCCGGCCGCACGGCCGGATGAGCTATGCCTCGCGGGCCTGCGGCACGGTGTCGGTGGGTTGCTTCGCGTGCCGGTCGAGGGCCTGGTCGAGGGCGTGGTCGAGGCGGCGACGGAGGGCACGGCCGACGGGCTTCTCGACCACGCGGTGGATCACCCAGGCCAGGAGGAGCATCGAGACGGTGGTGAGGGCGAGCCGGCCCCAGGGGCCGAGCCCGTGGGCGTGGGCGGTGAGTTCACCGGCCATGGGCAGGCCGAGGCTCTGGTGGACCAGGTAGAAGGGGTAGGTGAGCGCACCTGCGGTCATGAGCCAGCGCCAGCGGATGCGGGCGAGTGGGCCGATGGTGGCCAGGAGCAGGAGGGCCAGGAAGGCGGTCAGTGCGGCGCTGGCGACGGTCCAGGAGCAGAGCGCCTTGGACCCCCACTCCTGGTAGTGGCCGGCCAGCCGGAGGGGGAGCATGGTCAGTTCGTAGCACCAGGCGAAGCCGAGGAGTATCCAGAGCATGAGGTTCTGCCCGAAGCGGTACATGAGGTAGACCGCGATGCCGGCGACGAACAGGCCGGCGTACTGGCTGAGGACGAGGTCGTCCAGGAACTTGCTCTTCGTCTCCGAGGTGACGATCCCGGCGGTGAGCCAGATCACGCAGAACCCCATGACCCGGTGGTAGGTGGTGCCGAAGGCCAGGAGGACGGCCATGAGGAGGTAGAAGTGGGCCTCGACGGCCAGGGTCCATGCGACGCCGTCCAGGAGACTGGCGTGGAGGGCGTCGGGGAACATGGTCAGGTTGGCCAGGATGATCCGGGGGTGGATCACCGCGCTGACGTCGTGGGTCTGCATCGGGATCAGCGCGATCCTGGCCACGATCAGGATGAGAGCGCACCAGTAGGCCGGGTAGAGCCGGGATATTCGTGAGACGGCGAACTGTCCCGGCGTGCGCCCCCAGCCGCTCATGCAGATGACGAAGCCGCTGATGAGGAAGAAGGCCTCGACACCGAGCCAGCCGTACATCGACGCGTGGTGCAGCGGGTAGGCGAACTCCTTCGGGGACGGCCCCCACAGGGTGGGCGGGATCGCGCTCAGGTAGTGGAATCCCGCGACGGCGAGCGCGGCGATCAGCCGCATGCCGTCGACGACGGCCAACCGGGCTCCGGGCTCCCCCCGGCCGCGGCCTTCTGCCTGGGCTCCTGCCCGTGCAAGACCACCGCGGGCCCGCTGGCGGGTGGTCGGTGACATCGGTGGATGAAGCACTGGCGGGGGTCCGATCATGTCGACACGCCCGCTCTCGCCCGGGACCGCGGACGAGGGTCATGGGCGTAAGGGAACTGTGATGCCTCTCAGCCGTCGCACGGGCACGCCACCGGCGGGCTGATCAACCGGGCGCCATCTTAGAACGTCTGCCGGCGGGTCATCGGAGGCGGGGTGCACGGGGCCCCGGCGGCGGGCCTAGGCGAGCAGGGCGGGGATCTCCTGGGTCGCGTACCAGAGCAGGTCGTGGTCCTCGGCGCCGTCCACGGTGAACTGGGCGTCCTGGTCGCCCGCGTCGGCCGCGGCCACCGCCGCCACCGCGGCGGCGACGTCCTCGACCACCTCGTCGTCGGCCACGTCCGCGTGCACCGAGGCGGCCTTCGCCAGCTTCACCGGGCCGGCCAGCACCACCCGCCCGAGCGAGGCCTGGTCCTGGTACTCGTCGCCGGGGAAGGGCCGCACCGCCGAGTCGGCCACGTCCAGCGCCACCACGACCCGCCGGCGCGGGGAGTCCGGGTCGGCCGCCAGCAGCCGCAGCGAGGACTGCGCGGCCCGGTTGAGCGCCGCGTACTCCAGCTCCTCCAGGTCGTCGCTGACGTACCACTCGCGCAGCGCGGGCGTCACGGCGTACGCCGCGGACTGGTCCAGGACACCGCCCTCGTGCGCCGCCGCCAGGCCGGTCAGGGTGGTGGGCACGTACACGCGCATCGGTGGCACTCTCCGGTTTCCGCGAAGCTACTCCAGCGCCCCAAGAATAAGCTCAGCCGCACCGGGCGCGATCACCTGAGCCTCACCTGTGGCCGGAACTACCGCGCCGCCCCCAACGCCTCCCGGGCGCTGCGCAGACCGCTCTCCAGCACCGCGCCCCGGCGGGCCGGGTCCATCAGGTTCGGGCCCATCACCGCCAGGTCGGCCGGGGTCGGCGCGAGCAGCCGCACCCGGACGCCCTCGGCCCGCAGCAGCGCGGCCTCGCGCAGCAGCTGCCGGGTCACCGCGCGGCGGTAGCGGCTGACCAGCTGGGCCAGCACCCCGCGCGGACGGTCCCGGGCCCGCCACTCGCGCAGTGCGGCCGCCGTGCCGCGGGCGGAACGCTCCGGCCGCGGGCCGAGCCGCAGGGCCATCGGGGCGAGCACGTACACCTCGTCCAGGCCGCGGCCGAGCAGCAGGTCGGCGTTGGTGGCCGACCAGCAGCCGCCGTCCACGTAGGCCGAGCCGTCCAGGCGCACCGACGCGAACCAGCCGGGGATCGCGCAGGAGGCCATCACGGCCTCGGCCACCGGGACGTCGGGGGCGTCCGGGTCGCCGAAGACCACCCGGTGGCCGCTGCGGTAGTCCACCGCGGCCACCCGCAGCGGGGCCGCGGCGGCGCTGGGCGGGACGGCGTCCGTGGCCTCGGCCGGCGCGGCCGCCGCCGAAGCCACCGAAGCCGAAGCGGAAGCCGCGCCCGCCGCGCCTGCCGCGCCCGCAGCGCCTGCCGCGCCTGCCGGGAGCGGCCAGCCGCCCGGGCCGAGCAGCCCGCGCACCAGCTCGCCGACCGGGGCCAGCGAGCCGCGGCCGTGCGGCGCCACCGCCGAGACCATGGTCAGCAGCGGGTACTCGCGCGGGTGCCGGACGGCGTCCCGCAGCAGGCCGGGCGAGCCGATCCCGGCCCGCGGCCGGGGCGGCAGCGCGCCGCCCACCGCGGTGTCGTAGTCGAAGGCCACCCCGGCCAGCGGTCCCTCGGTGATCGGCAGGCCGCGCTGGTGGTCCCGCAGCTGCTCGGGGCGCACTCCCCCGGCCAGCATCGCAGCCAGGATCGCGCCCGCCGAGGTGCCCAGCAGCACATCCGCCTCGCCCGGGCGGTGTCCGGCGGCCTCCTCGACGGCGCAGAGCGCGCCGACCGTCCAGGCCGCGCCGAGCATCCCGCCGCCGCCCAGCACCAGGCCGCGCCGGGGGGCGCCCCCGGCGTCGGCGGTCCTGTCCGGCCCCGCCACCGCCCGTCTGGTCGTCCCGGCTGTCGTCATCCCGGCCGCCCGTCGTCGTCGGGTTCGGGTCAGGCTCCGATGGTGCGCGCGGACGGCCGGGCAGCGCAACGGGAGCCCGCCGCGGGGCCACCCGGTCCGCCGTACCCGGGCGTCCCCTTTCGGGCCGTACGGTCCGTCCCCGCACGTCAACCGGGTGCCGCCGGGGCGGCCGCCGGGCCCGTCGCCGCACTGGTCGACTCACCCGGATAGGTGAACTTCACGTCGGCCTGAGGGCCGGCCGCAAACCCGTTGCCGCCCGGTGATCACCACCGCCAGCCTGGGCCCGTCCGTACCCGCACCACCCTTGCCCGGAGCCATCGTGACCATCAGCCCCCGCACCTGCCCGACCGCCCGGCCGACCGCCGCGCCGAGCGCCCACCAGCGCGTCCGCCCGACCGCCCGCCCGACCGCCCGACCGACCGAGCGCCCGCACCACCGGGTCCGCAGCGACGCCGGCTGCGACCCGACCGGGCGCCGCCCCCGCCACCCGCGCGCCGCCTGCACCGCCGCCGGGCCCCCCGGCCCCGCCCGGCCCGACGCCGGGGCGCTCGCCGCCCGGTTCGCCCACCAGCTGGTCGAGGTGCTCACCGGTGCCCGGCCCTCCGGCCAGCTGATGCGCCACACCAGCCTGGACGGCTACGGGCAGCTCGCCTCGCTGGTCCGGGCCGGCGCGCTGCGCCGTGGAGGCCCGGCCGACCGGCCCCGGCTCGGCCCGGTGCACGACCGCTCGCCCTCCCCGGACGCCGTCGAGGCCTGCGTCCGGGTCGACCTCGGCCGGCGGCACCACATGGTGGCCTTCCGGCTGGAGCGGCGCGGCCCGGCCGGCCAGTGGCAGTGCACCGCCGTGGAGGCCCGGTGACGACCACGGCCCAGGACAGGCCCCGGGAGACGGCGCAGGGCGCCGCCCCGGTACGGGAGCGGCGCCCTGCGCGGCGTACTGCGGCCGGCTCAGGCCTTGCGGCGGCGGCCCTTGGCGGACTTGGCGGCCTTGCGGCGCTCGGCGCGGGTCATCCCGTCGCCCTCGTCGTCCGGCACGACGTCCTCGAAGTCGCCCTCGATGACACCGCCACCGACCTCGTCCGAGGGGGCCGTGTAGTGCAGCCGCTGCGGCTTCGGGGCCTCCAGGCCCTTGGCCTTGATCTCCGGGCGGGCGGCGTCCTTCTCCAGCTTGTCGAGCAGCACCTCGGCGTCCGCCACCGGCACCTCCTCGACCTGCTGCTCGACCTGGACCTCCAGGTTGAACAGGTAGGCGACGGACTCCTCCTTGATGCCCTCCATCATCGCGGTGAACATGTCGAAGCCCTCGCGCTGGTACTCGACCAGCGGGTCGCGCTGCGCCATGGCCCGCAGGCCGATGCCCTCCTGGAGGTAGTCCATCTCGTAGAGGTGCTCGCGCCAGCGGCGGTCCAGCACCGACAGCACGACGCGGCGCTCCAGTTCGCGCAGGATCTCCTCGCCGAGCTGGTCCTCACGGGCGCCGTACTGCGCCTGGATGTCCTCCTGGACGACCTTGATCAGGAACTCCGGGGTCAGGCCGGCCGGGCCGCCGACCTCCTCCTCCAGCTCCGCCAGATCCAGGGTGATCGGGTAGAGCTGCTTGAACGCGGTCCAGAGCTTGTCGAGGTCCCAGTCGTCCTCGAAGCCCTCGCCGGTGGCCGCCTTGACGTAGGCCTCGACGGTGTCGTCCATGAAGTGGCCGACCTGCTCCTGGAGGTCCTCGCCCTCCAGGACGCGACGGCGCTCGCCGTAGATGACCTCGCGCTGGCGGTTGAGCACCTCGTCGTACTTGAGGACGTTCTTGCGGATCTCGAAGTTCTGCTGCTCGACCTGGGTCTGCGCGGAGGCGATCGCGCGGGTGACCATCTTGGACTCGATCGGCACGTCCTCGGGCACGTTGGCCATCGAGAGCACGCGCTCGACCATGCCGGCCTTGAACAGGCGCATCAGGTCGTCGCCCAGCGACAGGTAGAAGCGGGACTCGCCCGGGTCGCCCTGACGGCCGGAGCGGCCGCGCAGCTGGTTGTCGATCCGGCGGGACTCGTGCCGCTCGGTGCCGAGGACGTAGAGGCCGCCGGCCTCCTTGACCTCGTCCTGCTCGGCCTTGACCGAGGCCTTGGCCTTCTCCAGCGCCTCCGGGAACGCGGCCTCGTACTCCTCCGGGTTCTCCGTGGGGGAGAGCCCGCGCTGGGCCAGCTCGGCCGCCGCCAGGTGGTCCGGGTTGCCGCCGAGCATGATGTCGGTGCCACGGCCGGCCATGTTGGTGGCCACGGTGACGGCGCCCTTGCGGCCGGCCTGGGCGACGATCTGCGCCTCGCGCTCGTGGTGCTTGGCGTTCAGCACCTCGTGCGGGATGCCGCGCTTGCGCAGCTCCTGCGACAGGTACTCGGACTTCTCGACCGACACGGTGCCGACCAGCACCGGCTGGCCCTTCTCGTGCTTCTCGGCGATGTCCTCGACCACGGCGGCGAACTTGGCCGGCTCCGACTTGTAGATCAGGTCGGGCTGGTCGATGCGCAGCGGCGTCTTGTTGGTCGGGATCGGCACCACGCCGAGCTTGTAGATCTGGTGGAACTCGGCGGCCTCGGTGGTGCCGGTACCGGTCATGCCGGAGAGCTTGTCGTACAGGCGGAAGAAGTTCTGCAGGGTGATGGTGGCCAGCGTCTGGTTCTCGTTCTGGACCTCCACCCCCTCCTTGGCCTCGATCGCCTGGTGCATGCCCTCGTTGTAGCGGCGGCCGGCCAGGATGCGGCCGGTGTGCTCGTCGACGATCATGACTTCGCCGTTCATGACGACGTAGTCCTTGTCCTTCTTGTACAGCTCCTTGGCCTTGATGGCGTTGTTCAGGAAGCCGACCAGAGGGGTGTTCACCGACTCGTAGAGGTTGTCGATGCCCAGGTAGTCCTCGACCCGGGTGACGCCCTCCTCCAGGACGCCGACGGTGCGCTTCTTCTCGTCGACCTCGTAGTCGCGGTCGATCTTGAGGCGCAGCACCAGCTTGGCGAAGTCGGCGTACCACTTGGTCGCCTGGTCCGCCGGGCCGGAGATGATCAGCGGGGTGCGGGCCTCGTCGATGAGGATCGAGTCGACCTCGTCGACCACCGCGAAGTTGTGGCCGCGCTGGACGAGTTCGTCCTTCGACCAGGCCATGTTGTCGCGCAGGTAGTCGAAGCCGAACTCGTTGTTCGTGCCGTACGTGATGTCCATCGCGTACTGGCGCTTGCGCTCGGCGGGCGTCATGTTCGCCAGGATCACGCCGACTTCGAGGCCGAGGAAGCGGTGCACCCGGCCCATCCACTCCGAGTCGCGCTCGGCGAGGTAGTCGTTGACGGTGATCAGGTGAACGCCCTTGCCGGTCAGCGCGTTCAGGTACGCGGGCAGGGTGCCGACGAGGGTCTTGCCCTCACCGGTGCGCATCTCGGCGACGTAGCCGAGGTGCAGGGCCGCGCCGCCCATGATCTGGACGTCGTAGTGCCGCTGGCCGAGCACGCGCTTGGCGGCCTCGCGGACGGTGGCGAACGCCTCGGGGAGGATGTCGTCCAGCGTCTCGCCGTCGGCGAGCCGCTGCTTGTACTCGTCGGTCAGCGCGCGCAGCTCGGCGTCGGTGAGGTTGACGAAGTCCTCTTCGATGGAGTTGACCTGGGCAGCAATCCGCTGCAGCTTGCGAAGGATCTTGCCCTCGCCGGCGCGCAGGATCTTGTCGAAGACGGACACTTGAGCGGGCTCCTTGCCTGTATTGGCACTGGACGACTGCACGGGGGGTCCACCCCACCGCACGGGCCATCGTATGCGAGGAGTCCAATGCGCCGGGAGGTGCGTCAGCACGGTATTCCCGTGTCACCCGCCCGTGCACATGGACCGATAGCACCGTCCACCGGGACAAAAGGGTCGACGGGCCGGGGAGTTGGCCCGGGATTCGGATGCCCGCATTCCTCCTACGGAGAAATAATCCACCCATGGAAGAACCCCGGAACGAACTCGTCACCCTCACCACCGACCGCCTGGTCCTGCGGGCCCCGCAGGAGTCCGACATCGACGCGATCTTCGCGGCCTGCCAGGACGCCGAGATCCAGCGCTGGACGGTCGTCCCGGTGCCCTACCGCCGCGAGGACGCGGAGTTCTTCGTCCACACACTGGCGCCCGAGGGCGTGGCCAAGGACTCCGAGTTCATCTGGTGCGTGGTCGAGCGCGGGACGGGCCGGTTGGTCGGCGCCCAGGCGGTCACCCGCAAGCCGGGCGACCCGGCCGCCGCCTCGGTCGGCTGGTGGACGGTGAAGGAGCAGCGCGGCCGCGGCTACACCGTCGAGGCGGCCCGCGCGGTCGCCCGCTGGGCACTGACCGACCTCGGGCTGCGCCGGCTCCAGTGGCTCGCCTACGTCGGCAACGACGGCTCGCGCGCCGTCGCCGAGCGGGTCGGCTACCGCCACGAGGGCACCCTGCGCTCGTACGCCGACCAGCGCGGGGTCTTCCAGGACGCCTGGGTCGCCTCGCTGCTCCCCGCCGACCTGGACTGACCGCCTCCGCACGGCCCGCACCGACCCCCCGGGCCGGTCCCGGCACAGGTCCCGGCGCAGGTCCCCGCGCAGGCCCCCGGGGCCCCGGCCCGCTGTCAGTCCCCCCGGCTACGCTCGCCGGCATGACCGCTGCCGCTGCCGGGCCCGCGCCCGTCACCGTCCTGGGCGCCGACGACGCCCGCCGGATCGCCCTGCGCGCCCAGGGCCTGCTGGGTGCGCCCGACCGCCGGGCCGGCGCGCGCGGAGTGCTGCGGCACCTGGGCGCCGTCCAGTTGGACACCATCTCGGTGCTGGCCCGCTCACACGAGCTGGTGCCCTACGCCCGGCTGGGCGCGGTCGGCCGTCCGGCGGTCGAGGCGGCCTACTGGGGCGCGGGCACCACCTTCGAGTACTGGTCGCACGCGGCCTGCATCCTGCCGGTCGAGGAGTGGCCGCTGTTCGCCTTCCGGCGCCGCCGCTACCGCGAGCGCGGCAACCTCTGGAGCCACCAGGTCTCGCCCGAGACGTACCGGGCGGTGCTCGACAAGCTGCGCGCCGAAGGGCCGTTGACCGCCACCGAGCTGGGCGGGGCCAAGCGGACGGCCGAGTGGTGGGACTGGTCCGACACCAAGATCGCGGTGGAACGGGCGCTGGCCTTCGGCGACGTGGTCTGCACCGACCGCCGGAGCTGGAAGCGGGTCTACGCGCTGGCCGAACAGGCCGTCCCCGACGCCCTGTTCGGGCAGGACCGGTCCGACGAGGAGTGCCTGCGCACCCTGGTGGCCCAGGCCGGGTCCGCGCTCGGCGTGGCCACCCGGGCCGACCTCCAGGACTACCACCGGCTGCGCGCCGAGGACTTGGACCGGGTGCTCGCGGACAGCGGGCTGGTCCCGGTCGAGGTGGCGGGCTGGGGCCCGGACGGCACCCGGGCCGCCGCCTGGGCCGATCCGGCCGCGCTGGCCACCGTCCCGCGCGGGCGCCACCGCACCACGCTGCTCTCGCCGTTCGACTCGCTGATCTGGGACCGCGCCCGCACCGAGCGGATCTTCGGCATGACGCACCGCTTGGAGGCCTACACCCCCAAGCACAAGCGGGTGCACGGCTACTTCGCGATGCCGCTGCTCACCGGTGGCCGGCTGGTCGGCCGGGTCGACCCGGCCCGGGAGGGCCGCACGCTGGTCGCCCGGCAGGTCTCGCTGACCGACGGCCCGGGCGGCGCCCGGCAGGTGGAGGCGCTCGCCACCGCCCTGCGCGAGGCGGCCGCCTGGGTCGGCTGCGACGGGGTGCGGGTCGAGGCGCTGCACGACGAACGGCTGCGCCCGACCCTGGAGAAGCTGCTGGCGCAGTAGCGCGGCGGCGGGCGCCGTCACCCTATTTCGAGGATCTTCTCCCGCATCGCGTACACCACCGCCTCCATCCTGGAGTGCAGTTGGAGCTTCTCCAGGATGTTGCGGACGTGGTTCTTCACCGTGTTCTCGCTGATGAACAGCTCCTTGGCGATCTCCCGGTTGTTCATCCCGGTCGCCACCAGCTTGAGCACCTCCAGCTCCCGGTCGGTGAGCCGCGGAGCCGGGACGAGGTCCCGGTCGTCGGAGCGCCGCTGGATCATCGACTTGAACTCGGTGAGCAGCTTGGAGGCCATCGACGGGCTGATCTGCGACTGCCCGTCGGCGACCGCCCGGATCGCGGTGGCGACCTCGTCGGTGGAGATCTCCTTGAGCAGGTAGCCGGTGGCCCCCGCCTTGATCGCCTCGTAGAGGTCGGCCTCCTCATCGCTTATCGTCAGCATGATGATCTTGGTGCTGGGCGCCACGTCCTTGATCGCCGTGCAGGCCTCGATCCCGCTGCGGCGCGGCATCCGGACGTCCATCAGGATGATGTCGGGCAGCAGGTCGGCGGCCTTGAGCACGGCTTCGGCGCCGTCCCCCGCCTCGCCGACGACCTTGATGTCCGGCTCCTCCGCCAGCACGATCTCCAGCCCGCGGCGGAACAACGCGTGGTCGTCCACCACCAGGACGCGGATCGGCTCACCCCGGCGCGGCGCGTACGCGGGTTCCTCCTCCGGCCCCGGCGGCAATCCGGTGACCGGTCCCCCAGCGGGCCCCAGCCCGAAGTGATCCCCCATCCGCTCCTCCCCCTTCGCGGGTCGACGTGCGCCCAATCATTCCACGCCCCGCCACCGCCGCGGTCACCCTCCGACGCCGATTCCCCCGCATCGGGTGACCCCTGGACACAACGGGCCGGCGCCCCGTTCGAACCCGTCCCACCGGCCGGTGCCCGGAACGCGTGGAACGCCCCGGAACGCCGGTGACCCCGGCGGTCGCTGCCGCCGGGGTCACCCCTCCGTGTTCAACTGCCGGGACGGTCAGTCCTCGTCGACGGACCGACCGATCGCACCGCCTGCGCCGCTGGCCACGCCGGCCGCCATGTCCGGCTGCACGTGGATGACGCCGTAGTGGTAGCCGTGCCGGCGGTAGACGACGCTCGGCAGGCCGCTGTCCTTCTCGACGAACAGGTAGAAGTCGTGGCCGACCAGCTCCATCTCGTAGAGCGCCTGGTCCAGCGCCATGGGGGCGGCCGAGTGGGTCTTCTCCCGGACCACCAACGGGCCTTCGCCCTCCACTTCCAGGGATCCCATCATGGTCTTGCGGACGGCCCCGTTGGTCTCGCCCTCGTGCGCCGTGGTCTCGGGCAGCGCGGCCAGGGCCGCGGTCGCCTCGGCGACGCTGATGGGGGTGCGGCCGTTCGCGCCGCCCTTGTGCACCCGGCGCCGGTCCGCGGACTTGCGCAGCTGCGCGTCGAGCTTCGCCGAAGCCAGGTCGAGCGCCGCGTACGGGTCCCCGGCGGCGGCTTCGGCCCGGATCACCGGGCCCCGGGTACGGAGAGTGATCTCCACGCGGTCGGACCGGTCGGCCTGCCGCGGGTTGTGCTCCTTGGACACCTCGACGTCGAGGCTGATCACCTTGCCGTCGAACTTCTGGACCTTCTCCAGCTTCTCGGCCACGTGCTCGCGGAACCTCTTGGGCACCTCGGTCTTGCGGCCCTTGACGACGATGTCCACGCAGAACTCCGATCCCTCGTGCTGACGCCGATCCGGGTGCTACCGGACCGGACTGAGCTCCAGCTGGACCAGCCCATCCACTGCCGGCCCCCCGCTCCGCCGCCAGCGGCGGAACGACTGGCCCTCATCTCACTTCCTCCCCATCAGGGACGGTTGAAACCCCCTGGAGCCTTATCGAACACCTCACGCGGGGTTTTCGCCTCCCCGGGCGGGAAGGGGAGTACGACCCGATACTTCGGGCGGCGCTGGGAGCGGGCGGTCAAACTGTTGCACCCTGTCTACCCTCCTCGGAGTGAAGTATGGGTAAATACCTGGACAACGCCCCCCATACGGCGCATCCTTTGCTGACTCTCCGTGCCCAAGCCGCCAGGAGCAGCCGTGCCGCCGACCCCCTTGCCCGCCCGTCCGCCGTCCGTACGGACACCGTTCGACCACGCACTGGCCGGGCTGTTGGACGTCCTGCTCCCCGCGGACTGCGCGGGCTGCGGCGCCGAGCGCACCCAGCTCTGCCCGGCCTGCCGGCACGCACTGACCGCCACCCGGCCCGGCCCCACCCTGCTGCCCTGGGCGCACGCGGCCGCGCCGTACGCCGACCCGGTGCGGCAACTGCTGCTCGCCCACAAGGAACGCGGCGCGCTGCGCCTGGCCGGGCCGCTCGGCGAGGCGCTCGGACGGGCGGTGCGCTCCGCCCTGGGGCCCCGGGCCGGGGCCGCGCCGCTGCTGCTGGTCCCGATGCCCTCGGCCCGCGCCGCGGTGCGCGCCCGGGGGCACGACCCGACGCTGCGGCTGGCCGGGGCCGCCGCCCGCTCGCTGCGCCGGGCCGGCCTGGACGCCCGGGCCGCGCCGCTGCTGCGGCACGCCCGCCCGGTCGCCGACCAGACCGGGCTGAACGCCGCCGAGCGGCGGCGCAACCTGCACGGCGCGCTCACCGTCCTGCCGCGCGCCCGCCGGGGCCTGGCCGGCCGTCAGCCGGTGCTGGTGGACGACCTGGTGACCACCGGGGCGAGCCTGGCCGAGGCGGCCAGGGCACTGGCCGACGCCGGGCTGCCGGCCCGGGCCGCCGCCACCGTCGCGGCCACCACGGTGCACCCCGCCGGTTAGCGTGACGGCCCGGAGGTCAGCCCGGATAGAAGTACGAGCGGGCCTTGTCCACCAACTGGGCTTCCCGCCACTGGTTGTTGACCAGCCGGTAGACGGTGCCCGCGGCCACCGCGAGCACCGGCGAGGGCTGGGCCAGGATGTACCCGCGGGACTCCGCCGTCGAGATCGACTGCGGGGAGGACGGCAGGCCGTTGCCGGTCTGCAGCTGACCGTCCGTGCTCTGCGAGCCGTCGGTGCTGATGTAGTACAGCTGCTGGGGGCGGTCCTGCTCCTTGCCGAGCACCAGCAGCTGGTCGGTCTCCGACCAGGACACCGAGGCGACGTCGACGAGCGAGGGGGCCGCCGGACGGACGCCGGTGATCCGCACGGTCGGCGCCTGCGGCGTGCCGCCGTGCTCCACCCGCCCGAACATCAGTGAACTCCCGTTCACCCCGGGGGACTTGACCACCAGGGCGATCCGGGCGCCGTCCGAGGAGAGCTTCAACGCCTGCACCGTCTGCCCGGTCAGCCCGTCCACCGACGCGGTGTACGACGTGCCGCCGCGCACCATGACCACCCGCGGGTTCTGCGGGTTGCGGTCCACCACCCAGAGGTCGCCGCGGCCGTCCCAGCTGGGCGAGGTGAAGCCGTCGTCCTTGGCGCCGGCCTTCGCCGGGGAGCTGAGCACGGGTTCGGGCATCGTCGCCGTGCCGGGCTGCAGCGGCACCGCGTAGAGCTGGTGGCCGTCGTCCGAGAGCGCGGCGGCCTGGGTGCCGTCCCGGCTGACCGCGACGGCGCCCAGGACGGGCGCCCCGGCCGCGTGCGGCTTGCCGAGCACCCCGGGCACCGGGTCCCCGGTGTGCCCGTCGTCGGCCGCCATCAGCGCGCCGTTGTCGGCGCGCTGGTAGTACTGCTGCACGGGCAGTCGCCCGGCCAGCGCGCCGGGGCCGACGGCCGGGTCGTCCGTGCGGCTGGCCGTGCAGGAGCCCCGCTGCCCGCGCAGTTCCAGCCGTTCGACCTGGCCCTTGCCCTGGTCGGCGAAGGTGTAGAAGAGCTGGGTCGCCATCCGGCGGCAGGCCACCGGGTCGGCCAGGTCGGCCCCGCCGACCTGGACGTGGGCGATCCGGCTGTCGTCGATGCTCACCTTGTCAACCGTGGTGCCGGTCGGGAAGGCCGTCCGGACCACCGGCGAGAGCCAGGTCGAGGGCCCGGAGACCAGCGCCTTGGCGGCCGAGGCGAGCGGGTCGATCCGGCGGCGCAGGTAGATCGGGTCGGCTATCAGCACCTCCTGGCCGCCGTTGCCGGGGGCCGGCACCGACGGGTCGGGGGTGGTGTAGAAGAAGCGCTCGACCTGCCGGAAGCTGTTCCGGAAGTTGGTCTCGTTCATGATCACGCCGGGCGGCAGCGAATCGATCCGCCAGTCGCCGTCGTGCTCCCGCACGAAGGTGAAGTCGAAGACGTTGTTGTTCTGCCCCGCCACCAGCAGGTAGGAGTGCTTCTCGTCGACCTTGGCCACCAGTTGCCCGGACACCGTCGACGAGTACTTGGTGTCGGTGTCGGCGGGCTGGTCCAGCGGGATCTTCGTGGCGGACAGCACCTGGATGCCCGCGTCCGGGTTCCAGGCCGCCGCGGCGCGCTCGGTGAGGTACTTGCGCGCGGTCTCGTACCCCTCGTCGGCGGTCACCGCGTCCAGGAACCCGGTCAGCAGCTCGCGCGGCTTGGCGCCCTTGCCGGGCGCCACCGGGAAGACCCTGGCCTGGAGGTTCTTGTCGGCCGAGCCCTGGGACAGCTCCACCTTGGTGATGCCGCCGGAGTCCGGCATGGCCGCGCAGCCGCTCGCCACCAGGGCGACGAGCACCGCGCCGGCCACCGCCACGAGCAGCGGCGCGGGGCCGGTCCTCGCGCTCCCGGCCACGGACCGACGCCCGGCCACGGACCGACGCCCCGCCACGGCCCGCAGCCCGGCTATGGACCGCAGCCCGCCCGCGGGCCGACGCCGGGGCACGGCCCTAGTGCTGTTGCTCGTCCTTCGCACGCTGCGACCCCTCCAGGTCCGTCCCGCCCGTCATGTCCGGCTCCGCCGTACGCTGCGCCACCGACGGCCGTCCGGGCGTCGGGTCCACCATGACCTGGGCGCCGATGACGCCGTAACCGGCCCCCGCCGTCCGCACGTCCGAGGGGTCCGCGCGCGGCCCCTCGGGCAGTCGGTTCCGGCCCAGTCCGGGGCCGATGTTCAGCACTCCGCCGAGCCCGCTGCCCAGCCCGTTGCCGGGCCCCTCCGGCGCCTCGGCCTGCTCCTCGGCGGCGGTCATCGCCGTGGCGCCCGCCGGGGCGATCGCCCGCCGGTACGGCGTGCCGTACGCGCCCAGGCCCCGGTTGTTGCGGGAGTCCTCCGGCTCCAGCCGGAACGGCGCCCGGTTGATCTCGCCGCCGCGGGTGCGCGGCAGGGTCAGCCGGAAGTGCGAGCCGCCGCCGGGCTCGCCCCAGGCCTGGAGCCAGCCGCCGTGCAGGTGGGCGTCCTCGACCGCGATGGACAGGCCCAGCCCGGTGCCGCCGGTGGTGCGCACCCGGGACGGGTCCGCCCGCCAGAAGCGGTGGAACACCCGGGACGCCTCGCCCGGCTTGAGTCCGATGCCGTAGTCGCGCACGCCGACCGCGACGGCGCCGTCGGCCGAGCCGAGGCGGACGACCACGTCGCGGCCCTCGCCGTGCTCCAGCGCGTTGACCACCAGGTTGCGCAGGATGCGCTCGATCCGGCGGGAGTCCACCTCGGCGAGCACGGGCTCGCCGTCACCGCGGATCACCACGGCGCTGCCCTTGGCCTCGGCCAGCGGTTCGGCGGCCTCGACCACCCGGCCGACGATCTCCCGCAGGTCGACCGGCTCGGCGTCCAGGATCGCGGCGCCGGCGTCGAAGCGGCTGATCTCCAGCAGGTCGGCGAGCAGCGACTCGAAGCGGTCCAGCTGGCCCTGGAGCAGCTCCGCCGAGCGGGCCGCCATCGGGTCCAGGTCCTCGCGGCTGTCGTAGATCAGGTCGGCGGCCATCCGGACCGTGGTCAGCGGGGTGCGCAGCTCGTGCGAGACGTCCGAGACGAAGCGCCGCTGCACCCGGGAGAGCTCCTCCAGCTGGCGGATCTGCGCCTGGAGGGCGTTGGCCATCCGGTTGAACGACTCCCCGAGGCGGGCGATGTCGTCCGTCCCGGTCACCTTCATCCGCTCTTCCAGGTGTCCGTCGGCGAGCCGCTCGGAGATGCCCGCGGCCATCCGGACCGGGGTGACCACCTGGCGCACCACGACCCAGGCGATGCCGCCCATCAGGATCACCACGAACACGCCGGCGGTCGCCAGGGTGCCGGTGATCAGGTTGAGGGTGTCGGTCTCCTGGCCGAAGGAGAACACGTAGAACAGCTGGTAGCTGGTGTCGGCCGGGCCGACGAACTGCATGCCGAGGGCCAGTCCGGGCTCGCTCTTGCCGCCGCCCTCGGGCGAGCGGTGGATCCGGGTCGGCTGGTCGAACATCTGGCCGGGCTCTTCGAAGAGCTTCGCGCGCAGGCTGTCCGGGATGCTGCTGGGCTGGATGTCGCCCGAGTAGCGCGGTGCGAAGCCGGCGCTGTCCGGCACGACCGTGCCGGTGCCGGGGGCCATCGCGATCACCGAGTAGACCGTCTGCCCGCTCGCGGCGAGGTCGTTGACCTGGCGCAGCAGCCAGGTGCCGGTCTCCGCGGTGCTCGGGTCGACGGCACCGCGCAGTGCCTGGTCCCGGGCCTCGTCGATCTTCTTCTGCTCGACCTGGAAGCCGATCCGGGCCTGCGCCCGGGCCGCGTCGATCTTGGTGTCGAGCAGGCCGGTGCGCACCTGCGCCACCACGACCACGCCCAGCACCAGGACCACCGCGATGGAGGCCAGCAGGGACACCGCGACCACGCGCAACTGGATCGACCGGCGGTACAGCGCGGTGACCCTGCGCGCCGGGCGCCTGAGCTGACGCTTCATCAGACCGAACACTCCGGACGGGCCGCGACGGCGGCGGGTGGTCGAACTCAGCACGTCCCCGCGCACGGCCCCCGCCCCGTCGGTCGCGGAACCCGACGGGGTGTCGTCAGCCCGGTCCGTCACGTCAGCTGGGTCCGGCCTTGTAGCCGACGCCGCGGACGGTCACCACGATCTCGGGGCGCTCCGGGTCCTTCTCGATCTTGGAGCGGAGGCGCTGCACGTGGACGTTGACCAGGCGGGTGTCCGCCGCGTGGCGGTAGCCCCACACCTGCTCCAGCAGCACCTCGCGGGTGAACACCTGCCAGGGCTTGCGGGCCAGCGCGACCAGCAGGTCGAACTCCAGCGGGGTCAGCGGGATGCTGCGCCCGTCCCGCTTCACCGAGTGGCCGGCCACGTCGATCACCAGATCGCCGATGGTCAGCTGCTCAGGAGTCGGCTCCTCGGCACGGCGCAGCCGCGCGCGCACCCGGGCCACCAGTTCCTTGGGCTTGAACGGCTTGGTGACGTAGTCGTCGGCACCGGACTCCAGGCCTACCACGACGTCGACCGTGTCGGTCTTCGCGGTCAGCATGACGATCGGGACGCCGGACTCGGCCCGGATCTGCCGGCACACGTCGATGCCGTCCCGGCCGGGCAGCATCAGGTCCAGCAGGACCAGGTCGGGCTTGCTCTCCCGGAACGCGGCTAGTGCCTTGTCCCCATCCGCGACGAAAAACGGCTCAAAACCCTCACCACGCAACACGATGCCGAGCATCTCGGCCAGTGCGGAGTCGTCATCAACGACGAGGACGCGTCCCTTCATGGGTCCATCTTCTCATTACCGGATTGTGACCTGCCGCACAGCAGTGCCTTTGCTCCACAACGGCCAACTCCTCCGCCGTCGATTTCCGGCCATACCGGGCGAATAGCCCTCCTCGGAGCGCCGCCGAACTGTCCGGAACCCGCCGTCCGACCCCCCGGCGGCCCCCGTTGTCGATCAGCAACCGGATACCCCTGGGGCGTCTCCGGGCCCCATGGCACGATGGGCGCTGCGCGCGGGCGGAAGATCCGCCCGGAGCCGCGCCCAGGACGCCCCTCCGAGGAGCAGTGATGACCGACACTCCGGGCTGGGCCTCGCCCAGCTCGTCCGAGCCGCCCCGCGACGGCGCCCGGCCCCCGGTCGACGCGCCCGCCGCCGTGCCCGGGCCGTCGGCACCCCCTCAGGCCGCACCCGCCTGGGGCGCCCAGTACGGACAGCCCAACCCCGGCAGCCGGCCCTCCGGCCAGGGCCCGTACGGCTGGGAGACCACGCGCAGCCCCCGGCCCGGCGTCATCCCGCTGCGCCCGCTCAGCATCGGCGAACTCCTCGACGGCGCCGTCACCACCGTCCGCCGCAACTGGCGCACCGCGCTGACCCTCTCGCTCGGCATCGCCGTCGTCGACCAGGCCGGCACCTTCGTCGCCAAGCTGCTGGTCAAGGGCCGTACCGGCACCTCCACCCAGCTGCTCACCCTGCTCGCCGCCATGCCGCTGACGCTGCTGCTCGACGCGCTGGCCGTCGCCCTGCTCACCATCGTGGTCAGCCGCGCCGTCCTCGGCCGACCGGTGACCGCCGGCGACGCCTGGCGCGACGCCCGCCCCCGGCTGCTGCAACTGCTCGGTCTCACCGTGCTCACCACCCTGATGAGCGTCGGCGTGGTGCTGCTCGGCTTCACCCCGCTGATCGGCTACACCGCGGGCGGCTCGGGCACGCCCGGCACCACGGCCCTGCTGTTCCTCGTCGGCCTGCTGACCGTCCCGGTCGGCCTCTGGCTGCTGATCCGCTACAGCCTGGCCGCCCCCGCGCTGATGCTGGAGAAGCAGGGCGTGCTGACCGCGCTCTCGCGCTCCCGCCGGCTGGCCCGCGGCTCCTGGTGGCGGATCCTCGGCATCGTCCTGCTGAGCCGGGTGCTGGCCGGGATCGTCGGAGTGACGCTCGCCATCCCGTTCAGCTTCCTCGGCCTGGTCCTCGGCTTCGGCTCCATGGAGCGGCTCGGCGACACCGCCCACGAGTCGGTCGGCATGATGGCGCTGACCGCCGTCGCCGGGATCATCGCCTCCGCCCTGACCACCCCGTTCCTGGCCGCCGTCGGCGTGCTGGTCTACATCGACCAGCGGATCCGCCGCGAGGCCCTGGACATCGAGCTCGCCCGCGCCGCCGGACTGCCCGAACAGGGCGGCACCGGCTGGAGCGGCCGGGCCGACCAGACCCCCGCGAGGCGCTGAACCGGATGCCCATCTGGGGGGACAGGCTCCTCGCCGCCGGCGGCGCCCCGGTCACCGTTCCACGGGACCCGGCCCGCGACGCCGCCCGCGACGAGCTGCTCAAGGCCGACTACCACAAGAACGACCCGAGCGTCCTGGAACGCGTCATCGACTGGATCTGGGACCACATCGACCGCGCCCTGGGCGACATGTCCGGCGGGGGCACCGACGGCACCACCGGACTGGTGCTCTTCCTGATCGTCGCCGCGGTGATCGCCGCCGCCCTCTGGTGGCGCCTCGGCGCACCCAAGCGCGCCGCCCGCACCGACTACGGCGTGTACGGCGCCGACGGCCCGCGCACCGCCGCGCAGTACCGCGCGGACGCCGCCGGGCACGCCGCCGCCGGCCGCTGGACCGAGGCCGTCCGCGAGCAGATGCGCGCCCTGGTCCGGGCCCTGGAGGAGCGCACCCTGCTCGACACCCGCCCCGGCCGCACCGCCGACGAGGCCGCCGCCGAAGCCGGCCGGGCCCTGCCCGAGCAGGCCGCCGCACTGACCGCGGCCGCCCGCACCTTTGACGACATCGCCTACGGCGAGCGCACCGCCGACCAGGCCGCGTACCAGCTGCTGCTGGACCTCGACCGGGCCCTGGAACGCAGCCGCCCGGTGCTCGCCCACGCCGCGGCCGCCGCCCCGGCGCCGACCCCGACCCCGACCCCGACCCCGGGAGGAGCGGCATGACCAGCACCGTCCCCGCTCCCCCCGCCCCCGAACGACCCGCCCCCGAACGACCCGCCGACGCCGCACCGACCAGCCTCGCCCCCACCGGGCGCGGCCTGGCCCGCCGCGCCCGCTGGTACCTGGTCGCCCTCGCCGTCCTGCTGGTCGCCGCCGTCGGCCTCGCCGTCCTCAACACCGGCCACCGCTACCCGCCGCTCGACCCCCGCTCCTACGACGCCGACGGCACCCACGCCGTGGTCGCCCTGCTCGACGGCCAGGGCGTCAGGACCGAACTGCGCACCGACCCCACGGCCCCCGCCGACGGCGCCGACACCCTGGTGCTGCCCGAACCCGACCTGCTGAGCCCCACCGAGCTGCACGCCGTCGCCGCCGCCCGGCACCGGCGGCTGGTCCTGATCAACCCCGGCCCGGAGGCCCTCAGCGCGCTCGCCCCCGGCATCCGCACCTCCGACGAGGTCGGCGGCGTCCCGTTCGCGTCCGTCCGCAGCACCCACCCGAGCTGCGCCCTCCCCGAGGCCGTACGGGCCGGCAGCGCCGCGATGGGCGGCACGCTCTACACCAGCGGCAGCCGCGGCGACGGCTGCTACCCGTACCACCACGGCTACCCGCTGGTCAGCACCCCCGCCGCCCACGGCGGCGACGTCATCGTGCTCGGCAGCGGCGAGTTCCTGCAGAACGGCCACCTCGCCGACGACGGCAACGCCTCGCTCGCCCTCGGCCTGCTCGGCTCGCAGCCCCGCCTCACCTGGCACCTGCCCGACTACTCCGCGCCGGTCGCCGCGGGCACCCAGCGCAAGACCTTCGGCGACTACATCCCGAAGGGCTGGCACTGGGCCTTCTACCAACTCGCCGTCGCCGCCGTGCTCGCCGCCCTCTGGCGCGCCCGCCGACTCGGCCCGGTGGTCAGCGAGAACCTGCCCGTGGTGGTCCGCGCCGCCGAGACCACCGAGGGCCGCGCCCGCCTCTACCGGCGGGCCAAGGCCCACGGCCGCGCCGCCGAGGCGCTGCGCCGCGCCACCGCCCACCGCCTCGCCCCCGCCCTCGGCCTCCCGCTCCAGGCCGGCGCACCGGAGCCGGAGGCACTCTGCGCGGCCGTCGCCGACCGCCTCCCCGAACGACCCGCCGGGGACGTCCGGGCCCTGCTGTACGGCCCGCCCCCGACCGACGACGCCGCGCTGCTGCGGCTCGCCGACGACCTAGACGCCCTCGAAAGGCAGGTACGGAACCCGTGACCGAACAGGCAACCGCCCAGCTCCGCATCACTCCTGGCACGGCACCCGCTACCCCCGCCACCGACCCGCGCACGGCCCTGACCGCCCTGCGCGCCGAGATCGGCAAGGCCGTGGTCGGCCAGGACGCCGCCGTCACCGGCCTGGTGGTGGCCCTCCTCTGCGGCGGCCACGTGCTGCTGGAGGGCGTCCCCGGCGTCGCCAAGACGCTGCTGGTCCGCACCCTGTCCACGGCGCTCAGCCTGGGGACCAAGCGCATCCAGTTCACCCCCGACCTGATGCCCGGCGACGTCACCGGCTCGCTCGTCTACGACGCCCGCACCGCCGAGTTCTCCTTCCAGCCCGGCCCGGTCTTCACCAACCTGCTGCTCGCCGACGAGATCAACCGCACCCCGCCCAAGACCCAGGCCGCCCTGCTGGAGGCCATGGAGGAGCGGCAGGTCACCGTCGACGGCGAGCCGCGCGCACTGCCCGTCCCGTTCCTGGTCGCCGCGACCCAGAACCCGGTCGAGTACGAGGGCACCTACCCGCTGCCCGAGGCCCAGCTGGACCGCTTCCTGCTCAAGCTGATCCTCCCGCTGCCCGACCGCGACCAGGAGTTCCAGGTCCTGTCCCGGCACGCCTCCGGCTTCGACCCCAAGGACCTCGCCGCCGCCGGCGTCCGCCCGGTCGCCGGGCCCGAGCACCTGGCCGCCGCCCGCGAGCAGATCGCCAAGCTCACCGTCTCGCCCGAGATCCTGGCGTACATCGTCGACCTCTGCCGGGCCACCCGGCAGTCCCCGTCGCTGTCCATCGGCGTCTCCCCGCGCGGTGCCACCGCGCTGCTCGCCGCCTCGCGCGCCTGGGCCTGGCTGGCCGGGCGGGACTACGTCACCCCGGACGACGTCAAGGCCCTCGCCCTGCCCACCCTGCGGCACCGCGTCGCGCTGCGCGCGGAGGCCGAGATGGAGGGCGTCACCGCCGACTCCGTCATCCAGGCCGTCCTCGCCCAGACGCCCGCCCCCCGCTGATCCACCACCGGTAGGCGTACCGGTCCTCGAACACACCGGGCTTCCGAAGGAGCGCACCCGCATGGCCCTCACCGGGCGAACCGCCCTGATCGCCGCGCTAGGCGCGCTCTTCGTGGGCCTCCTGCTGCCCTCCTGGACCGGGATCGGGGCCGTCACCGGCGCCGTCCTGCTCGCCGTCCTGGTCGACCTGGTGCTCGCCGCCCCCGTCCGCAGCCTGCGGATCGTCCGGGGCGGCGACACCACCGTCCGGCTCGGCGACACCGCCTCGGTCGAACTGACCGTCACCAACACCTCCGGACGGCCGCTCCGCGCCCTGATCCGCGACGCCTGGGCGCCCTCCGCCTGGCGCCCCGGCACCTCCGAGACCGCCTCCCGGCACACCCTCGCCGTCCCCGGCGGCGAACGGCGCCGGACGGTCACCGTGCTCACCCCGGGCCGCCGCGGCGACCACCACGCCCACCGCGTGACGGTCCGCTCGCTCGGCCCGCTCGGCCTGGCCGGCCGTCAGGGCTCCCACCACGTCCCCTGGACGGTCCGCGCCCTCCCCCCGTTCAACAGCCGCAAGCACCTGCCCTCCCGGCTCGCCCGGCTGCGCGAACTCGACGGCCGGACCTCGGTGCTGACCCGGGGCCAGGGCACCGAGTTCGACTCACTGCGGGAGTACCTGCCCGGCGACGACGTCCGCTCCATCGACTGGCGCGCCAGCGCCCGCCGCAACACCGTCGCCGTCCGCACCTGGCGCCCCGAACGCGACCGGCACATCCTGATCGTCCTCGACACCGGCCGCACCTCAGCCGGCCGCGTCGGCGACGCCCCCCGCCTGGACGCCGCCCTCGACGCCGCCCTGCTGCTCACCGCCCTCGCCACCCGCGCCGGCGACCGGGTCGACCTGCTCGCCCACGACGCCCGCAAGCGCGCCTCGGTCATCGGCAGCTCCCCCAGCGAGATCCTGCCCTCCTTCACCAACGCGATGGCCCTGCTGGAACCCGCGCTGCACGAGACGGACATGCGCTCGCTGGTCTCCACCGCGCTCAAGATGGCGCCGCACCGCTCGCTCGTCGTCCTGCTCACCGGGCTTGACGCGGCCTCCGTCGAGGACGGCCTGCGCCCGCTGCTGCCGCTGCTCACCAAGCGCCACGAAGTCGTCCTCGCCTCCGTCGCCGACCCGCACCTGGACGTGCTGGCCGCCGGCCGCGGCACCGTGGAGGCCGTCTACGGCGCCGCCGCCGCCGAGCAGACCCGCGCCGACCGCCGGCACACCGCCGACCGCCTCACCCGCAGCGGGGTCACCGTCCTCGACGCCCCGCCGGCCCAGATCGCCCCGGCGCTGGCGGACGCCTACCTGGCGCTCAAGGCGGCCGGCCGGCTCTGAGCCTGGCCCGGCAAGTCCCCGTCCCCTGATCAGCTGCCGCGGCGGGCGTTGAGCCGGGCCGCCTGGCGTGTCAGGTGGTCGCGCTCGGCGAGGTTGGGCGCCCGGCGGGCCGCCTCGGCGTACAGCCGGGCCGCCACCGCCAGGTCCCCGGCCCGCTCGTGGAGGTACGCGGCGGCGGCCGCGTACCGGGGCAGCGCCTCGTCCAGTTCACCGAGCGCCGTCAGGCCGGCCTGTGGCCCGTCGGCCTCACCGACCGCCACCGCACGGTTCAGCCGCACCACCGGACTGTCCGTCAGCCGCACCAACTCGTCGTACCACTCGACGATCTGCACCCAGTCGGTCTCCCCGGCGGAGAGCGCGTCGGCGTGCAGCGCCGCGATGGCCGCCTGGGCCTGGAACTCGCCCAGCCGGTCCCGGGCCAGGGCCGCCTGGAGGATCCCGACGCCCTCCGCGATCAGACCGGTGTCCCAGAGCCGCCGATCCTGCTCCGCGAGCGGCACCAGACTCCCGTCGGGACCGGTCCGGCCGGCCCGCCGGGCGTGGTGCAGCAGCATCAGCGCCAGCAGCCCCGCCACTTCGGGGTGGTCGATCGCCGCCGCCAACTGCCGGGTCAGCCGGATCGCCTCGGCGGCGAGGTCGACGTCCCCGGAGTAGCCCTCGTTGAACACCAGGTAGAGCACCCGCAGCACGGTCGCGACATCGCCCGGCCGATCGAGGCGGACCGCCGAGACGGTGCGCTTGGCCCGGCTGATCCGCTGCGCCATGGTCGCCTCGGGCACCAGATAGGCCCGGGCGATCTGCCGGGTGGTCAGCCCACCGAGCGCCCGCAGGGTCAGCGCGACCGCGGAGGACGGCGTCAACGACGGGTGGGCGCACAGGAAGTAGAGCCGCAGGGTGTCGTCCACCGAGGCCGCCGGACCGGGCTCCGGCTCCTGGTCGACCAGCTCCTCCCGGCGGCGACGGGCGGTGTCCGCCCTGGTCGCGTCGAGGAACTTCCGCCAGGCGACGGTGACCAACCAGCCCTTCGGATCCCGCGGCGGATCGCTCGCCCAGCCGCGGACCGCCTCGACCAGCGCCTCCTGCACGGCGTCCTCGGCCGCCGCGAAGTCGGCTCCGCGGCGGACGAGGACAGCCAGCACACCCGGGGTGAGGCCCCGGATCAGGGCCTCGTTCATCGGGACGGTCACGGGAGCGGTCACTCCGTGACGGTCGGCGGCATGGCCAGGAACGGACGCAGCTCCAGCCACTCGTGGATCGGCTTTCCACCGGCCCCCGGCGCCGCCGACAGCTCACCGGCCAGCTCGACGGCGCGCTCGTGGCTGTCCACGTCGATCACCATCCAGCCGGCGATGAGGTCCTTGGTCTCCGCGAACGGGCCGTCCGTCACCGGCGGCCGCCCCTCGCCGTCGTACCGGACCCACGACCCCTCGGGCGCGACCGCCTGGGCGTCGACGAACTCGCCGGTCTGCTCCAGCCGGGCCGCGAAGTCCTGCATGTACTTGATGTGCGCCGTGACCTCCTCCGGCGTCCACTGGTCCATCGGCGCGCAGTTGACCGCGGTCGGGGCGCCTCGGTAGTGCTTGAGCAGCAGGTACTTGGCCATCGTGCTTCTCCTTCGGAGCTCGTGCGACCCATTGTGGCCGCGCTCACCCCTGGGACGGAGCCGGCCACGGGTTCTCGACACGACCGGCCAAGATTTTTTCGCCCGTCGTCCCGTCCTCCGGAGGCTCCGGGAAACGCGAAAAGGCCCACCCGGTAACCCGGGTGGGCCTTCTCTGAATGATTGTTCGGCGGCGTCCTACTCTCCCACAGGGTCCCCCCTGCAGTACCATCGGCGCTGTGAGGCTTAGCTTCCGGGTTCGGAATGTA
>NZ_JBEZXE010000066.1:0-40010 GCF_040637885.1 Kitasatospora sp. NPDC028055 | reverse complement strand
CCGTTGGCGGTCTGAAAATCACCCGTCACGCCCCTCTCCGCACCCACCCCCTCCACCGCCCCCTCCCGCAGCGCGTCCCTCTCGCCTGGGGTGGGGGAGGGGGAGGTGGGTGGGTGCTGTGGGTGGGTTGGTGCGGGTTGGGGGTGGGTGGGGGGATGCCTACGGCCCCCGGCGGGGCGCCGGGGGCCGTAGGGGTGGGGGTCAGGCCTTGCGGAGTTGGAAGGCGAGGCCGAGGGAGTCGTCGGTGAAGGTGTCGGAGGTCCAGTCGGCTGCGCCGGCGGCGAAGTCGGTGGCGAGGACCTCGTCGGCGACGAGGGGGCCGTGTTCGGCGATGGCTTCGGCGGTTTCTTCGGAGGTGGCGCGCCAGCGGAGGATGATGCGGTCGGCGACGTCCAGGCCGGAGTTCTTGCGGGCCTCCTGGATCTGGCGGATGGCGTCGCGGGCGATGCCGAGGCGCTTGAGTTCGGGGGTGATGGCCAGGTCGAGGGCGACGGTGGCGCCGGACTCGTTGGCGACGGCCCAGCCCTCGCGGGGGGTCTCGGTGATGATGACCTCGTCGGGGGAGAGGGTGATCGGCTCACCGTTGAGGTCGACGCTGGTCTCGCCGGTGGCGCGCAGTTCGGCGGCGAGGCGGGCGGCGTCGGTGGCGGCGACCGCCTTGGCGACGTCCTGCACGCCCTTGCCGAAACGCTTGCCCAGGGCGCGGAAGTTGGCCTTGGCGGTGGTGTCGACGAGTGAGACGCCGCCCGCCCCGGACGGGGACAACCCAGTGAGGGATTCGAGGGTGGCGACGTTGAGCTCCTCGGCGATCTGCGCGCGCAGGTCGGCGGGCAGCTCCTCCCAGCCCTGGGCGGCGACCAGCGCGCGGGAGAGCGGCTGACGGGTCTTCACGCCGGACTCGGCGCGGGTGGCCCGGCCGAGCTCGACCAGGCGGCGGACAAGGGCCATGTGGCGGGAGAGGTCGGCGTCGATCAGGGTCTCGTCGGCCTCGGGCCAGGTGGCCAGGTGGACGGAGGACGGGGCCTGGGGGTCGGTGGGGACGACGAGGTCCTGCCAGACCCGTTCGGTGATGAACGGGGTGAGCGGGGCCATCAGGCGGGTGACGGTCTCCAGCGCCTCGTGCAGGGTGGCGAGCGCGGCGGCGTCGCCCTGCCAGAAGCGGCGGCGGCCGCGGCGGACGTACCAGTTGGAGAGGTCGTCGACGAAGCCGGAGAGCAGCTTGCCGGCGCGCTGGGTGTCGTAGGCCTCGAAGGCCGCGTCGACCTCGCGGACCAGGGTGTTCAGCTCGGAGAGCACCCAGCGGTCCAGCTGCGGGCGGTCGGCCGGGGCCGGGTCGGCCGCGGAGGGCGCCCAGTTGGAGGTGCGGGCGTACAGGGCCTGGAAGGCGACGGTGTTCCAGTAGGTGAGGAGGGTCTTGCGGACCACCTCCTGGATGGTGCCGTGGCCGACCCGGCGGGCCGACCAGGGCGAGCCGCCGGCCGCCATGAACCAGCGGACGGCGTCGGCGCCGTGCTGGTCCATCAGCGGGATCGGCTGCAGGATGTTGCCCAGGTGCTTGGACATCTTGCGGCCGTCCTCGGCCAGGATGTGGCCCAGGCAGACGACGTTCTCGTAGCTGTTCTTGTCGAACACCAGGGTGCCGACCGCCATCAGCGTGTAGAACCAGCCACGGGTCTGGTCGATCGCCTCGGAGATGAACTGCGCCGGGTAGCGCTTCTCGAACAGCTCCTTGTTCTGGTACGGGTAGCCGTACTGGGCGAAGGGCATCGAGCCCGAGTCGTACCAGGCGTCGATGACCTCGGGCACGCGGGTCGCGGTGCCGCCGCAGTCGCGGCAGGCGAAGGTGACCGCGTCGATGTACGGGCGGTGCGGGTCGAGGCCGCTCTGGTCGGTGCCGGTGAGCTCGGACAGTTCGGCCAGCGAGCCGACGCAGGTGAGGTGGTTCTCCTCGCAGCGCCAGATCGGCAGCGGGGTGCCCCAGTAGCGGTTGCGGCTGAGCGCCCAGTCGATGTTGTTGTTCAGCCAGTCGCCGAAACGGCCGTGCTTGACCGTCTCCGGGAACCAGTTGGTGGCCTCGTTCTCGCGGATCAGCGCGTCCTTGACGGCGGTGGTCCGGATGTACCAGGACGGCTGCGCGTAGTAGAGCAGCGCGGTGTGGCAGCGCCAGCAGTGCGGGTAGCTGTGCTCGTACGGCAGGTGGCGGAAGAGCAGGCCGCGCTCCTTGAGGTCCGCGACCAGGGCCTCGTCGGCCTTCTTGAAGAACTGGCCGCCGACCAGCGGGACCTCGGGGGCGAAGGTGCCGTCGGCCAGCACCGGGTTGACCACCGGCAGGCCGTACTTGCGGCAGGTCGCGAGGTCGTCCGCGCCGAAGGCGGGGGACTGGTGGACGATGCCGGTGCCGTCCTCGGTGGTGACGTAGTCGGCGTTGAGGACGTAGTGGGCGTCCTCGATCTCGACCAGGTCGAAGGGGCGGCGGTAGGCCCAGCGCTCCATCTCGGCACCGGTGAAGGACTCGCCGGTGGTCTCCCAGCCCTCGCCGAGGGCCTTGGCGAGCAGCGGCTCGGCGACGACCAGCTGCTCGGTGCCGTCGGTGGCCACCACGTAGGTGACCTCCGGGTGCACGGCGGCGGCGGTGTTGGAGACCAGGGTCCACGGGGTGGTGGTCCAGACCAGCAGGGCGGCCCGGCCGGCGAGGGGGCCGCTGGTCAGCGGGAAGCGGACGAACACCGAGGGGTCGACGACGGTCTCGTAGCCCTGGGCCAGTTCGTGGTCGGACAGGCCGGTGCCGCAGCGGGGGCACCAGGGGGCGACGCGGTGGTCCTGGACGAGCAGGCCCTTGTCGAAGATCTGCTTGAGCGACCACCAGACGGACTGGACGTAGGAGGGGTCCATCGTCCGGTAGGCCTCGTCGAGGTCGACCCAGTACCCCATGCGGGTGGTCAGCTCGGCGAAGGCGTCGGTGTGGCGGGTCACCGAGTCGCGGCACTTGGCGTTGAACTCGGCGATGCCGTAGGCCTCGATGTCCTGCTTGCCGGAGAAGCCGAGCTCCTTCTCGACGGCCAGCTCGACCGGGAGGCCGTGGCAGTCCCAGCCGGCCTTGCGGGCGACGTGGTAGCCCTTCATGGTCCGGTACCGGGGGAAGACGTCCTTGAAGACGCGGGCCTCGATGTGGTGGGCCCCGGGCATGCCGTTGGCGGTCGGCGGACCCTCGTAGAACACCCACTCGGGGCGCCCCTCGGACTGCTCCAGGCTGCGCTGGAAGACCTTGTTGTCCTGCCAGAACGAGAGGATCTGGTGTTCGAGGGCGGGGAGATCGACCTGTGCGGGGACGGGGTTGTAGGAGCTCATCGCGGGTGTCTACCTCCGGCGGATGCTGGGACTGAATCCTCCGGAGGGACGAGACGGCCTTCGCCGACCCGCGGTACCACCCTCCTTGGCCGCGGTGGTGCGGTGCGGCCCTCTTGTTTGGGGTTGCTGCCGGGTCTAGTGGGCCGCTGGGTGGCGGCCGTTCTTCCGGCGGCTCCGGGGTGATCTTCCCGCCGTGCACACCCCCGGGCTCGCACCGTCCCCGGGTCGCTGGTGGCTGCGTACGTCGGTACTCGTCCCATCTGCGCCTTGCAGGGCCAGTGTATCGGCCGGGCGAGACGGTTTGTCCAAGGGGATTCGGGGGAGCGGGTACCGAGGGGCCCATCCGGGCTGGTCGGCGGGGGCGGTTAGGCGGGGGTGAGGTGGGCACAAGTCTGTCAGCGCGCGGGGCGTGGCGGCTGGGGCGGCTGCCTGGGTGGGATCATCCTGAGGCGCCGGTATGTCATGTTGTGACCGGTTTTGATCGGGATTATCGTTCCGGCACTGGAAGCCGCCGGGAACCGGCGGCTCGATTCGTTCGTAGATGGGGTCGAAGCCATGGCTGAGAAAGCAACCGGCGCGGGTACCGCCACCAAGCGGGCACGCAAGGCCGTGGCGGCCGATCCAGGGGAGGGGACCGTGACCACTACCGCACCTCAGAACACCAGCACCGACACCGTCACCGTGCCGCGCGGCGCGGAGGCGGTCGACCCGGCCACGCTGCCCGTCCGGCCCGGCGAGGACCCCTGGACCTCGGAGGAGGTCCACGAACTGCACGACGAGCTGATCAACGACCTGGAGCGGCTGCGCGGCGAGATCGACGCCGCCGACGCCGCCATCGCCGGCCTGATGCGCGACTCCAACGACGGAGCGGGCGACGACCAGGTGGACGCCGGTACGAAGAACATCTCGCGGGAGAGCGAGCTGGCGCTCGCCAACAACGCGCGGGACAGCCTCGCCCAGACCGAGCGCGCGCTGGAGCGGCTGGAGGGCGTCGGCTTCGGCACCTGCGAGTCCTGCGGGCAGGCCATCGGCAAGGCCCGGATGCAGGCCTTCCCCCGGGCCACGCTCTGCGTGCAGTGCAAGGCCAAGCAGGAACGCCGCTGAGGAAGTCCGCCGACCGGACCGGCGGGCCGGGCGACCGGGGCGACGCGGGGGGTCGGGCTTGCCGTACGCTCGACCCCGTAACCTCGCCTGACCCGTCGGTACGGACGCGTTCAGGCCCTCATCGGCTCACATCGGCAGCGGAGCGGATCATCAGTACGCAAGGTTCCCCCCAGACCCGGGACGAGGCCGTCCCGAACCCCGCCGATGGCGTGGAGGTGGCCGTGGCCGAGTCCAGCGGGCCCGCGGGCGGCGAGTCGGCTCCCGGCGGTGACACTACGGTCGCCGGTGGTGCCACGGCGGTGGAGAAGCCCAAGGGCCCGCGCCGGATCGGGGTGCTGCTGGTCGTCGCCGTCCTCGCGTTCCTGATCGACCTGGCCAGCAAGCTGCTGGTCGTCGCCAAGCTGGAGAACCACGCGGCGATCAAGGTGATCGGTGACGTCGTCACGCTCCAGGTGATCCGCAACTCCGGCGCCGCCTTCGGCATGGGCCAGGCGCTGACCGTGGTCTTCACCATGATCGCCTCCGCCGTCATCCTGGTGATCTGGCGGATCGCCCGCCGGCTGTACAGCCTCCCGTGGGCGATCGCGCTCGGGCTGCTGCTCGGCGGCGCCCTCGGCAATCTCACCGACCGGCTGTTCCGCGCGCCGGGCGTCTTCCGCGGCCACGTCGTGGACTTCATCTCGGTCCAGCACTTCGCGGTCTTCAACCTCGCCGACTCGGCGATCGTCTGCGGCGGCATCCTCGTGGTGCTGCTCTCCTTCCGCGGCAGCAACCCGGACGGGACCGTCCACCAGCAGGCGGAGAAGAGCGGGAAGTAGCCCTCCGGCCGCTGCCCGGAGCAGCGAGCGGGAAGGGGCGCGGCGGGTTTCCGGCATACTCGTACGGGTGAGTACCGCAGCGCAGATCCGCAGCCTCCCCGTTCCCGACGGCCTGGAGGGCGAGCGTCTCGACGCCGCCCTCGCCCGGATGTTCGGCTTCTCCCGGACCAAGGCCGCGGAGCTGGCCGCCGACGGCAAGGTGACGCTCGACGGCGCCGTGGCCGGTAAGTCGGACCGGGTGACCGCCGGTTCCTGGCTTGAGGTCGAGATCCCCGCCCCCGCCGCCCCGGTGCAGATCGTGGCCGAGCCGGTCGAGGGCATGCGGATCGTCCACGACGACGACGACATCGTGCTGATCGACAAGCCGGTCGGCGTCGCCGCGCACCCGAGCCCCGGCTGGACCGGCCCCACCGTCATCGGCGGACTCGCCGCGGCCGGCTACCGGATCTCCACCTCCGGCGCCGCCGAGCGCCAGGGCATCGTGCACCGGCTGGACGTCGGCACCTCGGGCCTGATGGTCGTCGCCAAGTCCGAGCGGGCCTACACCGACCTCAAGCGGCAGTTCCACGACCGGATCACCGACAAGCGCTACCACACGCTGGTCCAGGGCCACCCGGACCCGCTGAGCGGCACCGTCGACGCGCCGATCGGGCGCCACCCCAGCTCGGACTGGAAGTGGGCGGTGACCCGCGACGGCAAGCCGTCCGTCACCCACTACGACCTGATCGAGGCGTACCGGGCGGCCTCCCTGATGGCGATCAAGCTGGAGACCGGCCGCACCCACCAGATCCGCGTCCACATGTCGGCGCTGCGCCACCCCTGCGTCGGCGACCTGACGTACGGCGCCGACCCGACGCTGGCCAAGCGGCTGGGGCTGACCCGGCAGTGGCTGCACGCCGTCTCGCTCGGCTTCGAGCACCCCTCGGACGGGCAGTGGGTCGAGTTCAGCAGCGAGTACCCGGCCGACCTGCAGAAGGCGCTGGACATCATCGCGGCGGAGAGCTGAGATGACCGTCTCGGTACGGGTCCGGGTCGCGGAGGGCGAGGCGGACCTGGAGCTGGTCCGGGCGATCCGGCGCGAGGTGTTCGTGGTCGAGCAGAACGTGCCGGAGGAGCTGGAGTACGACGCGTACGACGCGACCTCGGTGCACGTGCTGGCCGTGGGCGCGGACGGGGCCGGGCTCGGGACCGGGCGGCTGATCTTCGGTGCCGAGGCGCTGGAGCTGACCGGGGGTGTCGAGGGCCGGGTGCTGCTCGGGCGGCTCGCGGTGGTGGCGGCGGCGCGGGGGACGGGGCTCGGGGCGGACCTCGTCCGGGCGATCGAGGCGGCCGGGCGTGAGCGCGGGGCCGTCGAGGTCGAGCTGCACGCGCAGGTGCAGGCGCTCGGGTTCTACGAGCGGCTGGGGTACGCGGCGGAGGGGCCGGTGTACGAGGACGCCGGGATTCCGCACCGGACGATGACGAAGGCGATCTGAGGGCGGTTCGTGCGAGTCCCCGTGTCCCGGAAGGGGCGCGGGGATTCGTGTTTGGAGGGCGTGCGGGGTCAGTCGGGGGTGGTGCGGAGGCGGGGGAGGGCGTGGGGGTGCTCGTCTCGCAGGTGGGCGATGAGCTGTTCGCGGATGTCGAAGCGGAGTTGGGCGGCGTCGTCGGGGGTGCGGGCGGTCATGGTGGCGCGGACGAGGATGGTGCTGGGGGTGGTGTCGGTGACGACGAGGGCCCACTCCTCGCCGTCCCAGCGGGGGTGCCGCTCCAGCAGGGTGTGCAGGGTGGCGCGGAGCTCGTCGACCCGGGTGGTGTGGTCGAGGTGGAGCAGGACGGCGGCGAGCAGGCCGGGGTCGCGGCGGGTCCAGTTCTCGAAGGGCTTGTTGACGAAGTAGGAGACCGGGACGACCAGTCGGCGGTAGTCCCAGAGCCGGACCACCAGGTAGGAGAGGGTGATCTCCTCGACGGTGCCCTGCTGGCCGTCCACCACCACGGTGTCGCCGATTCGGACGGTGTCGCCGAAGGCGATCTGCAGGCCGGCGAAGAAGTTGCCCAGGGTGCTCTGGGCGGCGATGCCGGCCACGATGCCGATCAGGCCGGCCGAGGCGAGCAGGCTGGCGCCGACGGTGCGCATCGCGGAGAAGGTCAGCAGCATCACGGCGAGGGTGACCACGACGATCACCGCGCTGACCACCCGGCGCAGCATGCCGATCTGGGTGCGCACCCGCTGCACCCGGGCCGGGTCGTCGGAGACCGTCTCGTACCGGCGGAGCAGCGCCTCCAGGGCGGCGGCCGCCACCCGGACGGTGAGCCAGCCGAGGGAGGCGATCAGGAGCAGCAGGAGCAGGTGGCGGGAGCCCTCGTCCGCGGTCCGGTGGAAGATCCGTCTCAGCGGGTTGGCGGCGAGCAACAGGGCTGAGACGACGGCGAGTTGGAGCGGGATCCGGCAGCGGCGGAGCAGTGCCCAGACCGGGGCCTCCGGGTGGCCGGCGCTGATCCGCTGGAGGGCCTGGTCGACGGTCCAGCCGACCGCGAGGGTGGCGGCGACGGTGGCGAGCAGGGTGATCAGCGGCCAGAGCACGGGGACCTTCTCGATGGGGGAGAGGCGGGTGAGCCGTACGATACCGGCGTTTAGCGGGTGGAACCGGACGAAAAGGGGTGGTGGCTTTATCGGGCGCCTACCCCGGCGGCGGATACGATCAGCCCCCATGGAGCTCGGTGGGGCATGGCGTCGATGGCGCGGACGGGGAACGTCGGTGCGGCGCAGGCTGCTCGCCGGGGCGGTGGCCCTGGTGGCGGTCGCCGGGGTGGGCACGGTGGCGGTGGCGTCCGACGGCGAGCAGTCGGTCCGTGAGGAGGATCGTTTCCTCAGCATGCCGGAGACGCCCGGCAGCACCCAGCAGGTCCAGTTGGACACCTCCTTCTTCACCACCGGCAGCGCCCCGCGACCCGCCGTCCTGCTCGCGCACGGCTTCGGCGGCTCCAAGGAGGGCGAACGGGACCGCGCCCAGCAGTTGGCCCGGCAGGGCTACGCGGTGCTGACCTGGTCCGCGCGCGGTTTCGGGCACTCCGGCGGGAAGATCGGGCTGAACGCGCCCGACCGGGAGGTCGAGGACGTCAAGCACCTGGTGGACTGGCTCGCCCAGCGGCCCGAGGTGAAGCTGGACGGGCCCGGCGACCCCAGGGTCGGGATCACCGGGGCCTCGTACGGCGGGGCGATCTCGCTGCTGGCCTCGGCCTACGACCACCGGATCGACGCGGTGGCCACCCAGATCACCTGGTGGAACCTGGCCGACGCGCTGTTCCCCCAGGGGGTGCAGGGCTCGGGCGCGGCGGACGGCGTGTTCAAGAAGCTGTGGGCCGGGATCTTCTTCACCACCGGCTCGGCCGGGGACCTCGGGCCCTCGGGCGGTGCGCCGCGCAGTGGGGCCACCACCGGGAGCGGGAGCGGGGCCGAGCCGGGTGCCGCCCCGGGTGCGGCCCCGGCCGACGGGCAGGTGGGCTGCGGGCGGTTCCTGGACTCGCTGTGCCAGATGTACGACCGGGTGGCGACCGCCGGGCACGCCGATCCGGAGGCCGTCGCGCTGCTGGACAGGTCCAGCCCGTCCTCGGTGGCGGCGCAGCTCAAGGCCCCCACCCTGGTGGTGCAGGGGCAGCAGGACTCGCTGTTCCCGCTCGACCAGGGCGACCGGATCGCCCGGGCCGTCGCCGCCAACGGCGCGCCCGTCTCGGTGGACTGGTTCGCGGGCGGGCACGACGGCGGGACGGACACCAGCGCCCGGGTGGACGACCGGGTCACCGCCTGGTTCGACCACTACCTCAAGGGGCGCGGCAACGACACCGGGCCGCAGTTCCGGGTGACCCGGACCGGCGGGGTCGACTCGACCGGCTTCCAGGCCGTGCTGCGCGGCGCCGACGCCGACCGGTACCCGGGGCTCGGCGGGACGGGCACCCGCTCCGTCGAGCTGACCGGCGGGGAGAAGCCCGTCGCCAACCCGCCCGGCGGGGCGCCGCCGGGAATCTCGACGCTGCCGGGGATCGGCGCGCTGAGCCAGGCGGCCTCGCTCGGGGCCGGGCTCTCACTGGACTTCCCCGGGCAGAACGCCGCCTTCGAATCCGCGCCGCTGGAGAAGTCGCTGCACCTGACCGGGCAGCCGACCGTACCGGTGCGGGTGAAGGCCGACCGGCCGGACGCGGTGCTGTTCGCCAAGCTGTACGACGTCGGGCCGGACGGCAAGGCGGTGCTGCCGCAGCAGTTGGCGGCCCCGCTGCGGGTGACCGGCGCGGACGCGGACGGCGGGAGGACGGTGACCGTCCAACTGCCCGCGGTGGACCACGACTTCCCGGCCGGGCACCGGCTGCGGCTGGTGCTGGCGGCCACCGACCTGGCGTACGCCTCGCCGGCCGAACCGGCGACCTACCGGGTGGCGGTGGCCGGGGCGCTCGCCGCGCCGACCGTCGAGGAGCTGGTCACCGAGGCGGCGCCGCTGCCCGCGCGGACCTGGCTGCTGCCGGTGGTCGCCGTGGTGGTGGCCGCCGGGCTGGTGCTGGTGCCGTTGTTGCGGCGGCGCCTGGCGGCCGGTCGGCTGTCGGGGTCGTCTGGGCCGTCGGGGTCGTCGGGGCCGTCGGGGCCGTGGGGGCCGGAGTTCGATCCGGAGCTGGCCGGGGTGCCGCTGCGCATCAGCGGCCTGAGCAAGCGCTACAAGGGTTCCCAGGATCGTTACGCGGTACGGGAGTTGGGCTTCCGGGTGGAGCAGGGCCAGGTGCTCGGCCTGCTCGGTCCGAACGGGGCGGGCAAGACCACCACGCTGCGCATGCTGATGGGACTGATCCGGCCCGACGCCGGGGAAGTCCGGGTCTTCGGGCACCTGATCCGCCCCGGGGCGCCGGTGCTCTCGCGGGTCGGCGCCTTCGTGGAGGGCGCGGGCTTCCTGCCCCACCTCACCGGGCGGGCCAACCTGCGGCTGTACTGGCAGGCCACCGGGCGCCCGGAGGCCGACGCCCGCTTCGACGAGGCGCTGGCGATCGCCGGGCTCGGCGAGGCGCTGGACCGCGCGGTGCGGACGTACTCCCAGGGCATGCGCCAGCGGCTCGCCATCGCGCAGGCGATGCTCGGGATGCCGGACCTGCTGATCCTGGACGAGCCGACCAACGGGCTGGACCCGCCGCAGATCCGCGAGATGCGCGAGGTGATGATCCGGTACGCGGCCGCCGGCCGGACCGTCATCGTGTCCAGCCACCTGCTGGCCGAGGTCGAGCAGAGCTGCACCGACCTGGTGGTGATGGACCGCGGGCGGCTGGTCACGGCCGGGCCGGTCGGCGAGATCATCGGCGCGGGTGAGCTGCTGATGATCGGCGTGGCCGCGGGCTGCGACCCGGAGTCGGTGGTCGAGAAGGTGGGAGCCCTGGCCGGGGTCGGCTCGGCGGAGGCCGTCGCGGGCGGGCTGCTGGTCCGGCTGGACGGGCTCGCCGCGAGCGAGCTGCTGGCGGAGCTGGTGCGGCTGGGGGTGCCGGTGGAGAGCGCCGGACCGCAGCGGCGCCTGGAGGACGCGTTCCTGTCGTTGATCGGAGGTGCGGCGTGAGCGCCGGTACTACGGATCGGGTCCCGGCCGGGGCCGGGCCCGTCCCGACGGACCATGCGCAGGGGTACCGGGCGAGCCGGACCCTGCCGCTGCGGGTCGAGGCGATGCGGCAGCTGCGCCGGCGCCGCACGATGGTGATCGGCGGGGTGCTGGCCGCGATGCCGTTCGTCATCCTGGCGGCGTTCCAGATCGGCGGCACCCCCGGGCGCCCCGACCGGACCACCTTCATCGACCTGGCCACCGCCTCGGGCGCCAACTTCGCCGTCACCATGCTGTTCGTCGGCACCGGCTTCATGCTGGTGATCCCCGTCGCGCTGTTCTGCGGGGACACCGTGGCCTCCGAGGCCAGCTGGTCCTCGCTGCGCTACCTGCTGGCCGCGCCGGTGCCGCGGGCGCGGCTGCTGGTGCGCAAGTTCGCGGTCGGGCTGGCGTTCTCGGCGGTCGCGATCGTCATGCTGCCCGCGATCGGACTGGTCGTGGGCACGGTGGCGTACGGGTGGGGGGACCTCAAGCTGCCCGCCGGGGCCAGCCTGCCGGCCGGGGAGGCACTGCCCCGGATCGCGATCGCGGTGGCGTTCGTGTTCCTGAGCGAGCTGGTGATCGCGGCGCTGGCGTTCTGGCTGTCGACGGCGACGGACGCGCCGCTGGGGGCGGTCGGCGGGGCGGTGTTCCTGTCGATCATCACCGGGGTGCTGGACGCCGTCACGGCCCTGGGCGACCTGCGGGAGTGGCTGCCGGCGCACTGGCAGTACGCCTGGGCGGACGCCCTGCAGCCGCAGTTGGAGTGGGGCGGCATGGTGCAGGGGGTGTCGTTGTCGCTGTCGTACGCGGTGGTGCTGTTGGCGCTGGCGTTCCGGGGGTTCGCCCGCAAGGACGTGGTGTCGTAGCCGGGTTCGGCCGGTGGGGCGTTCGGTTCAGCCGGGTGTCGGGGTTCGGGGCGTCAGGGGCAGGGGAGCGCGGGGGCCGGGGTGCCGGACAGGGCGTCGAAGAGGAGGCGCCACAGCGGCTCCCCGCCGGGGGTGCGGGTGCCGGTCACGTCCCCTTCGGCGCCCTCCGTACGGGTGTTCAGCAGTCCGCGGATGACGGTCAGCAGCAACTCGGCCACCAGGGAAGCATTGTGGGCGGGGAAGCCGCTGTCCCGCTGGGCCCGGCGGACCAGGTCGGTCAGCGAGACGTGCATCTCGGCGAGGACGTCGTCGGGGGAGTTCGCCAGGTCGGGGCAGTCCGCGGCGAGCCGGAGCGCGGCGCGCAGCCGGAGGTCGGAGCGCAGCCGGTCGGCGAGGGCGACCATGATGCCTTCGAGGGCCCCGGCGGGGTCGGCGCCCGGGGTGTCGTACTCGGTCCGCAGGCTCGCCCAGGTGCTCCGGGACTCCTGGATCAGGGCCCGGGCCAGCGAGGCCTTCGAGGGGAAGTGGCCGTAGAGCGCGCCCTTGGTCATACCGATGCGGTCGGCCACGGTGTTCAGTGTGGTGCTCTCGTAGCCCTGGGCGGCGAAGATCTCGGCCGCCGCCGTCAGGACCTTCTCCCTTGTGCGGCGCGCCCGTTCCTGCTGTGCCATGCCACTGCCCTCCCTCGTCGCGACAGCCCATACATACCATCGGGATGGAATGTTGTTGCAAAGCTTCCTCCATGGGAGGGGGTGCTCCGGGAGTGCCTCCCGGACCGTCAGGCCGGGTCGGTCACCCCGCGCCCGGTGGCGAGGACCAGCAGGCCGCCGAGGACGGCCAGGCCCAGCAGGACGGCGCCGAAGACCGTGGCGCCGGTGGTCAGGCCCACCGCGTCGCTGAGGAATCCGGCCGAGACGGGCAGCAGGCCGGCCGGGAGGTAACCGCCCACGTTGAGCGCGGCGTTGGCCTCGGCGAGGCGCTGCGGCGCAACCCCGCTGTTCAGCAGTGACAGGCCGCCGAGCTGGCCCGCGCCCTGGCCGGCGCCGGCCAGCAGGGCGGCGAGGACCAGCGCCGCCGGGCTCCCGGTGTGCACGGCGGTGACCAGGGCGGCCATGCCCAGTGCGGTCGCCGCCGCACCGGCCGTCAGGATGCCGCGACGGCGCAGCCGCTGGACGGCGAACTGCACCCCGGTCGCGGCGAGGAACATCACGAAGGCCATCGCCCCGGCGACGATCCGGTTGGTGCTGCCGAGCAGGCCGGACAGCAGCGAGGGGCCCAGCGAGAGCACGAACGAGGTCGCGGTGATGCCCGGTGCGAACACCGCGATGCCGAGGGCGAGTCGGCGGCCGTTGCCGCGCGGGACCCCGGGCACCCGGATCCAGGGGCCGCGGCCGCGGGAGTCCGGGCGGGGCACCGGCATCCGCAGCACGACCAGCACCGCGGCGGCCAGCAGCACGGCCTCGACCGCGAAGACGGTACCGGTCGGCGCGGGGGCCAGCTCGGAGAGCAGGCCGGCGAGCAGCGGGCCGAGTCCGGCGCCGAAGACCATCGCGCAGGAGGCGAGCAGGGCGGCGGTCCGCCTGCGCTCCGGCCCGGCGACGTCGGTCACCGCGGCCATTCCGGCCGAGACGACGGCGCCGACCGCGATGCCGGTGAACAGCCGCGCCACGATCAGTGCGGCGACGCTGGTGGCGGTGCCGAAGACCAGGCAGGCGGCGAGGGCGAGCGCCAGGGCGGGCAGCAGGACGGGCTTGCGGCCGATCCGGTCGGAGAGCACGCCGGAGACCAGCAGCGAGCCGATCAGGCCGGCGATGTAGCACGCGAACACCACGGTGAGGGTGCCCTTGGAGAAGCCGATGTCGTGCTGCCACAGCCCGTACAGCGGGGTGGCGGCGTTGGACAGGACGAAGACGGCGGTGACCGGCCAGGCGGCGAGCCAGATCCACCATCGGGGGGCGGGTGGGGCCGGGGCGGTGGCGGGTGGGTTGGGGGTGGTGGCGGCCGGGGTGGTCCTGGTTGCGGGCATGACGGGTCCCTCCCGAGGCGGGCTGCGGGGCTCCGCAGCTGTACGAGTTGAGTCGAACTTAGCATCCAGTACGATTGGAGTCGTACTGAAATCCGGGATCGCCTCGCGGGCCGTCGGGCCGGTGGAGTCGAGGAGTTGAGGAGTTGAGGACCGTGCCGATGCCGACGAGCGCCGCTGCCGCACCCGCCGTCAAGGTGCTCCCCGAGCCGTCCGGCCTGCCCGAACCGCTGCCCGAGCCGAGCCGCGACGAGCTGCGGCTGGAGACCGTGCTGGGCGCGCTCAGCGACCCGTTGCGACTGACGATCGTGCGCAAGCTCCTGCTGGAGTCCGAGGACTACGACCACTCCTGCGGCTGGTTCGGCCTCGACCGGCCCAAGTCCTCGCTCACCCACCACTTCAAGGCGCTGCGCGAGGCGGGGGTCACGCGCCAGCGGCAGTACGGGCTGGAGCGCCGCAGCCATGTGCGGGTCGAGGACCTCGACGCCCGCTTCCCGGGGCTGCTCGCGCTGGTGGCGGCCTGGAGCCCGCAGGGCTGACGGGCCTCGTGGTGAGGGGTTCGCCGCCGGGTGCGGGATCATGGGTGGGTATCCCTGAACTCGTTCGTCGAAGGACCCGAACCGTGGCCCAGATCGTCCTCTTCCACTCCGCCCACGGCCTGAGCCCGGCCGTACGGGCCGCCGCCGACCGGCTGCGCGCCGCCGGGCACACCGTGCACACGCCGGACCTGTTCGAAGGGCGCACCTTCGACGACAACGAGGCCTCCCAGGCGTACCAGGAGGAGATCGGCGGCGGCGACGAACTGCTCCGGCGCGCGGTCGCGGCCTCCGCCCCGCTCTCCGAGGGCGGGCTGGTGTACGCCGGGTTCTCGCTCGGCGGCGCGATCGCGCAGAACCTGGCGCTGGCGGACGAGAAGGCGCGCGGGCTGCTGCTCCTGCACGGCACCTCGGACCTGCGCGAGGACGCGGTGACCTCCGTCCCCGTCCAGCTGCACATGGCGGAGCCGGACCCGTTCGAGCCGGAGGACTGGCTGAACGCCTGGTACCTGCGGATGCTGCGGGCGGGCGCGGAGGTCGAGGTGCACCGCTACCAGGGCGCCGGGCACCAGTTCACCGACCCGGACCTGGACGACTACGACGCGGAGGCCGCCGAGCGGGCCTGGGCGGCGGCGCTGGACTTCCTGGCGGACCTGGAGGCGTAGCGCCGGTCGCGGACGGACGCTCGCGGACGGACGGTCGCGGACGGCCGGGGGCGCCCGGGCTCCGGTGGCGGTGCGGCCACGATCCGTCCGGTGGATATCATCCGGTAATGGCTGAACTTCGCTCCCGCACGGTGGTTTTCGACATAGACGGCACGCTCTGCTTCGACGGGCGGACGATCGACCGGCGCATCCTGGACGCGATCGGGGAGTGCGAGCGGGCCGGGTTCCGGCTGGTGTTCGCCTCCGCGCGACCGGTGCGGGACCTGCTGCCGGTGCTCGGCGGGGCGTTCCCCGGTGCGGTGCTGATCGGCGGGAACGGCAGCCTGGTGTCCGTCGACGGGCGGGTGGAGGCCCGGGCCGCGTTCCGGGCCGCCGGGTTCGGGGCGCTGATGGAGGCGGTCGGGCGGCACGGGGCGACGTATCTCGCGGACGGGCCCTGGGACTACGCGTACACCGGGCCGGCGGACCACCCGATCCGCGGCCGGGTGGACCAGGGCGGGCTGGCCCGGCGGGTCGAGCTGGCCGAACTGCCCGAGGTGGTCAAGTTCCTGGTCGTCGGCGGCGCCGACCCGGCCGGGCTGGCCGAGGTCGGCCGGGGGCTCGGACTGACCGTCAACCACCACCTGGACGAGGCGATCATCGACTTCGCGCCGGGGGCGACGAACAAGTGGGAGGCGCTGCGGTCGCTGGGGATCGCGGAGTACGTCGCCTTCGGCAACGACATCAACGACCTCGACCTGCTGCGGAACGCGGAGCGGTCCGTACGGGTCGGTGCGCACGCCGGGCTGGACGGGGTCGCGCAGGTGACGGTCCCCGCCGAGCCGGCGGCGGTGGCGGCGGAGATCGGCCGGGTGGCGGTCGGCTGACCGTTCGCCGCGGTTGCTGTTGCGGGCGGGTGCGGTCAGGGGCGGGCCGGGCCGCGGCGGGGGAGGGTCTGGCTGTAGACGACGCTGGTGGTGGTGGAGCCGAAGCCGGCCAGCGAGTCGATCAGGGTCTCCAGGTGTTCCATGGAGGTCGCGGCCACCTTGAGGGTGTAGCAGTCGTCGCCGGTGGTGCGCAGGCACTCCAGGATCTCGCGGCGCACCGAGAGCAGGTCGTGCAGCGGCTGGTGGCGGTTGCCCGGGTACTTGAGGCGGACCACGGCGAGCACCGGGTAGCCGACCTTGGAGAGGTCGACGCTGGCGTGGTAGCCGGTGATCACGCCCAGCGACTCCAGGTTCCGCACCCGCTCGGTGGTGGCGGACGGGCTGAGGTTGACCCGGCGGCCCAGTTCGCTGAGCGAGATCCGGGCCTCCTGCTGGAGCTGGTCGATGATCGCCCAGTCGGTGTCGTCGAGGTTCACGGCCATTCCGCGATTCTACCGGGGGATTCGCGGCCGGGGGCCGGTTCTGCCGTGATCATCGGGTTCCCCGCCGGATGCGGCCGGGAATAGCCTCATGGCATGCAACTAGGCGTCAACGTACCGAACTTCGGGCCGGGGACCGACCCCGGCATGCTGCGCGACTGGGCGCGGGTGGTGGAGGGCCTCGGGTTCGACCTGCTGATGGTGTCGGACCACGTCGCCGTGACGGCGGACGTGGCCGAACGCTACCCGGAGCCCTTCTACGACCCCTTCGCCACGCTGTCCTGGCTGGCGGGGGTGAGCGACGGGCGGATGCGGCTGGGCACCACCGTCCTGGTGATGCCGTACCGGCACCCGCTGCTGGTGGCCCGGATGGCCACCAGCCTGCACCGGCTCAGCGGCGGGCGCTTCGTGCTCGGCGTCGGAGTCGGCTGGGCGCGGCAGGAGTTCGAGGCGCTCGGGGTGCCGTTCGGGGCGCGGGGGCGGCTCACGGACGAGTACCTGCGCGCGGTGCGGGACGCGTGGGCGAAGCAGGGGGAGGGCGCCGCCGCCCCGGTCTGGGTCGGCGGCCACAGCGGGGCGGCGATTCGGCGGGTGACCGAGCTCGGCGACGCCTGGCACCCGCTGCGGCTGCCGCTGGCCCGGATGCGGTCGGTGGTGACCAGCCACCAACTGCCGGGCTTCGCCCCGCGGATCGCGCTGCGGCTGACCGACGGGCCGCTCGACGACCCGGACCGGCCCGCCGGGGTCGGCAGCCTGGCCCAGGTCGTCGACGACCTGCGGGAACTGCGCCGACTCGGCGCGGAGGCCGTGGTGTTGGACCCGTACCATGCGGACCCGGAGGAGACCCGCCACCCCGAGACGGCGTGGCGCGCCCTGACGGCCGTGGCCGAGGAATGGAGGAGGACGGCGTGATCACGACTGCCGACGAGGCGCTGCTGCGGCGCGTGATCGGAATCGCGGCCCGGGCCGTGGAGTCGGGCGACGCACCGTACGGCTCGCTGCTCGCCGGGGCGGACGGGACGGTGCTCGCCGAGGCGCACAACACCGTCCGGCGGGACGACGACATCACGGCGCACCCGGAGTTGAAGCTCGCCCGGTGGGCAGCCCGGGAGTTGGACGAGGGGGCGGCCGCCCGTACCACCCTGTACACCAGCTGCCAGCCCTGCGGGATGTGCACGGGTGCGCTGGTCCGGTCGGGGATCGGGCGGGTCGTGTACGCGCTCGCGACCGAGCAGTTGGTGGAGCTCAATCCGGCGTCCGGGGCCTGGCCGGTGGTGGCGCAGGAGGGGCCGGCGCTGTTCGAGGAGGCGCGGGTGCCGATCGAGCTGTACTACCGGGGGGACTGAGGACGGGTCGCCGGCCGGTCGAGCCGGCGGCCCCTCGGGGAGTGAGGGGCCGCCGGGGTGGGGGTGCGGTCGGCCGGCAGCGGTCAGTTGTCGTCGGACGGGGCGCCGGTCCGGGAGCCGGACGGAGGGCCGGACGGCGGGGTCGTGCCCGTCCCGGTGCTGCTCGGGTCGGGCTTCGGCGGGGCCGGGTCGGGGATGTCGGCCATCGGGAGGGACTGCTTGGGCGTGCCGCGCAGGGCGTCGTTCATGGCGTCCCGCCAGATCGGACCCGGGCCGTCGGCGCCGAACACCTCGGTGTGGAAGTCGCCGTTGATGGTGATGTTGCGCATCTCGACACCGCCGGCCGGGCCGCCCAGCCAGACCGCGGTGGCCAGCTGCGGGGTGTAACCGTTGAACCAGGCGGCCTTCTTGTGGTCCGAGGTGCCGGTCTTGCCCGCGATCTGCCGACCGTCCTTCAGGTTGAGCGCGGCACCGGTGCCCTTGTTCTCGGTCACCCCGTTCAGGACGGTGTTCATCGCCCGGGCCGTCGAGTCGGAGAACACCTTCTCGCAGTGGCCGGGCGGGGCGGGGACGTCCTTGCCCTCCACCGTGGTGATCCTGGTGATGGCGACCGGGTCGCAGTGGGTGCCCTCGGCGGCGAAGGTCGCGTAGACGTTCGCCATGGTCAGCGGGCTCATCTCCTCGACGCCCAGTGCCATCGCCGGGACCTCCTCCAGCGGCTTGCCGCTGGCCTTGGTGGTGATGCCGAACTTGTTGGCCATCTGCTTGACCGCGCAGAGGCCGATGTCCTGCTCCATCTGCACGAAGTAGGTGTTGACCGAGAGGGCCATCGCCATCTTGAGCTGGTACGGGCCCTTCTCGTTCACGGACTCGTTGGGCACCACCGTCCTGGGGTGGCCGTCGTTGCGCCAGGTCCCCTCGCAGGTCTTCATCGTCGGGTACTCGAGCTTGTTCGGCGCCGAGTACTCCTGGGTCGGCGGCAGGCCTGCCTCCAGGGCCGCGGCCGCGACGATCGGCTTGAACGTGGAGCCGGGCTGGAAGCCGGTGCCGCCGCCCATCGCCTGGTCGACGTTGAGGTTGACGACGGTCTGGTTCTTGGTCGTGTCCAGGCCGTACGGGCGGGTCTGGGCCATGGCGACGATCTTGCCCGTCCCGGGCTCGACCATGGTGGCGGCGGCGGAGACGGTGTCGGTGACCTTCACGTTGCCGCTCACCGCGTTCTGGGCGGCGGCCTGCTTGTCCGGGTCCATCGTGGTGTAGATGTTCAGGCCGCCCTTGTCCCAGAACTTCTTCCGGTCCTCGGCGGTCTTGCCGAACACCGGGTCCTGCTTGACCACGTGGCGGACGTAGTCGCAGAAGAAGCCCATGCCGGCCTTGGCGGTGATGCAGCCGTTCTGCGGGTCCTTGTACTTGAGGCCCAGCGGGGCGGCCTTCGCCTCGGCCGCCTGGTCGGCGGTGATGTGCTTGTTCTCCAGCATCTTGTCGATGACGGTGTCCCGGCGCTTCTGCGCGGCCACCGGGTGCAGCTTCGGGTCGTACTGGGAGGGGTTCTGCACCAGGCCGGCGAGGGTGGCGGCCTCGGCGACGGTCAGGTCCTTGTTGCTCTTGGAGAAGTAGCGCTGGGAGGCGGCCTCCACGCCGTAGGCGCCGTTCCCGTAGAAGGTGATGTTGAGGTAGTTGGTGAGGATCTGCTCCTTCGGCAGTTCCTCGTCCAGCTTGATCGCGATCTTGAGTTCCTGGATCTTGCGGCCCAGGGTCTTGCGCTGCGCCTCCTTGACGGCGTCCTTGTTCTCGCCGGCGTTCTCCACGTTGACGTTCTTGACGTACTGCTGGGTGAGGGTGGAGGCGCCCTCGGCGGCGGTGCCCTTCTCCGCGTTCTTGCCGAGCGCGCGCAGGACGCCCTTGAGGTCGACGGCGCCGTGCTCGTAGAAGCGGGCGTCCTCGATGTCCACCTGGGCGTGCCGCATGTACGGCGACATCTGGTCGGCGGTGAGGACGGTGCGGTCGCGCTCGTAGACCTTCGCGATCAGACCGCCCTTGGCGTCGAAGATCTGGGTGGCCTGGGTGAGCGGCGGGGTCTTGAAGTCGTCGGGAATGTCGTCGAAGCCTTCCGCGGTGCTCTTGGCGGTCAGCCCGACGCCTCCGGCGACCGGCAGCACCAGGCCCGCCAGCAGCACGCCGGACACGACGCTCACACCCACGAAGGTCGCACCGAGACGGGCCAGCCGGAGCGGCGACCTGCGGGCCGGCCGGGTATCGGCGGTATCGGCACGGTCGGAGGAATTTCGTATCGGCGGGAGTTTCGATTCCATTCCGGAATGCTAACCGTCGGTCCTCGCTGGGCGAACGACTTTTCGGCCGGGACTGTCACGGCCTTGCAACAGATGGGCGCCGGGCCTTCGAGAAGGAGAATCGCATACGAACTCAATGAATTCGGGGGAATTATTCGCTACGTACTCGAATCGACTCACCCGGCGGTGCGGCCCTCCCCTCCCCGTGACCCCTCCCACCACCCTGATGCGGTGGCAGCGGCGAAACGTTGCGCCGCAGGACGATCCGGGGGAGGAAACGGCGCTCCGCGCAGGCGCCGGGGTGGCCCTCTCCAGGGGCGGGCGGGCTAGAGTGGACGGGTGAACGCGTGAGTGACGGTCCGGACCCCGAGAGGCGTTCCGGGCCACCTCCATTTCCAGGGCTTTCTCCCCCTGTGACCTGCGCGTTCGCCGGCCCGCCAGATCAGCACCAGAGCCTCCGGAGGCCCCGCCTTGAGCGATCAGCCGTTCGCGCATCTGCACGTTCACACCGAGTACTCGATGCTGGACGGTGCCGCCCGGCTGAAGCAGATGTTCAAGGAGGTCGAGCGGCTGGGGCAGACCCACGTCGCGATGACCGACCACGGGAACATGTACGGCGCCGCCGAGTTCCACAAGCAGGCGACCGAGGCCGGGATCACCCCGGTGATCGGGATCGAGGCGTACGTCGCCCCCGAGTCCCGCTCCAACACCAAGCGCATCCTGTGGGGCCAGCCGCACCAGAAGCGGGACGACGTCTCCGCGTCCGGCGCGTACACCCACAAGACCATCTGGGCCCGGAACAAGGAGGGCCTGCACAACCTCTTCAAGCTGACCTCGCGCTCCTACTCCGAGGGCTGGCTGGTGAAGTGGCCCCGGATGGACAAGGAGCTGATCTCCGAGCTGTCCGGCGGCCTGATGGCCACCACCGGCTGCCCGTCCGGCGAGGTGCAGACCCGGCTGCGGCTGGGGCAGTTCGAGGAGGCACTCAAGTCCGCGGCCGACTACCAGGACATCTTCGGCAAGGAGAACTACTTCCTGGAGCTGATGGACCACGGCCTGGAGATCGAGAAGCGGGTCCGCGACGGGCTGCTGGAGATCAGCCGGAAGCTGGACATCCCGCCGGTGGTCACCAACGACTCGCACTACACCACCGAGGCCGACGCCGGCGCCCACGACCTGCTGCTCTGCGTGCAGACCGGCAAGAACCTCTCGGACCCGGACCGCTTCCGCTTCGACGGCACCGGCTACTACATCAAGTCCGCCGCCGAGATGTACGCGCTGGACTCCTCGGACGCCTGGCAGGAGGGCTGCCGCAACAGCCAGCTGCTGGTCGCCTCCCGGGTCGACACCGAGGGCATGTTCAAGTTCAAGAACCTGATGCCCCGGTTCCCGATCCCGGAGGGCTTCGAGTCCGAGGCGGACTTCTTCAAGTCCAAGGTCTGGGAGGGCATGGACTGGCGCTTCCCGAACGGGTACGACGAGGAGCACAAGAAGCTCGCCGAGTACGAGATGGACACCATCATCCAGATGGGGTTCCCGGCGTACTTCCTCGTGGTCGCCGACTTCATCATGTGGGCGAAGAGCCAGGGCATCGCGGTGGGCCCGGGCCGCGGTTCGGCGGCCGGTTCGCTGGTCGCCTACGCGATGGGCATCACCGACCTCGACCCGATCCCGCACGGCCTGATCTTCGAGCGCTTCCTCAACCCCGAGCGCATCTCCATGCCCGATGTCGACATCGACTTCGACGAGCGCCGGCGCGGTGACGTGATCCGGTACGTGACGGAGAAATGGGGGTCCGACAAGGTCGCCATGATCGTCACCTACGGCACCATCAAGGCGAAGGCCGCCATCAAGGACTCCTCCCGGGTCCTCGGCTACCCGTACGCGATGGGCGACCGGATCACCAAGGCGATGCCGCCGGACGTCATGGGCAAGGGCATCCCGCTCTCCGGCATCACGGACAGCAGCCACCCCCGCTACAGCGAGGCGGGCGAGATCCGCGCGCTGTACGAGAACGACCCGGACGTCCGGAAGGTCATCGACACCGCGCGCGGCATCGAGGGCCTGATCCGCCAGCCCGGCGTGCACGCGGCCGGCGTCATCATGTCCGCCGAGCCGCTGACCGACCACATCCCGGTCTGGACCCGGCACACCGACGGCGTCACCATCACGCAGTTCGACTACCCCACTTGCGAGGGCCTCGGCCTCCTCAAGATGGACTTCCTCGGCCTGCGCAACCTGACGATCATGGACGACGCCGTCAAGGCGATCGAGAAGAACAAGGGCATCAAGATCAACCTTCTTGAGCTGCCCCTCGACGACAAGCCGACCTACGAACTCCTCGCCCGCGGCGACACGCTCGGCGTCTTCCAGCTCGACGGCGGGCCGATGCGCTCGCTGCTGCGCCTGATGAAGCCCGACAACTTCGAGGACATCTCCGCCGTCCTCGCGCTGTACCGACCGGGCCCGATGGGCGTCAACTCCCACACCAACTACGCGCTGCGCAAGAACGGGCAGCAGGAGATCACCCCGATCCACCCGGAGCTGGAGAAGCCCCTGGAGGAGGTGCTCCGGCCCACCTACGGCCTGATCGTGTACCAGGAGCAGGTGCAGAAGGCCGCGCAGATCCTGGCCGGCTACTCGCTCGGCCAGGCCGACCTGCTGCGCCGCGCGATGGGCAAGAAGAAGAAGGAGATCCTGGAGGCGGAGTTCGTCCCCTTCCAGAAGGGCTGCCGCGAGCGCGGCTACTCCGACGCGGCCATCCAGGCGGTGTGGGACGTCCTCGTCCCCTTCTCCGGCTACGCGTTCAACAAAGCGCACACCGCCGGGTACGGGCTGGTCTCCTACTGGACGGCGTACCTCAAGGCCAACTACCCGGCCGAGTACATGTCCGGGCTGCTCACCTCCGTCAAGGACGACAAGGACAAGTCGGCGGTCTACCTCAACGAGTGCCGCAAGATGGGCATCCAGGTGCTGCCGCCGGACGTCAACGAGTCGGACTCGGACTTCACGCCGCACGGCAGCGACACCGTCCGGTTCGGCCTGACCGCCATCCGCAACGTCGGCGGGCCGGTGGTCGAGTCGATGATCCGCACCCGGAAGGCGAAGGGGAAGTTCAGCTCCTTCCCGGACTTCCTGGAGAAGGTGGAGTCGGTGGTCTGCAACAAGCGGACCGTCGAATCCCTCATCAAGGCCGGGGCGTTCGACTCCCTCGGGCACACCCGCAAGGGCCTGAGCGCCCAGTTCGAGCCGATGATCGACAACGTCGTCGGGGTCAAGCGCAAGGAGGCCGAGGGCCAGTTCGACCTCTTCGGCGGCGACACCGCCTCGGACGAGCCGAGCTTCGGGCTGGACGTAGTGTTCTCCGAGGAGGAGTGGGAGAAGTCCTTCCTGCTCACCCAGGAGCGGGAGATGCTCGGCCTGTACGTCTCCTCGCATCCGCTGCACGGCATCGAGCACGTGCTCGCCGACAAGGCGGACTGCGCGATCGCGGACCTCGCGGAGCGGCCGGACGGGACGATCGTCACCATCGGCGGCATCATCTCGGGCCTCCAGCGGAAGATGACCAAGCAGGGCAACGCCTGGGCGATCGCCACCGTCGAGGACCTGGCGGGCTCGATCGACTGCATGTTCTTCCCGGCCAGCTACCAGCTGGTCTCCTCCCAACTCGTCGAGGACGCCGTGGTGTTCGTGCGCGGCAAGCTGGACAAGCGGGAGGACGTGCCGCGGCTGATGGGCATGGAGCTGTCCGTCCCGGACCTCTCGAACGCCCACGCCGAGGCGCCGATCACCATCAACATCCCGACCGGGAAGGTCACCCCGCCGCTGGTCGCCCGGCTCAGCGAGGTGCTGACCCACCACAAGGGCACGACCGAGGTGCGGGTGCGGCTGGAGGGGCCCACCAAGACCACGGTGCTGCGGCTGGACCGGCACCGGGTGAAGTCCGACCCGGCGCTGTACGGGGACTTGAAGCAGCTGCTCGGGCCGAGCTGCCTGGCGGTCTAGCGGGGAGGCTGGGCGGCGGGGTGTTCGTCAGCCCCCGCTGCCCAGCCCCGGCGGGACGGCCGTGTGGAGGGCCGAGACGAAGGCCGAGATGGCCGGGTGGGAGCCCGCGCCGGCCCGGAAGGCGGCGCGGGTGCGGCGGTACATCGCCAGCCTGGTGAGGACCACGCCGGGCGGGGCCCCGGCGGTGCCCAGGTGGGGGACCAGGGCCACCCCCTGGCCCGCGGCGACCAGCGAGAGCACCGTGGTGAAGTCGTCGATCTGGTGCCGGATCCGGGGTGCGAAGCCCGCCGCCTCGCAGGCGCGGACGGCCATGGTGTGGCAGAGCGTGCCCGGCGGGGAGGTGATCCACGGCGCGCCGCGCTGCTCGGCGAGCACCGCCGGGGTGCGGGCGGCCAGGTACATCGGCTCGGTGAAGACCGGGCGGGTCACGGCCAGGCCCGGTTCCGGGTCGGCCGGGACGAGGTCGTACTCGTGCACCAGCGCCACGTCCAGCTCGCCCGCGCGCAGCGCCGCGCCGACGGCCGCAGGGTCCACCTCGGTGACCATCGGCTCCAGGTCCGGGTGCCAGGAGGCCAGCCCGGCGAGCACCGCCGGGATGATCGCGCGGGCCGCCGAGGGGTAGGTGCCGATCCGCAGCGGACCGGCCAACCCCCGCTTGGCGTGGGCGAGTTCGGCGTCCGCCTGTTCCAGCAGGGCCAGTACGGACTCGGCGTGGCGGACCAGGCCCCGGCCGGCCGGGGTGAGGGTGACCCGCCGCCCGGTGCGCTCCAGCAGTGGGACGCCGGCCTCCTTCTCCAGGACGGACAGCTGCTGGGACACCGCGGAGGCGCTGAACGACAGGGCCTCGGCGACGGCCGCGATGGTGCCGAGGTGGGCGAGTTCGCGCAGCAGGCGCAGTCGTCGGACGTCGAGCATCGGCTCAGCTTACGAGAAGCGTCACACATGTGAACTGGACCCGGGCGATCGACGGGCCGCAGGATCGTCGGTATGGAACTCAAGGGCATCCACGTCCCCCTGGTCACCCCGTTCGCCGCCGACGGCTCCGTCGCCCTCGACGCGCTGGAGAAGCTCGCGCACGAGGTGCTGGACGCCGGGGCGGCCGGCGTGGTCGCGCTCGGCACCACCGGCGAGCCCGCCGCGCTCACCGCCGAGGAGCGGGACGCGGTGGTCGGCGTCGCCGCGGCCGCCTGCGCGGAGCGCGGGGCGCAGCTGACCGTCGGCGCCTCCGGCGGCGACACCCGGGCCGTCGGCGAGGCGCTGGCCGTGCTCGGCGCGCGGGTGCCGGGGGCTGCGGCGCTGGTCACCACGCCCGCCTTCGTCCGGGCCGGCGAGGCCGGGACGGTCGCGCACTTCCGGGCGCTGGCCGCGGGCAGCCCGCTGCCGCTGGTCGTCTACCACATCCCGTACCGCACCGGGCAGCAGCTCTCCACCGCCGCGCTGCGCGAACTGGCCGCGATCGACGGGGTGGTGGGCGTCAAGTACGCGACCGGCGGGCTGGACCAGGCGGCGGCCGAGCTGCTCGCCGACGCCCCGGCCGGGTTCGCCTTCCTCACCGGGGAGGACGCCTTCCTGTCGCCGATGCTGGCGCTGGGCGCGGCGGGCGGCATCCTCGCCTCCGCGCACCTGGCGACCGCCCGCTTCGTCGAGCTGTACGAGGCCTGGCGGGACGGGGACGTGGAGCGGGCCCGGGAGCTGGGGCACCGGCTGACCGGGCTGGCGCTGTCCGCCTTCACGGCCCCGAACCCGACGGTGACCAAGGGCGTGCTGCACGCCCAGGGCCGGATCCCGACCCCGGACGTACGGCTGCCGCTGCTGCCGGCCGGGGAGGCGGAGGTCGCGGCCGCGCTGGCCCTCGCCAATGGTCTGGACCACTGAGGGCCGGCCGGGCCCCCTCTCACACCGTGGAATACCAGGTCGCCCCACCCGCGTGACAAGGCATGATGGGCAGAGTGCGGCTGTAGACAGCACCATTCAGAGGAGTAGTCGGAATGAAGATCGGCATTGTCGGTGCCACCGGCCAGGTCGGCGGCGTGGTCCGCGAGATCCTGGCGGAGCGGGCTGGTCGTGAAGGTGGACTGGGCCCGGTGGAGCAGCTGCGGCTGTTCGCCTCGGCCCGTTCGGCCGGGCGCACGCTGCCCTGGCAGGGCACCGAGGTCACCGTCGAGGACGCGGCCACGGCCGACTACACCGGCCTGGACATCGTGATCTTCTCGGCCGGAGGCTCCACCTCCAAGGCCCTGGCCCCCAAGGTCGCCGCCTCCGGCGCCGTCGTCATCGACAACTCCTCCGCCTGGCGCCGTGACCCCGAGGTCCCGCTGGTCGTCTCCGAGGTCAACCCGGAGGCCATCGCCGACCGGCCCAAGGGCATCATCGCCAACCCCAACTGCACCACCATGGCCGCCATGCCCGTGCTGCGCCCGCTGCACGAGGAGGCGGGGCTCGCCGCCCTGGTCGTCTCCACCTACCAGGCCGTCTCCGGCAGCGGCGTCGCCGGTGTCGCCGAGCTGCAGGACCAGGCCGCCAAGGTCGTGGACGGCGCCTCCGCGCTGGCCCACGACGGCTCCGCCGTCGAGTTCCCCGAGCCCAAGGTCTACCGGCGGCCGATCGCCTTCAACGTGGTGCCGCTGGCCGGCTCCATCGTCGAGGACGGCTCCAACGAGACCGACGAGGAGCAGAAGCTCCGCCACGAGAGCCGCAAGATCCTCGGCATCCCCGAGCTCAAGGTCGCCGGCACCTGCGTGCGCGTCCCGGTCTTTTCCGGCCACTCGCTCCAGATCAACGCCCGCTTCGAGCGCCCGATCAGCCCCGAGCGGGCCGCCGAGCTGCTCGCCGCCGCCCCCGGCGTCGAGCTGTCCGAGATCCCCACCCCGCTCCAGGCCGCCGGTCAGGACCCGAGCTACGTCGGCCGCATCCGGGTCGACGAGACGGTGGAGCACGGCCTGTCGCTGTTCGTCTCCAACGACAACCTGCGCAAGGGCGCCGCGCTCAACGCCGTCCAGCTCGCCGAGCTGGTCGCCGCCGAGCTGCTCGCCGCCGAGCTCAAGGGCTGATCCGGGTCAACCCCGCGTGACGTTTGGCGGGCCCCGTCGTTGAACGGGGCCCGCCTTCGTGTTTCTTTGCGACTCATTGGGGCGGCTGTTGCGTGACCGGGACATCCGCCGAGGTTCGGGCCGCGAACCTGGGGGAAAAGGTGACCCAACGATCGGGCGGTCAGGGGCCCCCTCACCCCGCACGCCGGGTCGACGGGCGGACCGCCCACCCAGACCGACCTTCGAGGGCGAGCGGAAAGAGGTGCGCGGATGGACCGCTGTGTCGTCCTGGTGGATGCCGGATACCTGTTGGGTGCCGCCGCCAGCCTGCTCGCCGGAGACCCCTCCCGCTCCAAGGTCACCGTCGACCACACCGCGCTGATCAGCGCCCTGCGCGAACGCGCCGAGGCCGAGACCGGGCTGCCGCTGCTGCGGATCTACTGGTTCGACGCGGCCCCCGACCGCCGCCCGATGCCCGAGCACCGGCGGCTGCGGGTGCTGCCCCGCGTGACCGTGCGGCTGGGCGCCCTCACCCGGGCCGAGGGGCGCTGGGTGCAGAAGGGCGTCGACGCCGCGATGCACGCCGAACTCTCCGAACTCGCCCGTAACCGGGCCTGCGCGGACGTCGTCCTGATCACCGGCGACGGGGACCTGCTGCCCGGCATGATGACCGCCAAGGAGCACGGCGTGGCCGTGCACCTGTGGGCGTTGCAGGCCGCCGACGGGGACTTCAACCAGTCCGAGGACCTGGTCGGCGAGGCCGACGAGCGGCGGGTCCTGGACCGCGAGTGGATCGAGGGGTCCTTCTCGCTGCGCGACCACTCCACCGTCTTCCCGGCGCCCGGGACGGGCGGCGCCCGGCAGGAGATCGCCAAGATCCTCGCCGCCCCGCCGGCCCCGCTGCCCAGCGTGGTGCCCCCCGGCGTCCGGCCGGCCGCCGCCGAGGCGGTGCCCGAGGCGCCCGCCGCGAACGGGCGGCCCCAGCCGGCCGCCGCCCTGCGGGTGGTGCCCACCCCGAAGGACCTCGCCGGGCGGGTCTCGGCCGTCACCCCGATCACCGCGGCGGCGAACGGGCACGCCAACGGACACGCCGCGGCCGGACAGGCCGCCAACGGGCAGCCGACCGGCGGACCGGTGCTGCGCTGGTCCTCCGACCGGGGCTGGGTCGACCGGCCCGCCCCCGAGCCGTCCGTCACCGCCGGGGACGGCCTGCCCACGCTGGCCCAGCTCACCACCGCCGAACAGCGCTGGGCCGACCGCGAGGAGGACATCACCACCATCGGCGGCGACGCCCACGAGGTCGGGCAGGTCTTCGCCCGCCGCTGGAGCGACCGCCTCGGCGACCTCGAACGGCTCACCCTGCTCTGGCCCGACTACCCGCGCATCCCGCACCGGGTCGACGGCGAGCTGCTGCGCTACGCGGCCCGCTTCGGACTGCTCGCCCACAAGGACGACCAGATCGACGAGCACGACCGCTACGCCATCCGGGCGGGGTTCTGGAAGGAACTGGCGGCCCGGGTCCCGGGCGGGTCGATGGTGGTGGACGACTGACGCGTCCCGGCGGCCTCCGGCGACCGGCCTCCGGCGACCGGCCCCCGTTGTCCGGTTCGCCCGTGTGAGCGCGTAAAGTCTCCGGTCGTGGAAGAGACGGCCGGGCGAGCACCCCAGGACACCCCCGCGCCGTGCGTGGCCGTACGCGATCTGGTCCGGACCTACCGCACCGGGCGCGGCGCCGCCGCCACCGAGATCCGGGCCAACGACGGGATCAGCCTGACCGTCCGCGAGGGCGAGGTCTTCGGGCTGCTCGGGCCCAACGGCGCCGGGAAGTCCACGCTCGTCCGCCAGCTCACCGGCCTGCTGCGGCCGGACTCCGGCTCCGTCGAACTGCTCGGGCACGACATCGTGCGGCACCCGGAGCGGGCCGCCCGGCTGCTCGGCTACCTCGGGCAGGAATCCACCGCGCTGGACGAGCTGACTGTCGCGCTGGCGGCCGAGACCACTGGACGGCTGCGCGGGCTCTCACGCGCGGCCGCCCGCGGCGCGGCCGCGGAGGTCCTCACCGAACTCGGGCTGGAGCCGATCGCCGGCCGGCCGCTGGCCAAGCTGTCCGGCGGGCAGCGGCGGCTCGCCTGCTTCGCGGCCACCCTGGTGGGGGAGCGGCCGCTGCTCGTCCTGGACGAACCCACCACCGGCATGGACCCGGTCGCCCGGCGGGCCGTCTGGTCGGCCGTCGACCGGCGGCGGGCCGAGCACGGGACGACGGTGCTGCTGGTCACCCACAACGTGATCGAGGCGGAGACCGTGCTCGACCGGGTCGCCGTGATCGACGAGGGCCGGGTGATCGCCTGCGACACGCCCGGCGGGCTCAAGGCCCTGGTGGACGGCGACGTCCGGCTCGACCTGGTCTGGCGGGACGAGGCGCCGATCGGCGTCCCCGCCGTCGCCGAACTGGCCGCGCGCGCCGAACGCACCGGGCGCCGCTGGACCGTCCGCACCACCCCCGAGCAGGCCCGCGAACTGGTCGCCGCCGTCACCACCGGCCCGGCCTTCGCCGCCCTCGACGACTTCACCCTCGCCACCCCGAGCCTTGAGGACGCCTACCTCAAGCTGGGCGGCCGCCACGGAGGACTGGCCAAGTGACGCTGCTCTCGGTGCCCCCGCGGACCGGCCGGGCCACGGCCGGCGCCGCCCCGCTCGCCCCCGCCGCCCGGCTGCTGCCCGCCCTGGCCGCGGTGTACCGGGCGCAGCTCACCCGGGCGAAGGTCGCGCGGATCCCGCTGCTGTTCGTGGCCACCTTCCAGTCCGTCGGCATCCTGGTGATGATGCGGGGCGTCGTGGACGGCGGGCAGACCTCGGCGGCGCGGTCGGTGGTCGCCGGGTCGAGCGTGCTGGTGGTGGCGTTCGTCGCGCTCAACCTGCTGGCCCAGTACTTCGGGAAGCTCCGCGCCACCGGCGGCCTCGACCACTACGCGACGCTGCCCGTCCCGGCCGCCTCGGTGGTGCTCGGCGCGGCCGCCGCGTACGCCTCGTTCACGCTGCCCGGCACGCTCGTCACGGCCGGCATCGGCGCGGTGATGTTCGGGCTGCCGCTCGGGCAGCTGTGGGTGCTGCTCGCCGTGGTGCCGCTCGCCGGGGCGGCGCTGTCCGGGCTGGGCGCGGCCTGCGGGCTGCTGGCGCCGCGGCAGGAGATCGCGACGATGCTGGGGCAGCTCGGCATGTCGGCGGCGCTGCTGCTCGGCGTGCTGCCGGTCGACCACCTGCCGCAGCCGGTGCTGTGGCTGCGCGACCTGCTGCCGTCGACGTACGGGGTGGAGGCGTTCGCGCGGACCTTCGCGCCGGAGCCGGACTGGGGCATGGTGCTGGCCGACCTCGGGGTGTGCGCGGGGGTGGGCGTGGTGTCGCTGGCCCTGGCCACCTGGGCGTACCGGCGGGCTGTCGCGCGGTAGGGCGTTGCCGCGGGTGGGTTCGGCGGATCTTGCCGGGTCTGCGGTGCGGTGGGCGGTGCGGCCGTTCGGACGGGCGTCGTGAAACGATGGGACCCGTGACCGTACCGAACACACCTCCGGAACCCGCCCGCGCCGATGTGCCGGCCGAGCCGGGAGCCGTACCCGACCCGTTCGCACCGCCGCCGGCCTCCGACCAGGAGCCGCCCGCCGGCCTGCCCACGGCGCCGCCCGCGGGCGGGCGCCGGGTGCCGGACGAGCTGCGGATCGGCGCCGGGGTGGTGCTGGTGTGCCTGCTGGCCGGACTGGTGATGGCCGGGCTGTGGGCCTGGCTGGCGCCCAAGGTGCCGCTGGTCGTGGACGGCGACCGGATCCTGTACGTCGACCCCGAGGGCGAGCAGCGGGCCGGCGCCGACGCGGTGTTCGTGCTGATCGGGCTGGGCGCCGGCAGCCTCACCGCGCTCGGGGCCTTCCTGGTGACCCGCAAGCGCGGCGGCGGGATCTCGGTCGCGCTGGGGCTGGCGATCGGCGGACTGCTCGGCTCGTACGGGGCCTGGAAGCTCGGCCGCTGGCTCGGGCCGAGCGACAACCTGATCGGCGAGGCCCGGCGGGTCGGCAACGGCGGGCACTTCGACGCGAGCATCGACCTGGGGGCGATGGGGGCGCTGCTGGTGTGGCCGATGGTGGCGATGGTGGTGCTGCTGGCGCTGTCGGCGGCGTTCGGGAAGCGGGAGGAGGACCCGCCGCCGTACTGGGGGGTGCCGGCCGGGTCGTACGGGGACCCGGCGGGGCCTCCTGCGGAGGTCGCTCCGGTGGACGCCGGGCCGGTCGCCCCGGTGGACGCCGCTCCGGCGCCGGAGGACCGGCGGCAGGGCTGAGCCCTTGAGCGGGGCGGAGGGCGCAGGGGCGACGGGCCGGGTACCGGTCGCGGCCTCCCCGCCCCGCGCCGTTCCCCGCGCCCCTTGGCGGGTTTCCAGGGGTCTCTGCTTCTCAGCGGGCGATCGGGGCGGTGCGGGCGTTGGTGAGGGCGATGAGGTCGGCGGGGGCCAGTTCCACTTCGAGGCCGCGGCGGCCCGCCGACACGTAGACGGTGGGGTGCGTCAGGGCGCTGGCGTCGACCACGGTGCGCAGCGGGCGGCGCTGGCCGAGCGGGGAGATGCCGCCGAGGACGTAGCCGCTGCTGCGTTCAGCGGCGGCTGGGTCGGCCATCGCGGCGCGCTTGCCGCCGACGGCCGTGGCCAGGGCCTTGAGGTCGAGCTGGCCGGCGACCGGGACGACGCCGACGGTGAGGGTGCCGTCCACGTCGGCGACCAGGGTCTTGAAGACCCGCTCGGCGGCCACGCCCAGGGCCTCGGCGGCCTCGCCGCCGTAGGAGGCCGCGGCCGGGTCGTGCTCGTAGGCGTGGACGGTGTACGGGACGGCGGCGGTCTCCAGGGCGACGGTGGCGGGCGTGCCCTGGCCGCCCTTCTTCGGCTTCTTGGCCATGCGCGGGTGCCTCGGGTCGGTGGGGGCGGTCAGTTGGGGCTGAACGACTGGCGGGTGAGGTCGACCGCGGGCAGCGAGGGCAGCCAGCTGAGCACCGCGCTCTCGCGGCGCAGCAGGTCGAGTTCGATGCGCAGCCGCTGGGCGGTGTCGGGGCAGGCGAGCAGCCGCTGCTTGACCGGGGTCTCGAAGACCGAGGCGGCGGCGACCAGGTAGGAGAGCACCTGGGGGTCGTCGGGCAGCTGCTGGCGGCCGTGGGTGCTGGCCTCGCGGGCGCCCGCCAGGCGCTTCTGGTAGACCCGGAAGGCCCGCTCGACCTCGGCGGCGAGGGCGCCGGAGCCCTCGCCGGGGCGCTCCTCGACCGGCTCGATCTCACCCGTCAGGTACGGGCCGCCGACGTCGACCGAGCTGAGCCGGAACCGGGTGGTGCCGGTGACCAGCAGCTCGTAGCGGCCGTCGGGCTGGGGCTGGACGGAGGAGACGTCGGCGACGCAGCCGATGTGGTACACCGCCTCCAGCGGGTCCCCGGTGACGGTGCCCAGGCCGTCGAGCGGCCCGGCCGGGCCGTCCTCGGCGGGGCGGACCGGGGCGACCTCGCGGCCGTCCTTGATGGCGAGCACGCCGAAGCGGCGCGGCTCGTCCTCGGGCTGTTCGAGCAGGTCGGCGACGAGACGGCGGTAGCGCTCCTCGAAGACGTTCAGGGGCAGCACGAGGCCCGGGTAGAGCACGGTGTTCAGCGGGAAGAGCGGCAGCCGTTCTGTCACGGCGGACAGCGTAGTTCCCCGGGCCCCCACCGTGTCGCGCGGTTACCGGAGCGCCGACCCGTGGACACGCACCGTGTTCACGCGGTGGTGAACAGACCGTGCCCGCGCAGCGCTGCGCGGGCACGGGCGGCGCCGCCGGGTGCGGCGGTGGCGCCGGTACCGATCGCGGGCGTTCTGGTGCCGCCGAGGCCCGCGCAGGTGCGGCAGATGCCGGGGTGGGGCACGGGGTCGTGGCACTTGGCGCACTCGGCGGGGGCGGCCTGTGGTGCTCGGGCGGGTGGCAGCTTGCGTTGGAGGCGGTCGCGCAGGATCGCCACCGGGGAGTGCATCGGCGAGGGCAGGCCGGGGAGCAGGGCGTGGGCCAACTCTGCTGGGGTGCTGCCGCGTTCCAGCCACTGCGACACGAGGGGCGCGAGCTGCTGCGCCTCGGCCTCGCCGAGGCGCAGCCGGGGCTCGGGGCGGATCGCGCGGAAGAGCGCTGCCACCGCCCTGCGGGTCTGTTCGTCCGCCGGCGTCAACTGGGTGGGGAGGGTGGGTACTTCTCCCGGGTTCTTTACTACAGGGCTGTCAGGCGGACCGGTCTCGGGCTCACCGGAAGCCGGGTGGGGGACAGCTGGTGCCGGTCGGGGGGTGTCGAAGACGTGCGCCTCGGAGCGGATGGTGCCGTCGGGCAGCCGGAGCGTGTCGACGCGGTAGTACCCGGCGTCCTTCAACTCCTTGAGCGCCCGGCGAACTGCGCCGCGCCCCTGCTGGCTGGTGTCGGCCATGTGCCGCCCGTCCTCGCGCCAGCCGTCGGGGCGGGAGAGGAGGTCTGCGAGCAGGCCCCGGGCGGTGTAGCTGAGGCGGCGGTCCTGGAGGAGGCCGTTCGGAAGTACGGTGAAACAGCGCGCCTGGGCGCTACGATGGATCTGCATTGGGAGTTGCTGCTCCTGTGCCGGACCCCGGGGTGTTGGTAGCACCGCCGGGGTCTTCTATGTTCTGTTGATGATGCGGAAAGTAGCACAGTCACTACGCTGGGTGCCAACCGTTTGCGAGGACAAGGCGATGGAGTGCTGCGTCACCCCTCCGTCAAATATGCAAGACGTGCCCGTAGTGCCCTCTCCAGTCCGAGGTTGTCGCCCCGGGTGGTTGTTTGCAGCAGTTCGGTGATGACGACGAGTTCTGCGAACCTCCCGGCAGGGGTATCGAGGATGTGCCCGAGCTGCCGCCGGATTTCTGCGGCCGTGTCAGGTACGAGGAGGCTGTACGAGTACAACAGCGCCGCGTCGTACCCGGCAGGCGCGACGCCCCAGCCTTCCCAGTCGAGGACCGAGAGAGACGGACTTGTGAGGTTGGCCCAGTGCAGGTCACCGTGGGCGGTCGTCCAGGCGGGCACCGTGGTGTCGATCGGGATGCCCAGGTACTGGGGCATGGCGCGATCCAGGTATTCCTGCCGGACCGCCACCCGGTCGCTGGAAACGGTGGCAATGGCGTCGAGGGCGGTGCTGAGCCCCTCCCACCAAGCATCGTTCAGGTCTGGTGCTTCCCGGAGGATCGGCTCGTGGGTGGTGACGGTGGGGGCGGTGACCTCGTCGTACAGCTCTGCCAGGTAGCCGTGCTCGTCCTCGGTCCAGGTGAGCCGCTTCCGGAGGCGTGGCCTGGGGACCGCAGGAGGCATGAGCCGTTCGGCCTCCTGCGGTCCTTCCCAGAGCTTTCCGCAGGCCTTGTCGGCCGGGGCGGACACCAGGCGGAGCCAGCCCTCGCCGGATGCCGTGGCGACTGGACGGCTGAGGGTACGTCCGCGCCAGCCCCACGCTTCGCGGGAGCCGATCGGCGTCGCGTCGAACGCCGTTGCTGCTGCGGCGTGCATCCCGCGCATCCGCCTGGCGGTGTCCGGCTCAGGTTCCGAGTACATCAACGACCCTTCGGAGTGCGTCCGGAGACAGCGACGGTCGGCCGACGGCTTCGGCGGCCTGCCCCCAGTGTTCCGGGTTCCCCGTCGACAGGAGCACGCGCTTCACGCCTGGGGAAGAAGCAACGACGGCGAGGGCGGCCTCGGCAGGGGTCTTGCCAGGGCTGATCAGCTCGGACAGTTCCGGTGGCACCATGCCGGGGATCTCGCCACCGTGGAGCGGGGCGGAGGCGAACACTTCCAAGCCCGCAGCCAGGGCATCGGCCAACGGGCCGTGTCCGTCGAGAGCCTGGGCGACGGGCGCAAGGTGGACGAGGGAGACCGGGAGCTGGATGGCACGCAGGTGATGACTCGGCCCGCCGGCTTTGGCCGCGAGTTCGATCAGCGTGGGTACGTCGAAGAGGCCGCTGCTGAAACCGCGCCAGGTCGCCACTCCATAGGCGCTGATGGCCTGCTGGCTGCACGCCTCCTCCAGGGCCAGGAAGGCCTTGTAGAGCCGGTCGGTGATCTCGCCGTCCGGGCAGCCGTGTTCGGGGTTGTGCACGAACACCAGATCGGGCACCCGGCCGAGCATGCGCCTGCTGCGCGCGAGTTGCCAGGCGATGTAGTCCGGGGCGAGGCAGTGCCCGCGTTCGGCGTCGGCTGCGGACAGGGCACCGGCTCGCACACCGATGTGACTGGCGCTGGCCGGGACGAAGCCCACCTTGGTGGAGACGCGCAGATCCGGGTAGGCAGCCAGAACCACGGCGAGCCACGTCTCCGCCCGGCCGCCCGCGTAGTTGGGCGCGGTGTCCACCCAGTCGGCACCTCGGGAGGCGGCCATCAGCGCGGCCTCGGCCACATCGAGGCAACGGTAGGTGCCGAGGCCCAGCCGGGCCGTCATTGCGCACCACCGATCGCGGCGGCCTGGCCGTCGACCAGCTCCGTCACGACACCGGCCGCCTGCCCGAGAGTGATGCCTGCGGCCTGTGCGAGATCGGCCAGCCGGTGAGGTTCCCCGTCGGCGAGGAGCGCGAGCATCGGCTCGGCCTTGGCGGCAAACGTCCACTCCTCACCGCCGGCGGTCAGCCGGACGGTGCCGTCGGCCCCAGCCGCCAGCGCGGGCCGCGTGGTGACCAGGCGCACCCGAAGGTCGGCGTCCGGTGGGATCGCCGTGATGTGGGGCAGCGACGGCGCGAGGCGGGCTCGCTCGGTGGCGTCGCGAGCGGCGGAGAAGCGGGCGATCAGGCCGTCGCTTTCCAACTCGGCCGCGAGGAGCTTGCCGATGGTGTCGAGGAAGACGCGTTGCTCCTCGCCGGTCCCGAAGCGCGGGATGTCCGCCCGGACGGCCTCGTGGGCGCGCAGCATCTCCGACAGCCAGGTGATCAGATCGGCGCCCGTCGTGCTCTGCAGCCCGCACGTGACGTGCAGCGAGTGTTCGCCCTCGGAGGCGGCGACAGCGTGCCACCAGCCCCGAGGCAGATAGAGCACATCGCCGGCGGTGAGGACCAGATCGGCGACGGGCTCCTCGGGCGGCGGTTCCGGCGTCTCTACGTCGCGGTGCATCGGCACCGTGCGGGTGGGGCCGTAGATGCGCCAGCGCTTCGCGCCGTCGAGCTGGACGACGACCACGTCGTGATCGTCCCAGTGGACGCCGAAGCCCTCGGTGCCGGTCCAGGAGGCGTACAGGTTGACCTGTACGCCGGTTCGCAGCCAGCGCTCCAGCTGGCCGGCCAGAGCACCGATACCGGGGTGGAGCTCGTCAACGGCGTCCAGGACCAGCGTGGCACCCTCGGCGAGACGCTTGTGCAGCTCGGAGGGCTGGAGCTGGTGCCAGACGGTGCTGCGCCGGGTGGTGATCGGTCGGGAGTACGTGTACGCGGGCACCTGCTCCCCGTTGACGGCGAGGCGGAAGCGAGGCGGTTCGAACCGGTGGTGGGTCAGGATGGTGTTGAGGTCATCCCAGCTCATGAGTCCGGTGAGTGACGCGGCTTCACCGCGTGCGACCTTGAAGCTGCGGCCGAGCGTCTGGGCGAGGAAGTCATCCCCGCCCAGACGCTCAACCACCGAGAAGTGCTCGGCGGTCATCGTGACGCAGCCGTCAGTCGTTGGTGTCGGTTCGACCGGTGGAGCCGCCGTCCGACGGCTGCTCGCCACGCGAGCGGGCCGCGGCGACCTTCGCGCGGGCGACCAGCAGACCGTCGCCCTCCAACTCGGTGTTGTTCGCAAGGTTCTCGGGCATGAAGCCTCCTTCGGAGTCATGGGGCGGGCCGAATGCCCGGCCCCTTCGTGGGTGCAGCGATGGATCCGTTGCCGGGGCAAGCCGCCGGCAAGGAACCTCAGGTGCTTACGCCGCACGGCTGTTGACCAGCGCGGCCACCCGCATCCCCCCCAAGCCCGCGTCGGGGCAGGAGGAAGTCTTGTCAGGCGCTGGTCGGCAGGACATCCCGTGCCTTCGGGGCAGCGGCCCTCACCAGCGCGGTGAGTCGCTCGTCGCCCGAAACGGCGGCGGTGGTGCCGATCTCGAACCAGATCCGTTTGCCAGCGGGGTCCGGCTCGGCGCCCCAGTTCGTCGCGAGCGCCGCCACCAGGAACAGCCCCCGTCCGTCGGTGGCGTCGAGATCGATCCCACCTGCAGCCGGCAGTTCGTGGCCGACATCCGTCACCTCGACGCGCAACCGCTCACCGTCCCAGGACACGCGCACGACGCACGGGGCGGCCGTGTGGGACACGGCGTTGGTGATCAGCTCGCTGGACAGCAACTCGACATCGCGGAGCGCGTCCTCCGCCAGCGGCAAGCCCCAACCGCGCACGGCCCGTATCACCCGCCGCCGGGCGTCCGGCACGGCCTCGGCACTGGGCAGCACGCGAAAGCCGAACGGGGCGAGGGCAGTGGCTTGGCAGGTGGTGACGGACATGAGCGCGGACCTTTCACCGGGACGAGGTCGGCAGCGGGCCGATTCGCGCCGGGATTCACCCGGCAGGTATCTACAGAACCGTCTCCAACGCCGGTGAACCAGAGCAGAATTGATGCGGCAACGAGGCATCCGTGCTGTAAACCTGAGCATGACCTGGCCTGTTATGGCTACGGACGAACTGACGTACCTCTGGAGGACGCGGGATGGCATCCAGGAGGTCCCGGCTGATCCAGCGCAGGGAGGCGGTCGGCCACACTCAGGAATCCCTGGCGGAAGCCCTCGATGTGGACCGTACGACCGTGGGGCGATGGGAGAGCGGTAGGGGTGCCCCACAGCCCTGGATGCGGCCGAAGCTCGCCCGCGCCCTGGGAGTCTCAGTCGATCAGTTGGCCGACCTGCTGGCAGTACCTCCTGTAGCCGTCGAAGCAGCGCCACAGTCCAGCAGCGTCGTCGACGCCTCGGCTCCCGTGCCTGCTCGGCGCGCGGACCACGACAACGATCTCGTAGTGGCTGTGGCAGCCGACTCGGCAGAGTCCGCGTTCTTCCTTCGCTTCGCCAGCGCGTCCAACGTGGACGACACGCTGCTTGAACAGATCGACGCGGACATTGCGAGGCTGGCAGGGGACTACGTGAGCAAGCCGGTGTCCGAGCTCTTCCACGACATCGGAACCCTCCGGCGAGAAGTGTTCGACTTACTCCGAGGCCGTCAACACCCCTACCAGACAAGCCATCTCTACCTGCAGGCCGGACGCATCTGTGGCCTGGCCACCCATGTCGCCCTCGACCTCGGCCAGTACACAGCTGCGGCCACGCATTCGCGAACGGCCTGGCGCTGCGCGGAGTCAGCCGACCACAACGGCCTCCGGGCCTGGATCCGATCCGTCCAGTCCCTGATCGCCTACTGGCAGCAAGACCACCGCCAGGCCGCCGAACTGGCCAGAGCCGGACTGCCGTACGCGGACACCGGGACAATCGCAGCCCGCCTGTTCAGCCTCGAAGCACGGGCCACCGCCGCGCTCGGCGACAGCGCGAGCGCGCTACGAGCGGTGGCAATGGCCGAGGCAGCGCGGAGCGCAGTTGCTGTCGTGGATCTTCCCGGCGTATTCACGTTTCCCGAGGCCAAGCAGTGGACCTACGCAGGTACCGCCCTCCTTGCCCTGGGCACCCGGTCGCATGTGAACCGAGCCATCGAGGCGTCCTCCAGGGCCATCGCCATGTACGAGTCCGCACCGCAGCAGGAACAGTCCTCCGGCGACCTGCTGGCCGCCCGCCTCGACCTCGCCAACGCCTACCTCGCCCACGGCGACCTCGACGGCGTGCGGGAGAAGCTCTCGGTGGTGCTGGAGGCCGTACCGGACCGGCGAACAGCGAGTATCTCCAGCCGCCTTCGGGCGCTGAGCACCCGTCTCGCCGAGCCCGCCTACGCAAGCTCCCCGATCGTCCTGAGTCTCCGTGAGAATGTCAGAGAAGCCTGCTCTCGACCCGCACTTACGAACCCTCCGGAGCTGCCCCAATGACGAGCAACACCGCGCAGCAGGACGCCGCAGTCGCTGACAAGACGATCCTCGCAAACAGTGCCTATGCCGACGGACGCCACCTGGCCGCCCGCCAGTCCATCTACCGGTGGCAGCAACCGCAGTACGACCTGCCCGGGATCGTCGTCGAGGAACTGGCCGGCACGAGCGGGACCGTCTTCGACGTCGGCTGCGGTAACGGCAAGTTCGTCAACCGTCTGCGCAAGGACCGGCCGGACCTTCGGCTCGTCGGGATGGACATCTCGATGGGCATCCTTACGGATGTCGAGAAGCCGGTTCTGGTAGCGGACGCTCAAGCCCTGCCTTTCGCCGACAACAGCGCCGACGCCGTACTGGCCCTGCACATGCTGTACCACGTCAGCGATATCGAGGCCACGATCAATGAGCTGGCCCGTGTCCTCCGGCCGGGCGGCGTGCTCATCGCCTCGACCAACAGCGACACCGACAAGCGGGAGTTGGACCAGCTCTGGGCCCGGGCCGCAGGCGAGATCCTCGGGGTACCAGAGGGCCCGGCGCGGGTCTCGCTCAGCTCCCGCTTCGCGCTGGAAAAGGCTCCCAGCTACCTCAAGGCGGCATTCAAGGACATCCGGGTCCGGGAGTTGCGCGGCACCATCAAGGTCACCGATCCCGCGCCGATCGTCGCCCATCTGGCCTCCTACGCAGCATGGGCCGACCAATGCGGTGTCCCGTTCCACGACACCGTCAACCGGGCAGCCGAGATCGTCACTGCCACGATCGAGGCTCAGAGGTCATTCAGGATCACATGCCTCGGCGGCATCCTGATCTGCCGTCATCCTCTCTAGATCTGCGCAGGAAGTCGGTCTGGTCGACTTCCTGCGCAGGGCAAGAAGCTCGGGCGAGAAGTGGGCAGAGCGAAGAAGGGATCGCGCTTGTCGTTTCGGTGGCCCCGGCCAATTTGGCCGGGGCCACCGCTGATTCTGCAGGACAAACCGGTTGATCGGATTTCGCGAATTTTGAAGAGCGTTCTTCTCGGATCTTCTGCGTATTCGGGCGGCCTGGCCGTTTTACGGCCAGGC
>NZ_JBEZXE010000065.1:0-40988 GCF_040637885.1 Kitasatospora sp. NPDC028055 | reverse complement strand
GGACCGCCTTCCAGCGGGCCCTCCGGGCGCTTCGTTCTTTCGTGTTTCCAGCTTATCAGATGTTTTCCGCTCCGTTTTCCGGAGTTTCATTCATCCGATTCCCGCTGGCGGGATTTCCTGCGAACTTCGTCCCGAAGCCTATCAGGGCTTTCGGAGCGTTCCGTCCGTGGGATTTGCTTCGTCGGAGGGCGCGCATTTCGTGAAACGCGCTCGCCTCGATTTCGGCGGTGTCGTAGACACTAACGCCCGGGCCCGACCGTTGTCCAGTCAGTCCCAACCGTTCAAACCTACTAGCCCAACCACACCACGTCAATGGTTCGGTCGGGATGCGAGAAGACTAGCAGGTCAGCGGCCTGTTGATCACATCGGCTCAGGCCGCGACGGGCTGCAGGTCCGCCCGGTCGGCCGCGTCCACGTCGCCGAACTCCCCGCTCGCCGCAGCCTTCCGGCCCAGTACCAGCGCATAGGTGAGGAACGCCGCCTCCGCTACGACTCCGATGGAGATGCGGGCCCAGGTCGGCAGGCCGGACGGGGTCACGAAGGCTTCGAGCACTCCGGCCACCGCCAGCACCGTCGCCAGCCCGATTCCCATGCCGATGATCGAGCGGCCCTGTTCCGCCAGCGCCACCGCGCGGGTGCGCGGGCCGGGGTCGATGAGGGTCCAGCCGAGGCGCAGGCCGAGGCCGCCGGACACGAAGACCGTGGTCAGCTCCAGCAGGCCGTGCGGGATGAGCAGGCCGAGGAAGATGTCGAGCCGCCCGGCCGAGGCCATCAGCCCGATGCCGAGGCCGAGGTTGACCACGTTGGCCCACATCACGATGATCACCGGAATGCCCAGCGCGATGCCGAAGATCAGGCACTGCACGGCGATCCAGGCGTTGTTCGTCCAGACCTGGGCGGCGAAGGAACTGGCCGGCCGGTCCGAGTAGTACGCCTCGTACTGTCCGCCGGGGCGGGTCAGCTCGCGCAGCTCGTCCGGCGCGATCAGGCTGTTCCGGACCTCGGGGTGGGTGGCCATCCACCAGGCGATCAGCACGGTGACGACCATCGAGACCGCCGCGACCGGCATCCACCAGCGGCGCGCTCGGTACAGCGCGGCCGGGAAGCTCACCGAGTAGTAGCGGGCGACGTCCTGCCAGCCGTTGGTCCGGGCGCCGGTCACCGCGCTGCGGCCTCGCGACACCAGGCCGGTCAGCCGGCCGATCAGGGCCGGGTCCGGCGCGGCGGCCTGGACCTTGGCCAGGTGGCCGGTGGTGCGCTGGTAGAGGGTGACCAGTTCGTCGGCCTCGTCCCCGTTGAGCCGGCGCCTACGGGCGAGGGCGTCCAGCCTGGCCCACTCCCCCTGGTGGGTTGCGACGAAGACGTCCAGGTCCATTCGGCGGCTCCATGGTCGGCGATGGCGCGAGGCGCGCGTGCGCGGGTCGGGCAGGTGCGTACGGACACGTGCGGGCCCAGCATGCCAGGAGCCGTCGCCGCCCCGGCCGCCGGGATCTCACTTCCCGTGCGACCACCGGGCGCCGTATGTTTGCGGCTGCGGATCAGACTGCGGAGAGCGGGCAGTGGGGGCCGATCCAAGCGCGCTCCCACCTGCTCGCATGAGCGTGAACGGACAGGTGTCTTGAGCGACCTGGTGACGGGTGAGGCGGTCGTCCTCGACCTGCAGACGGCGAAGCTTCCGAGCAGGGCGTTGGCGATCGTGCTCGACCTGCTCATCGAGTTCGCCGCCCTGTTCGTGTCGACGCTGGTGCTGAGCGTGGCCCTGTCCGACCTGGACAGCGCGGCGCTGGCCGCGACGATGCTCGGGATGACGGTCTTCTTCCTGGTCGCGCTGCCGGTGATGATCGAGACCCTCAGCCATGGGCGCTCGGTCGGCAAGGCCGCGCTCGGTCTGCGGGTGGTGCGCACCGACGGCGGCCCGGTCCGGTTCCGGCACTCGCTGGTGCGCGGGCTGGTGGGCTTCTTCGAGCTGATCGCGATAACCGGCGCCCCCGCCGTGATCACCTCCGCGCTGAACTCGGACGGCAAGCGGCTCGGCGACATCTTCGCCGGGACGGTCGTGGTCCGCGAGCGCACCCCGGCCGGAGCCGGTGCGGCCGGCCCGCTGCCCCCGGTGCACCCGCAGCTGCTGCACGACATGGGCCGTGAACTGGTCGCGATGGACCTGTCCGCGGTGCCCGAGCCGCTCTGGCTGGCGATCCGCCAACTGCTCGTCCGGGTTGGCCAGTTGGAGCCCGGCGTGACCTTCCGGATGGCCGCCGGGCTGGCCGAGGACCTGGCCGCCCGGATCGGGAACCCGATTCCGCCGGGACTGCACCCGGCCGCCTACCTGGGCGCGGTGCTCACCGAACGCCAGCGCCGGGAGTGGATGCGCGCCCAGCAGCGGTTCGCCGCCTCGGCCCCCGTCCAGGCGCCCGTCCAGGCCCCCGTCCCGCACCTGGCCGCCGCCCCCGTCCCCACGGCCGACGGCCGCCCCCACCGCGTCCTCGGCGTGCCCACGGCGCACGCACCCGCACCCGCGCCCGTACCGACACCGGCCGCCCCCGCCGCCCCGTCCTTCGTCAAGCCCGCGCAGCCGACCCAGCCCGCCCCCGACGCAGGCTTCGCCCCGCCCGCCTGAGCCCACCGGCCGGAGCCCTCCGGCCCGAGCCGCGCCCGCCAGAGCCCGCTGGCCCGAGCCCGCCGGCCCGAGCCGAGCTCAGGCCCCGCGCCTACTCCCCCACCGGCCAGGCGTTCGGCGGCGACTGGAGCTCCTCCAGCTCGATCCCCGCCGCCGCCAGCACCACGTCCCCGGCCAGGTGCACCACCTGCTGCTCCCCCGTCTCCAGGTCCGCCACCTGGTACCGCTCGACCAGCAGCGGCCCCGAGTCCGTCAGGTGGGTGTCCACGCCCTCCAGCAGCCACCCCTGGTCGAAGGTGCGCGGCGCCAGCACCGGCTCGGTGAACGCCACCAGCCGCACCCGCGCACTCGCCCCCTCCCGCAGCCGCAGCATCCGGGCGGTGGCGACCAGGAAGCCCGGCGAGCGCCCGGCGAAGCCGTGCGCCCGGTCGTGCCCCTCCGCCGCGTGCTCGCCGCCCGGGTCGGCCGCGTCGGTGCGGACCCACGCCACCCCGTCCACCGCGCCGCCGCGCACCTGCCAGCCGCCGGCCCGCAGCTCCATCCGCAGCGGCCGGGCCCGTGAGTCCAGCGTCAGGTCGACGCTGCCGATCACCCGCCCGTCCGGCGTGTAGGTCTTGGAGACGTACCGCCACCCGGCCGCCCCGGGCGCGCAGCTGAACCGCTCCTCGCCGAGCAGCACGTGGTCATGGGTGTCATGGAGCGAGTACCGACCGTTGGGCATGCCCGAAGCCTACGCACCGGCGTCCGCTGCAACGTTCCGGGCCGGTGCCCGCATCAGAGGGTCGGGCGGTGCGGGAGACGCCGCCCCGACCACGAGAGCCCAACCACCGGAGCAGGGCAACGAGAGGGGGTGCGGATGGCGAAGCAGACGCGCGACGAGGAGTTCACGGAGTACGTGGCCGCCAGGGGCGGCTGGCTGCGGAAGGTCGCCTATCTGCTGTGCGGGGACTGGCACCGGGCCGACGACCTGGTGCAGGAGACCATCACCAAGCTGTACGTGCACTGGTCCAAGGCGAGCCGGGCGGACAACCGGGACGGCTACGCCCGCCGCACGCTGGTCAACACCTTCCTCGCCGAGCAGCGCACCTCCTGGTGGCGCCGCACGGTGCGGACGGACGTCGACCCGGACGCCGCGGCCGCGGTGCTCGACCTGGACGCCTCGCTCGACCTGCGCCGGGCGCTCGCGGCCCTGCCGCCCCGGCAACGGGCCACCGTCGTCCTGCGCTACTACTGCGACCTGTCGATCGACCAGGCCGCCGAGGCCCTGGGCTGTTCGGCGGGCAACGTGAAGAGCCAGAGCTCACGTGCCCTGGAGACGCTGCGCAACGCCCTGCTCCCCCGCCCCACCGCCGCAGAGAGGACGTCATGACGAACACCGACAACGTCGAGCTGGCCGTCCAGCTGGCGGACCTGGCCGCCGAGCCGGCCCCGCCGCCCGGCTTCGACCTCGCCGCGTCCATCACCGCCGGGCGGACCAGGCTGCGCCGCCGCCGACGGGCCGTCGCCGCCGCGCTGGCCACGGCGACCGCAGGCGCGGTCACGGCCGTGCTGCTGCTCGCGCCCGGTGGCGGCGGGGGCTCCGACAGCCGCCTGGTGCCGGCCGCCCCTCCCCGCGGGGAGCACCTGACCGCACCCGCCACCCCCCCGCCGACGATCGGCAGCCCCACCGACCCGCTGGTGGCCGGCGGGAAGTTCGGCTGGCTCCCCGACGGGCTGGGCGCCGAAGGCGACACCGGCTACAGCGCCGCCGACGGAGTGGTCGTCACCCGGGCCGCGCTGCCCGGCACGGCGGGGATGAGCCTCGAACTCGTCGTCTACCCCGACACCTCCGAGCCCACGTTGCGCGACGATTCCCAGCAGAAGGAGGAGAAGGTGCCGGCCTCCGCGGTCAACGGCCGGACCGCCTACTGGGTGACCGATCCGACCCACCCGACGTTCGACAGCGGACGGCGGATACTCCGCTGGCAGACCCCCGCCGGTCACTGGGCCCAGCTGTTGTCGACCTGGCCGAAGGGGACCGAGCTCCCCGATGACGTGCTGCTGCACGTAGCGTCCGAGGTCCAGGTCGGCGACCGGCCGGTCCCGCTGCCGTTCTGGCTCTCCGGCCTGCCGGCGGGCACCCGCCCCACCAGCGCCGACCTGACCTGGCCCACGGCGGGTCAGCCCTGGGTCGCGACCGTCGGTTTCACCTCCGGCGAGATGGGCTTCGGGATCATCGTGACCCCGGCCGACAGCCCGCCGTACGGGAAGACCGACCAGAAGTGCCGGACGGAGCAGGGGCTCAGGATCTGCGCGACGGTGGAGTCCGACAGCCTGCCGCTGACCGACCGCCTCGGCGGCCTGGGCTCCCTGGCCGCGGCGGTGCACGTCACCGGCGTCGACCGGAAGACCTGGACCACCCAGGTCATCCGCTGAGCCCGGACGCGCCGGTGGCCGGCACCCACGGGGGGTGCCGGCCACCGGCGTCAGCGGGAACTCACCCGCGTCGCGGAACTCACCGCATCAGTAGCGGTACTGCTCCGACTTGTACGGGCCCTCGACCGGGACGCCGATGTAGTCGGCCTGCTCCTGGGTCAGGGTGGTCAGCTTCACGCCCAGCGCGTCGAGGTGCAGGCGCGCGACCTTCTCGTCCAGGTGCTTCGGCAGCACGTAGACGCCGATCGGGTACTCCTCGGTCTTCGTGAACAGCTCGATCTGGGCGATCGTCTGGTTCGCGAAGGAGTTGGACATCACGAAGGACGGGTGGCCGGTCGCGTTGCCCAGGTTCAGCAGGCGGCCCTCGGAGAGGACGATGATGGTGCGGCCGTCGGCCTTGCGCCACTCGTGGACCTGCGGCTTGATCTCGGTCTTCACGACGCCGTCGAGCTTGGCCAGGCCGGCCATGTCGATCTCGTTGTCGAAGTGGCCGATGTTGCCCACGATGGCCTGGTGCTTCATCCGGGCCATGTGCGAGGCCATGATGATGTCCTTGTTGCCCGTGGTGGTGATGAAGATGTCGGCGGTCTCGACCACGTCGTCCAGGGTGGCGACCTGGTAGCCGTCCATCGCCGCCTGGAGCGCGCAGATCGGGTCGATCTCGGTGACGATGACGCGGGCGCCCTGGCCGCGCAGCGACTCGGCGCAGCCCTTGCCGACATCGCCGTAGCCGCAGACGACGGCGACCTTGCCGCCGATCAGGACGTCGGTGGCGCGGTTGATGCCGTCGATGAGCGAGTGGCGGCAGCCGTACTTGTTGTCGAACTTCGACTTGGTGACCGAGTCGTTGACGTTGATCGCCGGGAACAGCAGCTGGCCGTCACGGTGCATCTCGTACAGGCGGTGGACACCGGTGGTGGTCTCCTCGGTCACGCCCTTGATGGTGGCGGCGACCTCGGTCCACTTGTTCGGGGTGTCCTTGAGGGTGCGGTTGAGCAGCTCCAGGATGATCCGGAACTCGTCGTTGTCCGCCGTGGACGGGTCCGGAGCGGCACCGGCCTTCTCGAACTCGACGCCCTTGTGGATCAGCAGGGTCGCGTCACCGCCGTCGTCCAGGATCATGTTCGGGGTCTTGCCGTCGGGCCAGGTCAGCGCCTGCTCGGTGCACCACCAGTACTCGTCCAGGGTCTCGCCCTTCCAGGCGAAGACCGGCACGCCCTGGGGGTTCTCCGGGGTGCCCTCCGGGCCGACCGCGATGGCGGCGGCCGCGTGGTCCTGGGTGGAGAAGATGTTGCAGGAGCACCAGCGGACCTCGGCACCGAGCGCCGTCAGGGTCTCGATCAGCACCGCGGTCTGGACGGTCATGTGCAGCGAGCCGGTGATCCGGGCGCCGGCCAGCGGCTGCGCGGCGGCGTACTCGGCGCGGATGGACATGAGGCCGGGCATCTCGTGCTCGGCCAGCTGGATCTCCTTGCGGCCGAACGGCGCCAGGGAAAGGTCGGCGACCTTGAAGTCACCGGTGATGTCGGTCGACATGCGTCTGCTCCTCGCTGATGGGGTGGGGCACGGGCCGAGGTCCGGATGTGCGGTGCGCATGGCGGGCCGTACGGGTGCACGGCTACGCCGGGGCCGCCGGATCCCGCGGTGGCGGACCGGTTCCCTGCTGCGCGGCACAAACCGTCGGAGGACCTCTCTCCCTCGACCGGCGCACACCCTACGGGCGCGGACCGCCGATCGACCGCCATCAGCAGCGACGTTCTGGCTCTGGTGACGAATCTACACCGATGGCCCCACCGGGCGTCCGCGGATGACGGATTTGGGCCGCCGGATCCGGCCGTCGCCCGGCCCCTGTCCGACCGTCGCCCGGCCCCTTTACGGCCGCCGCCCGGCCCCTTTACGGCCGTCCCGCCCGACCGCCCCGCCGGGCGGCCCGTCAGTGCGCGGTGCCCGGCCCGGGGCCGCCCGGGGTGGCCGCCGGGTCCTCGCCCGCGGCGGCCTTCTCGGCGCTGTAGACGTCCGGTTCCAGGTAGATCGCCCGGGCGATCGGGACGGCGGCGCGGACCCGCTCCTCGGCCGCGTCGATGGCCCGCGCCACCCGGTCGGCGCTGTCCTCCGCGTTGACGGCGATCTTGGCGGCGACCAGCAGCTCCTCCGGGCCGAGGTGCAGGGTGCGCATGTGGATCACCCCGGTGACCGCCTCGCCGTCCACCAGGGCGGCGCGGATCCGCCGCACCGAGTCCTTGTCGGCGGACTCGCCGAGCAGCAGCGACTTGGTCTCCAGCGCGAGCACCACCGCGATCACCACCAGCAGCAGGCCGATGCACAGGGTGCCGATGCCGTCCCAGACGCCGTCGCCGGTGATCACGGTGAGCGAGACGCCGAGCAGCGCGAGCACCAGGCCGATCAGCGCGCCGGTGTCCTCCAGCAGCACCACCGGCAGCTCCGGCGCCTTGGCGGTGCGGATGTACTGCACCCAGCCCTGGCCGCCCTTGGCCTTGGCCGACTCGCGCACCGCGGTCAGGAAGGACCAGCCCTCCATCGCGACGGCGAAGACCAGCACGCCCACCGCCCAGCCCCAGGAGTCCAGCGCCTCGGGGTGGTTGACCTTGTGCCAGCCCTCGTAGACCGCGAACAGGCCGCCGACGCTGAACAGCACGATCGCCACCAGGAAGCCGTACACGTAGCGCTCGCGCCCGTACCCGAACGGGTGCTCCTCGTCCGCCGCCCGGCGCGCCCGCCTGCCGCCGATCAGCAGCAGCACCTGGTTGCCGGAGTCGGCCACCGAGTGCACGCCCTCGGCCAGCATCGAGGAGGAGCCGGTGAAGCCGAAGGCGGTGAACTTGGCCGCCGCGATCGCCAGGTTGGCGGACAGCGCCGCGACCAGTGCCTTCGTCCCACCCTCTGTGCTCATGGGCAGAGACTAGCGGCCTCAGGACTGTGCGGCGGCCAGCCCCAGGTAGACGGCGGCGAAGTCGGTCAGCGCGATCAGGTCGGCCAGCGCGTGCAGCGGGTCCGCGAGGGTGCTCGCGTACTCGGTGAGCCGTACGTCGTGGGCGGCGGCCAGCCGGTGGGCGCGGCGCACGCCGAAGCTGCGCGGCCGTTCGTCGTCCTCGGGCACCTCGGCGGGACCGTCCTGCTCCTGGGCCGGGTCGGGCGTGGCCGTCGCGGGGACGTGCCGCAGCAGCAGCACCTGGAGGTGCAGCGGGTCTGGCTCCTCGACCCGGTCGCGGAAGAAGTCGTCCGGGTCGGCGCCCGCGCCCAACTGGCCGGTGAACATGCCGCGGTGGACGGTGAGCACCTGCGGCAGCGAGCCGGCCAGGGCCGGGCGGCCGGCCCGGTCGGCGAGCTGGGCGGCGAACCGGGCGACAGCGGCTCCGGCGACCGGGCCCTCGGCCCACAGCAGCGGGACCGTCCCGGCCAGCCGCGCGGCCAGGCCCTTGGCCGGGTTGGTGTACGCGGCGGCGTCCGGACGGCAGCGCACGGCGGCGGTGTCCAGCAGGTCGGCGACGGCCGGCAGCGCGTCGTAGGGCAGCTGGGTGAGGCCGAGCTTCTGGGCGAGCGCCAGCAGCGGGGTCAGGTGGGACCACAGCGCGGCCGGGTCCTCGGCCGGCAGGTCCGGCTCGGCGGCCGGTGCGGCGGGCAGGCCCTCGTCGGGCAGCACCGTGCCGACGTACGGCAGCGGCAGCGCGCGCACCTGCAGCGCCGCCTCGGCCAGCGGGCTGCCGGGCGGGGCGGTGACGACGACCGAGCAGCCGCGGGCGTAGGCCTGCTCGGCGAGCCCGATCAGGCCCTGCTCGCCGCCGTCGGCGGAGCTGATCACCAGCAGGTCGAGCGGTCCGGCCCAGCCGGGCAGCTGCCAGCCGAGCCCGGCGGTGAAGGCGGGCGGGGCACCGGCCCGGTCGGTGCGCGGGGCGACGGCCTCGGTCGGCGGCAGCGGGAGGACCAGGGTGGCGGTCCCGGCCAGCGCGGCGAGGATCTCGGCGGCGGTCAGGGCGCTGCCGTGCCCGGCGACCAGGACGGCGCGCGGGCGGCCGTCGGGGCGCAGCCGGTCGAGGCCGGCCGCGTCGGCCTGCCGCAGCGCCGTGCGGACCCGGGCACCGGCGCCGGCCAGGGCCAGCAGGGCGCGGTCGTGGTCGGCGCGCAGGAGGGCGGCCGGATCGTCGAGCAGGGTGTCGTCGAGCATGCGGCGGGCCTCCGGCTGTCCTCTGGTCGGCGGGCGCGGGGTGGGGCGTCGGCCCCGGGGCGGGTCGGACCCGCCCCCAGGATCAGGCCGGGCGGCGGGCCTCGTCCACCAGGAGGACCGGAATGCCCTCGCGGACCGGGTACGCGAGGCCGCAGTCCGCGCCGGTGCAGACCAGCTCGGGCTGCTCCTCGGTGCCGCCCTCGACGAGCGCGGCCCGGCACTGCGGGCAGACCAGGATCTCCAGCAGGAAGGATTCGAGCTTCATGGGGGCTCTCCCAAAGTTCGGTGGTGGCACGGAGGTGCCCCGGCCGATAGGCAACCCTACCGGCCGGGGCACGGTGCGCTTCGGTCAGGCGCGGTCCGGTCAGGCGCGCACGATGGCGAGCACGCCGTCGCGCAGTTCGGCCATCCGCGCCGGGTCCTTGGCCTCGACGTTCAGGCGGAGCAGCGGCTCCGTGTTGGAGGCGCGCAGGTTGAACCACCAGTCCGGGCCGGCCACGGTGAGGCCGTCCAGCTCGTCCACGGTGGTGCCCTCCAGGCCCGCGTAGGCGGCGCGGACGGCGGCGGTGCTGGCGGCCTGGTCGGCGACGGTGCTGTTGATCTCGCCGGAGGCGGCGTAGCGGTCGTACTCGGCGGTCAGCTCGGAGAGGGTGCCCTGCTGCCCGCCGAGCGCGGCCAGCACGTGCAGCGCGGCCAGCATGCCGGTGTCGGCGCGCCAGAAGTCGCGGAAGTAGTAGTGGGCGGAGTGCTCACCGCCGAAGACGGCGTCGGTGACGGCCATCTCCTGCTTGATGAAGGAGTGGCCGACCCGGGTGCGCACCGGGGTGGCGCCGAGCTCGCGGACCACCTCGGGGACGGTCCAGGAGGTGATCAGGTTGTGGATGATGGTCGGCTCGGCCTCGCCGGCGGCCTGGGCGCGGGCGATCTCACGGGCGGCGACCAGGGCGGTGATCGCCGACGGGGAGACCGGCTCGCCGCGCTCGTCGACCACGAAGCAGCGGTCGGCGTCGCCGTCGAAGGCCAGGCCGATGTCGGCGCCGACCTTGCGGACCTCGGCCTGGAGGTCGACCAGGTTCTTCGGGTCGAGCGGGTTGGCCTCGTGGTTGGGGAAGGTGCCGTCCAGCTCGAAGTACATCGGGACGAGCTCGATCGGCAGGCCGTCGAAGACGGTCGGCACGGTGTGGCCGCCCATGCCGTTGCCGGCGTCCACGGCGACCTTGAGCGGGCGGATCGCGCTGAGGTCGACCAGGCCCAGCAGGTGGTCGGCGTAGCCGCGCAGGGTGTCCTGGGCGGAGAGCGCGCCGGGCTTCACGTCCTTGGCCGGGACGGTGACGGTGTCGTCCTCGGCGGTCCAGGACTCGACCAGCTCGCGGATCTCGGACAGGCCGGTGTCCTGGCCGACCGGGGCGGCGCCGGCCCGGCACAGCTTGATGCCGTTGTACTGGGCCGGGTTGTGGCTGGCGGTGAACATCGCGCCGGGCAGGTCGAGCTTGCCGCTGGCGTAGTAGAGCTGGTCGGTCGAGCAGAGGCCGATCTCGACCACGTCGGCGCCGTAGGCCGCGGCGCCCTCGGCGAAGGCCCGGCTCAGCGACGGCGAGGAGGGGCGCATGTCGTGCCCGACCACGATCGCGGTCGCCCCGGTGACCTGCACGAACGCGGCGCCGAAGGCCCGGGACAGGCTCTCGTCCCACTGGTCCGGGACGACGCCTCGGACGTCGTACGCCTTCACGAGCTGCTTGAGGTCGCGCACTGCGGCTCCACCCTGGTTCTGTGCTGATCGATACGTCGGGCCACCGACGCGTCCGGTCGACGGATCGCGGTGGTGTCAGACGGGCAGCGTACCCGGGCCGGGCGAACGCACCGTGCGGGGCGAGGCCTCAGTTGTCCGGCGAGCGCAGGACCCGGAGGTGGCCGCGGCGGCCGCCCTCGGTGGACTCGCCCTCGGGGGCGCGGCCCTGACGGGGGGTCTGCGGGCGGGCGGCCTCGCGGACGGCGTTGGCGAGGGCCTCCAGGTCGTCGCTGCTGCGGCGCAGCGGTCCGGCCTCGGCGGCGAGCCGGACGACCTCCCAGCCGCGCGGGGCGGTGAGCCGCTCGGCGTGCTCGGCGCACAGGTCGTAGCAGTGCGGCTCGGCGTAGGTGGCGAGCGGGCCCAGTACGGCGGTGGAGTCCGCGTAGACGTACGTCAGCGTCGCGACGGCCGGTCGGCCGCACGCGGTCCGCGAACAACGACGTACAGAGCTCACGAGGGTGGACGGTACCGCACTCCCCGCCGGGGAGCGAAGACCGCCTGTCCGGCGGGGGTGCCGTGTCGCCGTTCGGGTGCTCACCGGCGCCCCCTCGCCGGGGCTGTGCCGGGCCGTGGGGGCGCCCCGGGCGCGCCGCCCGGCTCCTGCCGTACGGCTCGCTCCGGCGGTTCGGGCACACGCCGTCGCACCGGCGATTCCCCCGTCGGAGTGGTCCACTTCCGACCCGCCAAGGACTACTCTCGGCAGTGATATGGACAGCTCCGCACCGCAGTCATCGACAGGCCCCTCGCGCCGCCCCCGGCACCGCGACCGGCACGGCAGGGGGCTGCGCGGCCCGCTGGCCCCGCCCCAGGTGCCGATCTCGCTCACCCGCTCCGAACTGTTCGACGACTACGTGCGCGAGTCGGTGGAGCGGCTGGAGCGGCGGTGGCCGCAGCTGATCGAAGTGGAGTTCGCCGTGCAGGAGGTGCCGCTGCACGAGCCGGACGGCGCCGACACCGAGGACGGCGTGCCGCTGGGCCGGGTGTCGCCCGGTCAGAAGGGCCACAAGAGCCAGATCGTGGTGTACCGGCGGCCGGTGGAGATCCGGGCGAAGACCCGGGAGGACCGGGCGGCGCTGGTGCACGAGATCCTGATCGAGCAGGTGGCCGAGCTGCTGGGGCTGTCGCCGGACGCGATCGACCCGCGCTACGACGAGGAGTGACCTTCCGGGGCCCCGCGGGGCCCCGGAAGGGCCGGTCAGCGCAGCACCACGCCCGGGTCCTGGGTGGCCTGCGGGACCTGCACGGTGCTGTGGTCGTCGCGCAGTGCCTGGACGGTGAACATCGGCACGTCCTTGGCGGGCAGCGAGAGCATCCGGGCGGCGACCACCGGGCCGCCGGACTCGGTCTCCACGGTGACCGCGAAGACGCCGTTCAGCCCGGCGGGCTCGGGCGCCGGGATGGCGACCGTGCCGCCGGCCGGGAGCTGGACCTCCTTGGTCGCCGGGGTGCCGCCGCCGCTGCCGGCCGAGCCGGTGACCTTGACGGTGGCGGCGTCGCCGGTGGAGGTCAGGAAGATCGTGGCGGCGCCGGCCCGGTTGTCGGCGACGGTGGCGCGGGCGCCGACCGGGGCGCTGCCGGTGAGCCAGGCCGCGTCGCTCTTGCCGTTGCCGCCCGTGCGGTCGACCCGCAGGCCGGCGACGATCTTGGTGGGGTGCTTGTCGTCGGTGGGCGACAGCCGCAGCCCGGCGACCTCGTCCCGGGTGACCTTGCCGAGGTCGACGGCGGCCACCATGCCCGCCTTGACGTGGATCGACTCGTTGCCGGCCGGGGTGAACCAGCCGTTCTTGCCGGAGAGCTGGATCTTGAGGTCGGCGTCGTCCTCCGGCGGCGCCCAGACCACCAGCCGGGCCGCCGTGGTGTCGGCGGGCAGGCCGGGCAGCACCTGGGTGGCGGCGGGCTCGGTGGAGGCGGGGACCCAGTCGGCGCCCTTGGCGCCGTCGGCGGCGTGCAGCGCGGCGCCGATCCGCCCGGAGCGCACCACCACGTGCACGGCGAGGTCGGTGACGGCGCCCTTGCTGATCGTCGACAGCAGGACGGACTGCGAGCTGCCGGGGGCGACGGTGAGGCCGTTGGCGGCGTCGTTGTCGATCAGGCCCTTGTCGCCGTACAGCTTGATGTCGACCACGGCCGCGGAGGACTCGGGGTTGACCAGGCTGACGTAGTCGACCCGGTCACCGGCCGTGCTGGCCCCGGCGAACCAGAAGCTGGTGCTCTCCGGGGTGCAGGTCAGGCCGGACAGGCCGGTACCGCGCTGCTCGGTGACCACGGTGGTCTGGGTGACGGTGAAGCCGGGGGCGAGCGCGCCGGTGGCGACGGCCCCGGTGCCGGGCGCGGCATCGCCGTTGCTGGCCGGGCCGGTGGCCGGGGTGCCGGGCTTGCCGAGGGTCAGCTTGGCGTCGGCGGGCGGGGCGTTCTTGTCCGGGGCCGGGGTGGCCGGGGCGCTCGGGGCCGCGCTCGGCGCGGCGGTCGGCGATCCGCTCGGCGCCGGGGCGGACGGGGCCGCGGTCGGCGGGGTGGCCGGGGCGGCCTGCTCGGAGAGCCAGCCGGCGCCGCCGCTGGCCGAGCCGGTGCCGGGCGGGGTGTAGGCGGTGAGCGTGGTCGAGCCGGTCAGGCCCTGGAAGGGCTGCGGGCAGACCGCCGCCGTCCGCTCGACCTGGGCGGTGCTCGGGGCGCCCCCGCCGTCCGCCTTGGCCGGGCCGGCCGGCGGGCGCACCTCGGCGATCCCGAACACGGCCGCCAGCACCACGGCCGCGGCCAGCAGGGACTGGGTGGTCCTCCCCGCGGACCGGCCGGGGGCCGTCCCCGGCGCGCCGGCGGGCTCCCCGGCCCCGGCCGGGGCGGTGGCGGGCTCGACGGGCTGCTCGGCCCGGGCGGCGGACTTCTTCCCGAATGCGGGCTTCTTCATGGCGGGTCAGCTCCCCGATCCGTGCTGGTGGGGGCCGTAGTTCCCGGAAGGGTGACCGGTGCCGCCCGGTTCGTTGGGGTCGTAGTACGGCTCGCCCTGCTGCTGGCCCGGCAGCCAGGTCTGCTGGGGCTGCCCGGGCTGCTGCTGGTAGGGGTCGTAGCCGTACTGCTCCTGCGGGTACTGCTCGTACCCCTGCTGCTCGTACCCCTGCTGGTCGTACCCCTGCTGCGGGTAGCCCTGCTGGTGGCCGTCGTACCCGTGGCCCTCGTAGCCCTGGGCGGCGTACGGCGCGGCCACCGGCTGCTGGGCCGCGTACTGGTCGTAGCTGTACGGGTCGGCCTGCTGGTACGCCTGGTACGGGTCGGCGTACGGCTCGGCCTCCTGGACGGCGGCGGCCGCCTCGACCGCCCCGGCCGGCGGCTCGCCGGTGGGCTGCGCCGGGATCGCGCCCGGCAGCCCGTCGTACACCCCGGGCTCCTCGGCGCCGGGCTCGCCGCCCTCGCCCCGCTCGGCCATCCGGCGGGCCCGGCGGCTGCCCGGGACGAGGGGCTGCGCCTGGGCGGCGGCGGCCAGCGCGGCGGCGGCGACCACCTCCTCGGGCAGGTCGTCGTCCTTGTGGCTGCGGCGGCCGGGCAGGGCCAGCACCAGGATGGTGAGGCCGACCAGGACCTGGGCCCAGATCCAGCCGGTGTGGGCGAGGCTGCCCTCGCGGGTGACGCTCAGCTTGCCGCCGGCGGCCGGGAGCTTGAAGCCCTGCGCCCAGCCGTCGAGCGTGGTGGGCTCCAGGGCGCTGCCGTCCACGGTGGCCTTCCACTCGGGGGCGGCGGCCTCGGCCAGTCGCAGCACCCGGCCGTCCGGACCGGCCGGGACGGTGGTGGCGAGGTCGCGCTCGCCGGACGGGACGACCACCGGGGTGGCGCCCGGGGCGGTGATCACCGCGCGCACCGCTGGCGCGCCGTTGACCTGCCAGAGCGCGGCGTCGCCGTCCTGGTTGGCCTTCACCAGGCCGGGGGTGGTGTCCAGGACGTCCTTGAAGGCGTCCACGGCCTGCCGCTCGACCAGCACGTAGGCGATGCCGTAGCCGGCCAGGGCGTTCGCCTGGTCGGCACCGGAGCCGGCCAGCAGGCTGCCGACCATCCGGTCCAGGCCGCCCTGGGTGCCGGTGGCCGGGTCGACGGTGGACTCCGCCTGGCCGAGGGTCAGGCCGGCGCCGCGCACCACGGTGTAGCGGACGGCGCCCTTCTGGCCGGTGACCACGAGGGTGCGGGACCGGTCACTGGTGCCGGCCTCCTCGGCGATGAAGGCGGGCACCTGGCCGGCCGCGGCGCGGTGCAGCGGGCCGCCGGCGCCGGTCAGCGCCCACCACAGGCCGGTGCCCAGCGGGGCCAGCACGGCCGCGGCCACCACCAGGGCGGCCACCGGCTGGCGCCAGCCGAAGGCGATCCCGGCGACCCGGGTGTTGGCGCCGTCGGCGCCGATCGCGGCGGCGGCGAGCAGGGCGATCCCGGCGATCAGGGTGGCCGGGCCGGCCCAGGCGGGCACCGGCTGGCCGCCGGAGGCCGGGGTGACGGAGGTGCCCGCCACCGCGACCGCGAAGACCAGCCCGGCACCGGCCGCGCCCCAGGCGGCGAGCACCGCGCGGCGGCGGTCGGCGCGCAGCAGCGCGGCCAGCGCGGCGAGGACGACACCGGTGGAGAGCCAGACCGGCGGCACCCCGGCGCCGCCGGGGTTGACCAGCAGCAGGCCGGCCGCGCTCGCCCCGGCGCCGTGCAGTCCGGGCAGCCCGGCCTCCAGCAGCAGCCACTGCGGGTGCGACAGCACCTTCAACGACCAGGGGGCGAGCACCGCGACCGGCACCGCGAGGATCACCAGGACGCGCAGGCCGAGCAGCCGCAGCGCCGTACCGCCGGAGCCGAGGGCGCCGCCGCGCAGCACCGCGAGGACCAGCACGGCCAGGCAGAGCGGTACCGCGAGCGCCCAGGTCAGCGGGACGAAGGCGGTGGCCAGGGTGAGCAGCAGGACGGTCATCCAGACCGGCCGCCAGCCGGGGCGGGCGCCCTTGGCGGCGCTCTCCTGGCGGATGCCGAGACCGGCCGCGATCGCGGCGGCACGGGCCAGCGGCGGCAGCAGCACGGCGAGGACGGCGGTGCCGATCCGGCCCTGGGCGAGCGCGCCGGTGGCGGCGGGCAGCAGGGCGTAGGTGGCGCTGGCCCAGGCACGGACCAGCTTGGAGTCCAGCAGCGGCCGGGAGACCAGGTAGGCGCTGACCGCGGCGAGCGGGACGGTGAGCACGACCAGCAGGGTGAGCGCGAGGTCGGCGTTGCCGAACAGCAGCCAGGAGAGCACCGAGAGCACGCCGAGGTACGGCGGTGCGGCGGCGGTGGAGCCGGTGCCGACCGGGTGCCAGGCGTCCGCGTACATCGCCCACAGGCCGCCCGCGCCGTCGGAGGCGGGCAGCAGGGCGCCGCCGAACAGCTCGCCGCTGCCGAACAGGCCGCGGCAGGCGACCAGGGCGAACACCAGCAGGGCGGCGAACAGCACCGGCGCGGGGCGCCGGGCCAGCTTCTTGATCAGCGCGAACTGCTCGACGACGAGGTCCTCGCCGTCCTCGTCGCCGCCGGCCTCGACCGAGCCGTGCCGACTGCCGGTGTCGTCGCCGCCCCCTATCCCGAGCGAGCCGATGACGCCCTCGACGGCCAGCCGGGTGGTGGCGCCGGGCGCCGGGAAGAGCGTGCGGTCGTCCAGGGCGTCCGCGGCGCGGGTCCGGGCGCGGTGTTTGCGCGCGGCCAACAGCCGTGGGAAGCGGACGAGTTCGTGGCCGAGGCCGGCCAGTTCGTCGACCGCCTGGCGCGGGTCCTTGCCGAGCAGGTTGGTGACGGCCCGCACCAGGGTGCCGAGCACCAGGCGCAGCAGCACGTACGGGAAGAGCGCGCCCTTGCAGTTGGCGAGCAGGGTGTAGACGGCGCCGGACTTGTCCACCCGGTGCGGGTGGGAGGGGCCGCAGTCGATCGCGCGGCGTTCGCGGCTGGCCGCCTCGGCGTGCCGCAGCACGGCGTCGGGGGCGACCACCACGCGGTGGCCGGCGGCGTTGACCCGCCAGCAGAAGTCGGTGTCGTCCCGCATCAGCGGGAGGGCCCGGTCGAAGCCGCCGAGCTCCTCGAAGACGTCCCGGCGCACCAGCATGCCCGCGCTGGAGACGGCGAGCACCGGGCGGACCTGGTCGTGCTGGCCCTGGTCCTGCTCGCGGCGGTCGAGTCCGGTCCAGCGGCGGCCGGAGCGGGCGATGGTGACGCCGATCTCCAGCAGCTGGCGGCGGTCGTACCAGCTGCGCAGCTTGGGGCCGACCACGCCGGCGCTGGGGGTGGAGTCGGCGACCTGGAGGAGCCGGCGCAGCGCGTCGGTCTGCGGCTCGCAGTCGTCGTGCAGCAGCCAGAGCCACTCGACCGGCTGGGTCTCGCGCGGGCCGCCGCGCCCGAGGTCGTCCTCCTGGGCGAGCGGGTCGCCGTAGTCGTCCCAGCCGCCGGTGACCGGGTCGTAGCCGGAGGGGTCGAGCCGGTACGGGAGGTCCTCCGGGCGCAGGGGCGCGCTGCCCGCGACGGCCTCGGCGACGGCGGTGCCGAAGCCGGCCCGGCGGCCGAGCATCAGCGGGCCGCTCTCGGGCAGCCAGTCGGCCAGGGTGTCGGCGAGCAGCTGCGGGGAGTTGTCGGTGGATCCGGTGTCGACCGCGAGGATCCGCTGGACCTGGCGGTCCTGGCCGAGCAGACCGGCCAGGGCCTGCGGCAGCCAGCGGGCGCCGTCGTGCGAGACGATCACCGCGGTGACCAGGTGGCGCGGGTAGGCGGGCGGCCTGGAAGCGGTGAAGCCGCTCTGGTGGCTGTAGACGGTCATCGAGTGCGCGGGCCCCAGTTCTCGGTGGACACAGCCGGTGAACGGCAACCGGATGGCGCACCACACTAACGGCTCCGGATGGCCGCTTCGTGCCCGGTGCCGGTGCGGAGGCGGTGAAGAAGGGGACCCGGGATCGGCGCGGACCGGTCCGGGAACACGAAAGCGCCCCACCGTCGCGGTGAGGCGCTCGTACAGCTGTGCGGCCGTCCGCCGGTGGCGGAGGGTCAGCGGGGTCGGTCGGGGCCGCCCCGGTCAGACGGCGCTCTTCTTGAGCCGGCGGCGCTCGCGCTCGGAGAGGCCGCCCCAGATGCCGAAGCGCTCGTCATTGGCGAGGGCGTACTCCAGGCACTCCGATCGAACCTCGCAGGCGAGGCACACCTTCTTGGCCTCGCGGGTAGAGCCGCCCTTCTCGGGGAAGAAGGACTCCGGGTCGGTCTGAGCGCACAACGCGCGCTCCTGCCAACCGAGTTCCTCCTCTTCCTCCGCGATGCCGTCCCCGATCAACAGCTCAAAGAGCTCGCTCATGTGGCGCGCCTCCTCTGCCCCTACTTGGCGTCCCCGTGGTTGCCGTTGCCTCGTGCGGCTGACGACACGAGTGAAATTACAGTTGCGTCACTCTGGCCCAGTCAAGCCGAGCTCTGGTATTGAGGCCGGGATTCACTCCCTGGCACCAAGCCGTTACGAATAGTGTACATATTCGGACACATCGGACCTTCGATCCGAAAGCCCCGGGCGACATCGAAACGCCCGCAATGACTCGCGGAATGACGCTCAGTCATCGTGACAGGCCGGTCATCGGCCTGCCTTCCCGGCGATCTTCCCATCGAAACATAGAGAGTGATGAATCACCCCATCCGGGAAAGATCCTGACCTAATCCACTCGAATGCCGCACCCTTCGGTTTGACACCACCCCCGCGGATGCGGTCTCCTTTCCCCTATGTCAGAGTTCGCCAGCCCCCGGAGCGGTTCCACGCTCCGCCGTGCCGCGAACTCCTGTTGTCGCCTCTGTTCCTGCTGTATCTAGGCGCCCGCGTCCCACCGCGCGCCGCCCAGGAAGCACAGAGGCCGCCCGCGACTCCCGCCCCAGGACATCCCGGATCCGGCTGCTCCCCGACCAGCCGAGCCATCCGAGGACGACTCCCGTGCGCACGACCCGCATCCGCAAGCGGAACCGCGACCGCAACAAGCACGCCCGCCGCGGCCTCGCCGCCGCCCACACCCCCCGCCACGGCGACCCGCACCGCTGGGCCGACGGCCTCAGCGACGTCTCCATCGCCGGCGACCCGCTCGCCTTCCCCCACCTCGCCCGCACCGACCTGCCCGAGCACCCCACCACCGTCGCCGGGTACGCCCGGCTGGTCCGCGAGATCGCCGCCGACCGCTCCCGCTGGGAACCGCTGGTCCGCTACGACGCGCTCACCCGCTGGTACGCCCGCCTGGAGACCGGCCCCGACTACGAGGTCTGGCTGCTCAGCTGGCTGCCCGGCCAGAGCAGCGGCTTCCACGACCACGGCGAGTCCTCCGGCGTGATGACCGTCGTCCGGGGCGAACTGACCGAACGCTCGCTCACCCACGCCGGTGAAGGAGCCCGCACCCTGCGCCCCGGCGGGCAGCGGGTGTTCTCCTCCGGCTACCTGCACGAGGTGGTCAACGGCGCGCTCGAACCCGCCGTCTCCATCCACCTCTACACCCCGGGCCTGACCGCGATGAACCAGTACGGCACCACCACCGCCGTCCCGGAGCAGCACGCGCACGCGGCGGAGTCCGAGCGGCGTTGACCGAGGCCTGACGAAGAGTCCGACCGTGGCAGGATGACCCCATGCGCATCGTGGCACTGGCAGGCGGGATCGGCGGGGCGCGCTTCCTGCGCGGACTCCTCGCGGCGGTCGGACCGCAGGACGAGATCACCGTCATCGGCAACACCGGCGACGACATCCACCTCTACGGACTCAAGGTCTGCCCCGACCTCGACACCGTGATGTACACCCTCGGCGGCGGAATCCACGAGGAACAGGGCTGGGGCCGGACCGACGAGACCTGGTCGATCAAGGCCGAGATGAAGGAGTACGGCGTCGGCCCCGAGTGGTTCGGGCTCGGCGACCGGGACTTCGCCACCCACCTGGTGCGCAGCCAGATGCTCACCGCCGGGTACAGCCTCAGCCAGGTCACCGAGGCGCTGTGCGTGCGCTGGAAGCCCGGCGTGCGGCTGCTGCCGATGAGCGACGACCGGGTCGAGACCCACGTGCGGATCACCGACGAGCAGGGCACCCGGGCCGTCCACTTCCAGGAGTACTGGGTCCGGCTGCACGCCGCCGTCGACGCCGAGGCGATCATCCCGGTCGGCGCGGACACCGCCAAGCCCGCGCCCGGCGTGCTGGAGGCCCTCGCCGAGGCCGACGTCATCCTCTTCCCGCCGTCCAACCCGGTCGTCTCGATCGGCACCATCCTCGCCGTCCCGGGCATCCGGGACGCCGTCGCCGCCGCCCCGGCACCGGTGGTCGGGCTCTCCCCGATCATCGGCGGGGCGCCGGTACGGGGCATGGCCGACAAGGTGCTCGCCGCCGTCGGCGTCGAGGCCACCGCCGAGGCGGTCGCGCTGAACTACGGCTCCGAACTCATCGACGGCTGGCTCGTCGACACCGCCGACCAGGACGCGGTGGCCGCCGTCGAGGCCGCCGGGATCGCCTGCCGGGCCGTCCCGCTGCTGATGACCGACGTCGAGGCCACCGCCGAGATGGCCCGGGCGGCGCTGGCGCTGGCCGAGCAGGTCCGCGCGTGACGATCGAGATCCTTCCGGTCCGGGGCATCCCCGAGATCGAGGCCGGCGCCGACCTCGGCGAGCTGATCGCCAAGGCCGGGACGTACCGCGACGGCGACATCCTGCTGGTCACCTCGAAGATCGTCAGCAAGGCCGAGGGCCGGCTGCTGCACGCCGCCGACCGGGACGCCGCGATCGACGCCGAGACCGTCCGGGTGGTCGCCCGGCGCGGACCGGCCCGGATCGTCGAGAACCGCAACGGCTTCGTCATGGCCGCCGCCGGGGTCGACGCCTCCAACACCGCCCCCGGCACCGTGCTGCTGCTGCCCGAGGACCCGGACGCCTCGGCCCGCGCGCTGCGCGCCCGGCTCCAGCAGCTCACCGGCCACCGGCTCGCCGTCGTCGTCACCGACACCTTCGGCCGGCCCTGGCGCAACGGGCTCACCGACGTCGCGATCGGCGCCGCCGGACTGTCCGTCCTGGAGGACCACCGGGGGCGCACCGACAGCCACGGCAACGAACTGGTGCTCACCGTCACCGCGACCGCCGACGAACTCGCGGCCGCCGGCGACCTCGTCAAGGGCAAGGCCAGCGGCGTCCCGGTCGCCGTCGTGCGCGGGCTCGGCCACCTGGTCACCGCCGAGGACGGCGCCGGCACCCGGCCGCTGGTACGGCCCGCCGCGGACGACATGTTCCGGCTCGGCACCTCCGAGGCGCTGCGCCAGGCCGTCACCCTGCGGCGCACCGTCCGCGCCTTCACCGCCGACCCGGTCGACCCGGCCGCCGTCCGGCGCGCGGTGGCCGCCGCCGTCACCGCGCCGGCCCCGCACCACACCACGCCCTGGCGGTTCGTGCTGCTGGAGTCCGCCGAGACCCGGGTACGGCTGCTGGACGCGATGCTCGGCGCCTGGCAGCGCGACCTCCGCGAGCTCGACGGCTGGGACGAGGCCCGGATCGCCCGCCGCACCGCCCGCGGGAACGTGCTGCGCGACGCGCCGTACCTGGTGGTGCCGTGCCTGGTGATGGACGGCTCGCACGACTACCCGGACCCGCGGCGGGCCGCGGCCGAACGGGAGATGTTCACGGTGGCCATGGGGGCCGCCGTGCAGAACCTGCTGGTCGCGCTCACGGGTGAGGGGTACGGCTCCGCCTGGGTGTCCTCGACGATGTTCTGCCGTGACACCGTTCGGGCGGTGTTGGATCTGCCGGAGGGGTGGGACCCGATGGGGGCCGTGGCGGTGGGGCGGCCGGCGGAGGCGCCGAAGGTCCGGGCGGAACGGGGCGCCGAGGCGTTCGTCGTGGTGCGGTGACGCGTCAGAGGCCGCGGTAGACGTCGCGGCGATTGCCGACGTGGACGACGAGGATCAGCAGCACATCGCCGCGAACCTGGTAGACCACCCGGAAGTCGCCGACCCGGAGCCGGTAGAGGCCGTCGTTACCGGTCAGCTTCTTGACGTCCGGTCCGACCGCGAACGGGTCGTCCCCCAACGCGGTGAGTGCCGTGAGGATCCGCATCGCCTCGAGCCGGCCGATCGCGCGCAGCTGCCGTCGGGCGTGCGAGGTGAAGCCGAAGGCGTACTTCACGCAGCGCTCCCCGTGGAGTCCGCGGGCGGTCCGAACAGGTCCGCCATCAGCTCGGCCATGGTGACGGTCGGTTCGTCCAGGTGCTTGCGCGCCTCCCGGGCGAGGAGCTCGTCCTCCGCCTCCTCTATGGCGTCGAGGATCTCGATCGGCACGAACGCCCCGACGCGCTCGCCCTTGCGCGTGATCACGGTGATCTCGCCGGCCTCCGCCCGGCTGACCACCTCGGCGAGGTGGGCACGGGCCTCACGGATGTTCATTGCGTCAGCCATGAATCCAGCGTACACATCACTGCGTACACCGGGGCGGGCTTCGGGTCAGCGGGTTCGGTGGTCGTTGGGGGTGAGGCGGGGGCCGTAGCGGGGGGCGTGGGTGCCGGTGGCGAGGAGGAGGCGGCAGAGGCGGTGGCGGTGGGGGCGGTAGGGCTCCAGCAGGGCGAGCATCTGGGCGTCGTCGCTGCGGGGGCGGCCGGCCAGGGCCCAGCCGACCAGGTTGGGGAGGTGGAAGTCGCCGACCGAGACGGCGTCCGGGTCGCCGTTGCTGCGCTGGAGGGTTTCGGCGGCGGTCCAGGTGCCGATGCCCGGGACGGCCGTCAGGCGGGCGAAGGACTCCTCGTGGGCCATGGTGGAGGCCTCTTCCAGGCGGGGGGCCAGCCGGACGGCGCGCTGGACCGTGGCCGAGCGCTTGGGGTCGACGCCCGCGCGGTGCCACTCCCAGCTCGGGATCATCGCCCAGTCGCGGGCCGACGGAGCCACCCGCATGCCCTCGGCCGGGCCGGGGGCCGGGGTGCCGAAGTCGCGCAGCAGGGTGCGCCAGGCGCGGTAGGCCTCGTCGGTGGTGACCTTCTGTTCCAGGATCGCGGGGACGAGCGACTCCAGGACCAGGCCGGTCCTGGTGAGCCGCACCCCGATGGTGCGGCGCTGGGCGTCCCGGAGCGGGCCGGGGGGCAGCACCAGCGCCTCCGGGTGGTCCTCGGCGCCGAGCAGGGTGGGCAGCCGGTCCAGCAGCCACTGGGCGCCCGGGCCCCAGGCGGTCGCCTCCACCTCGCCCGCACCGGGGCGCGGCAGCACCCGCAGGGTGCCGACGCCGGCCGGGGTGCGGGAGGCGCGCCAGACGGCGCCGTCGCCGGTGGTGCGGTACGAGGGGTCGGCGGGGCCCCGGCGCAGCGGCAGCAGGGTCCGGACCGGGTCGAGCGGGAAGCCCGGCCGCCAGCGCCGTACCGCTTCGCCGCCCGTCACTGCCGTCGCCTCCTGGGGTGCCTGAGGCCATGAACGATACGTGGGGCGGGGGCAGGAGTTCGAGGGCGGGCGCCAAAGCTCGTTGCGGAAGGTTCAGCTGCTCTGGAGCAGGGCGGCGGCCGTGCGGAGTTCGGGGAGCCGGGCGTAGAGGGCCTTGCCGGGGCATTCGGTGTTGAAGGCGTCGCGGTGGCCGGAGATCGCGTCGAAGTCGACGACCGTGCCCTTGGGGTAGCGGCTGGCGTCGGAGGCGGAGGTCAGTCTGGTGCGGCCGTCGGCGGGCCGGTCGGTGAGGCCGAGCTTCCAGGCGGCGATCGCGGCGAGGCTGTCGAGGAGGGGTTGCGGCGGGGTGGCGTCGACGTAGGTGCCGATCGCGGCGACGCCGGAGGAGTCGGTGTTGAAGCCGAGGGTGTGGGCGCCGTGGACGGGCTGGTCGACGCCGCCGGCCCGGCCCTCGTAGATCGTGCCGCAGCGGTCGACCAGGAAGTTGTAGCCGATGTCCCGCCAGCCGCTGGTCCTGACGTGGTACTGGTAGATGCCCCTGATCACCCGGGGGGCGTCGGAGCAGGCGTAGTCGGTGGCGGTCGCGGTGTGGTGGACGAAGACCTCGCGGACCGGGCCGGTGTACTCGAAGCCCGGGTCGCGCAGGGACTCGTCGGCGCCCCAGCCGGCCCGGGTGACGATCGCCGGGCGCGGCGCCTGGTGGCCGTCCTCGGCGGCGGGTGCCGCGGGCACCGTCCGGGTGGCGGCCGGGGCGGGTGCGCCGGCGCCGGGGTCGACGAGGTCGAGCCGCAGTCCGGGCGGCGGTCCGGCCGGGCCGGGCCGGAACTCGACGGCGACGCCGTCGCTGCGGCCGGTCCACAGCGGGGCGGTGGCGCCGTGCGGGGCGCGGTCGGGGCCGTCGTCGGTGTCGGTCTCCAGGGTGTGCCAGTCGCTCCAGCGGCCGGTGCCCGCGTCCCGGGTGCGGACCCGGAGGCTGCCGCCGCCCAGCGCTCCGGCCGGTCCGTCCCAGCCGACGCCGAGGAGTTCGAAGGGCCCGGTCGTGCTCGCCGGGAGCCCGTGCCCGTCGGGGAGCCGGAGCGAGACGGTCCGGCCGCCGCCGGGGAAGTCACGGTGCTCGCCACCGGGGGCAAGGGGCACGGCGGAGGCGGCGGGAGCGGGCTGGAGCAGCAGGGCGGCGGTGCAGCCGGCGAGCAGCGCGGCCGGGAACGGGAGGCGCGCGGCCTTGATGGAGAGGTGCATGAAGGGGATCGTCACCGCAAACCGGACCGCCCGCCACGCCGCCCCGCGCCCGCTCGGCCACCCCTCCCGGCCTGCCACCCGAAGGCCGTAGGCTGGGGCGCACCATGACTGCGCCATTCGCTGCCGATGCCCGCACCCCCGTCGAGCTGCTGCACGCATACCTGCGCGGCGGCACCCCTTCGGTCGATCCCGCGGCCCCGCTGGTCACTTTCTACGACGACGCCACCGGCGAACGGGTGGAGCTGTCCGCCCGGACCTTCGACAACTGGGTCGCCAAGACCGCCAACCTCCTCCAGGACGAGCTGAACGCCGGTCCGGACGACCGCGCCGTGCTGCTGCTGCCCGCGCACTGGCAGAGCGCCGTCTGGCTGCTGGCCTGCTGGTCCGTCGGTGTGACGGCGGTGCCGGCCGGCGACCCGGCCGACGCCGACCTGGTGGTGAGCGGTCCGGACGGCCTGGAGGCCGCCCAGGCCTGTGGGGGCGAGCGGGTCGCGCTCGCCCTGCGCCCGCTCGGCGGCCGCTTCCCGCACCGCCCGGACGGCTTCCTGGACTACGCCGCCGAGGTGCCCGGCCAGGGCGACCGCTTCGCGCCGTACTCCCCCGTCGCCCCGGACGGGCAGGCGCTGGAGACCTCGGTGGACGGGCTGCCGCTGAAACTGACCGGCGAGCAGACCGTCGCGCTGGCCCGGGAGGGCGCCGCGCGGATCGGCCTCAAGCCCGGGGACCGGGTGATGTCCACCCTCTCCTTCGACGACTGGACGGGCCTGGAGGCCGGCCTGCTGGCCCCGCTGGCGGCCGGCGCCTCGGTGGTGCTGTGCCGCAACTCCCAGGGGCTGGACGCCGGGCAGTGGGAGAAGCGCTCCGAATCCGAACGGGTGACTGTGCGCCTCGGCTGACCCCGGGACGGTCCCGGCGGGTAGGGATCCCTGCCATGGCCGAGGACGACACCGAGCACCCCCCGACCGACCAGACTCCCCCGGAGCACGCTCCCCCGAGCGGACCGGGACGCCCGCGAAGGCGCCGGCGGTGGCTGATGATCACCGCCGGCGCCGTCGCGTTCCTGCTGGTCGCCACCGGTGTGCTGCTCTGGATCGCCTACCGCAAGCTGGACGGCAACATCAGGACGGACTCGGCCACCGACCGGCTGCTCGCCGAGCTGGAGGCCGAGCGCCCGAGCCGGGCGGCGGGGGCCGAGGGCGCCGAGAACATCCTGCTGATCGGCAGTGACGACCGCTCCGGCTCGAACTCCTCCTACGGCGGCGAGGCCGGTGCCCAGCGCTCGGACACCACCATCCTGCTGCACCTGGCCGGCGACCGGAAGCACGCGACGGCGGTCTCCGTCCCGCGCGACGTGATGGTCACCGTGCCCTCCTGCGAGAAGCCGGACGGCAGCCGCAGCAAGCCGGGGACGATGCAGTTCAACTGGGCGTTCGAGCTGGGCGGTCCGGCCTGCTCGATCCGCACCGTCGAGCAGTTGAGCGGCATCCGGATCGACCACTACGTGATCCTCGACTTCAGCGGCTTCAAGACGATGGTGGACGCGATCGGCGGGGTCGAGGTGTGCGTGCCGCAGCCGATCCACGACAAGGACGCCAAGCTGGACCTCCCGGCCGGCCGTCAGCTGCTGCACGGCGAGCAGGCGCTCGGCTACGTCCGGGCCCGGGAGAGCCTGGGCGACGGCAGCGACACCCAGCGGATGGGCCGCCAGCAGCAGTTCCTGGCCTCGCTGATCCGCAAGGTGCAGTCGCAGGGGGTGCTGCTGAACCCGGCCAAGCTGTGGCCGGTGCTGGACGCGGCCACCTCCTCGGTGAAGGCGGACGGCGGCCTGTCCTCGCTCGGCGCGCTGTACGACCTCACCCAGGACCTGCGCGGCATCCCCTCCCGGGACGTGGTGTTCCTGACGGCGCCGCGCCGCCCGTACCGCTACGACTCGGACCGGGACGAGTTCGTCCAGCCGCAGACCACCCAGCTGTTCGACGCGCTGCGGGCCGACCGGCCGCTGGCCCTCCGGCCGCCCGGTTCGGCGCCCGCGCCGGATCCGGGGGCGGGGGCGGGGGCCGGCTCCGACCGGGCCACGGCGTCACCCTCGGCGGGCGCCTCGCCCACTTTCGAGGGACGCACCGCGGACGTGGACGCCTGCGCCCAGCACTGAACTCGCCGCTGGGCTTTGCTTTTTCATTGCTCAAACATGACTGAGCTCACACTCGGAACAATTCCCCCGTTCGGCTCGTCTAGTGTGTCCGGATCGACCCGTCGCCCGACGGGTCGGCCTCCGTGACCGGCCGGACGTAGGGAATCCCCGTGCAGCAGGACGAAACGAACACCGGTCGGTTCAGCGGGGAGAGTCGACGGGAGGCCAAGCGCCGGGCCGCGGCCGCCAAGCGGCAGCGCCGCCGCCGGGTGCTCAAGTGGACGGCGGGGACGGGCGCCCTGGTGATGGTCGCCGGCTGCGGCGGGGCCTACTACCTGTACCAGCACTTCAACAGCAACCTGACCTCGGTCAAGGTCCAGCTGGGCAGCGAGGAGGAGCGGCCCAAGGCCGCCGGGGACGCGCTGAACATCCTGGTGATCGGCACCGACAGCCGGCAGGGCCTCGGCCGCGAGTACGGCGACGAGGGCAGCACCGGGCACGCCGACACCACCCTGCTGTTCCACGTCGCCAAGGACCGCTCCAACGCGACCGTGGTCAGCATCCCGCGCGACCTGATGGTGCCGATACCGGAGTGCCAGAACGACAAGGGCAGGAAGATCCCGGGCACGGCGCGGGACATGTTCAACAACAGCCTCGGCCAGGGCGGGCGCGACGCGGGCTGCACCTGGAAGACGGTGGAGAAGCTGACCGGCATCCGGGTCGACCACTTCGTGCAGGTCGACTTCGAGGCGGTGAAGACGCTCTCCACCGCCGTCGGCGGGGTCGAGGTCTGCGCGGCCAAGGACATCGACGACAAGGACTCGCACCTCAGGATGGCCAAGGGCCGCCACGTCGTCCAGGGCGAGGAGGCGCTGGCCTTCGTCCGCACCCGGCACGCGGTCGGCTTCGGCGGTGACCTCACCCGGATCCCGCTCCAGCAGCAGTTCATCAGCTCGATGATCCGCAAGATCAAGAGCGACGACACCCTGACCAGCCCGAGCAAGCTCTACCAGCTCGCGGACGCCGCCACCAAGGCGCTCACCGTGGACTCCGGCATCGGCAGCGTCGACAAGCTCAAGAACCTGGCCCAGGACATCAGCAAGGTGGACACCAAGAACATCACCTTCACCACCGTCCCGGTGCTGGACGACCCCAGCGACAAGGACCGGCTGATCCTGCGCCAGCCGGACGCCGGACAGGTGTTCTCGATGATCGCGGGCGACCGCTCGCTGACCGAGACGGCCGCTTCCGCCGCTTCCGCCGCTTCCGCCGCTCCGGCCGCGCCTGCCGCGCCCCCGGAGGCCTCGGCCGCGCCGAGCACCACCGCCCCGGCGGTGGACCCCAAGGGCGTCCAGGTGACGGTGCGCAACGGCAGCGGGACGCGCGGACAGTCCGGGCCGACGGTGGAGAAGCTCAAGGGCAAGGGCTTCGCCAAGGCCGCGGTCGGCTCCGACGCGCCCCCGGCCGCGACCACCACGGTGTCCCACCCGGCCGGCCAGGAGGCCGAGGCCGCGGCGCTGGCCGCCGCCCTCGGACTGCCCGCCGACGCTGTGAAGCCCAACCCGAAGGCGGGCCCGAAGGACCCGCTGCTGGTGGTCCTCGGCAAGGACGTCCTGACGGCCCCCGCGCAGCAGCCGACCGAGGCCCCGAAGGACCTCCAGCGAGTGCAGGCGGACGACGTCGACGTGTGCGCCAAGTAGTTACACCGGGGCGAGGGTTCCGTCCGTCTCGCGGTAGCGCTCGCCGGTGCGCGGGCAGGTCCAGAGCCCCTGGCCGGACGGGCCGAGCGGTTCGCCGGCCCGGCCGACCCAGCCGATCCGGCGGGCGGGCACCCCGGCCACCAGGGCGAAGTCCGGGACGTCCCGGTGCACCACGGCGCCGGCCGCGACCAGCGCCCAGCGGCCGACCGTCACCCCGGCGACCAGCACCGCGCGGCCGCCGATCGAGCAGCCCTGGCGGAGCGTCACCGGCTCCGCGTGCCAGTCCGGTCGGCCCTTGAGCCGGCCGTCGGGGGTGACCGCGCGCGGATGGCGGTCATTGGTCAGCACGGCGGCCGGGCCGATGAACACCCCGTCCTCGACCACCGCCGGCTCGTACACCAGCGCGTGGTTCTGGACCTTGACCCGGTCCCCGATCCGCACGCCCGGCCCGAGGTAGGCGCCGCGGCCGATCACGCAGTCGCTGCCGACCACCGCGTCCTCGCGGACCTGGGCGAGGTGCCAGACCCGCGTCCCGGCGCCGAGCACGGCCCGTTCGTCGACGTCCGCGCCCGGCTCGATCCGGGCCGCGGCCGCACCGTCCTCAACTGTCCCCATGCGGACCGACGGTAGCCGGTCCGGCCGTCAACTCGCCCGGGAGAGCACGTCCTTCGAGGACGGGCCGACGCTCCTTATCACCCGGCGGGCCAGCGAGCGGGGCGAGGTGATGAAGCCGAAGCCCCAGCTCAGGTGCATGGTCGCGAGCGCCACCGGCAGCAGCGCCTTGGCCCGGAACGACAGGCCGCGGCCCTCGACGGCGGCACCGCCGAGGATGCCCAGCAGGTAGACGCCGGGCACCGCGAGGAAGGCCGGGTGGACGGCGACGCCCAGCACCAGGCCGAGCACCACCGCGAGCAGCGCGCTCGGCGGGGCCAGGTAGCGCAGGTTGACCGAGCCCCGGTGGTAGCGGGTGACCACCCGGCGCCACCGGCCGTAGTCCTTGTACTGCTTGGCCAGCGCCTTGACGGACGGCCGCGGCCGGTACGTCACCTTCAACTGCGGGGTGAACCAGACCAGCCCGCCGTCCTGGCGGATCCGGTAGTTCAGCTCCCAGTCCTGGGCGCGGATGAACTCCTCGTTGTAGCCGCCGAGCCGCTCCAGCACCTCGCGCCGGAACACCCCGAGGTAGACGGTGTCCGCCGGGCCGGCCAGGCCGCCGGTGTGGAAGGCCGCGTTGCCGACACCGATCTTGGAGGTCATCGCGGCCGCGACCGCGTTCTCCCACTCGGTCTCGCCCTCGGCGTGCATGATGCCGCCGACGTTGGCGGCGTCCATCTCGCCGAGCAGCCGGACCGCGGTGGCGATGTAGCCGGGCGTGAGCAGCCCGTGGCCGTCCACCCGTACGACTATCGGGTTCTGCGAGCCCCGGATCGCGGCGTTCAGCCCCGCGGGAGTGCGGCCGGTGGGGTTCTCCACCGTGCGCACCCGCGGATCCTCGGCCACCAGCTCGGCCGCGATCTCGGCGGTGCGGTCGGTGGAGGGGCCGAGGGCGATCACCACTTCCATCGGTCCGGGGTAGTCCTGGTCCAGGATGCGCCGGACCGCCGTGCGCAGGTGTCGTTCCTCGTTGAGCACCGGCATGATCACGGAAACAGCCGGCAGCTCCTCAGCAGCCTTGGTGTTCATCGGGGCCAACCGTACCGGTGTCGACGCATATCCGTCTTGTCCCGGTCCGGTGGCTCCGAGCACCCCTGGAGGGCGGCGCCGGTGCCGTGATCGGGATCACCGTACCGCCCCGGGCGCCCGGGCCCGAATCGGCGGGGGAAGCGTGCAGATTCGGGGTGGGTTCGGCGGGCCCGGTGAACGGCGGACGGCACGCACGGCGCGGGGGCCGGGTGCTCGTGCGCACCCGGCCCCCGCCCCCGTTCCCCCCGTTTCCCCCCGTTCCCCCGTGGGGTGACCCGACGTCCCCCGTCGCCGGGTCAGTCCGTCGCGATGGCCGCGAGGACGTTCATCCGTCCGGCCCGGAAGGCCGGTACGAGGGCGGCGACCAGACCGATCACCACCGAGGAGACCAGCGTCACGACGACCGTGGTGGTCGGGACGGAGAGCGTCCCGAGGCCCTGGTCCCGCAGCACCCGCTGGGCGGTGACGCCCCAGGCCAGGCCCAGCCCGGTGCCGAGCACGGCGCCGAACAGGGCGATCACCACGGACTCCAGCCGGATCATCCGGCGCAGCTGGCGACGGGAGAGCCCGATCGCCCGCAGCAGGCCGATCTCCCGGGTCCGCTCCACCACCGAGAGGGCCAGGGTGTTGACCACACCGAGCACCGCGACGGTGATCGACAGGCCGACGAGGCCGTAGATCAGGTAGAGCAGGGTGTTGACCTGGGACTGCACCAGCTCCTTGTAGCCGGCCTGGTCCTTGACGGTCAGCTGCGGGTACTGCCGCAGCGCGTCCTCCAGGGCGGTGAGCGTCTTGGCGACGTCGGTGCCCGGGGTGGCCTTGGCGAAGAAGGTTCCGACCGTCTGGTCGGCGGCCGGGACCACCTTGGTCGCGGTGTCGAGGCCGACGAAGGAGCCGTCCCCGAACAGCTCGCCCTTCTTGAAGACCACGCCGACCGGGAGCTGCTGGGTGCGGCCGCTGCCGTAGTCGACGGTGACCTGGTCGCCGAGCCTCAGGTTGTGGTCCTTGGCGAAGGTCTCGCCGATCCCCAGCGAGCCGGTCCCGATCGAGTCCACCGAGCCGGCGACGGCCGTGGCGTGGAAGTCGGTGCCGAAGAAGCCGGCCGGCACCGCGGTCAGCCTGGTCCGCGCCTTCTGTCCGTCGGCCAGCCGGATCCGCCCGTTGTCGAACCCGACCTGGGTGGTGACGTGGTCGATGCCCGGGGTCCGCTTCACCGCGTCGATCATCTCCCCGGTGACGCCTGTCGGGCCGCCGGAGATGATGTAGTCCACGCCCACCGAGCGGTCGATCTGCTCGCTCGCCGAGGTGACGGCCGAGGAGCTGAACACCGAGGAGCCGATCACCAGCGCCAGACCGATCATCAGCGCGGCGGCGGTGGCACCGGTCCGGCGCGGGTTGCGCATCGCGTTGCGCTGGGCGAGCTTGCCGGAGGGCCCGAACAGGGCCGGGAGCAGGGCGCCGAGCACCTTGATGACGACGGTGGCCAGCAGCGGGCCGAGCACCACGAAGCCGATCAGGGTGAGCAGCAGGCCCAGGCCCAGGAGCTGCCCGCCGGTGCCCGCCTTGTCCGCCTGGCCGGCGAGCACCAGCAGGCCGGCACCGCCGCCGGTGAGCAGCACGCCGAGGATCGTCCGGACGACGTTGGAGCGGGCCTCGGCCGGGGTGCCGTGGTCGCGCAGGGCGGCCATCGGGGCGATCCGGCTGGCCCGGCGGGCCGGGATCCAGGCGGCGACGACGGTGATCAGGATGCCGACCGCGTAGCCGGCCACGAAGACGTCGGGCCCGATCACCAGGTCGCTGGCCTTGAGGTCCATGCCGATCGCGTTCATCAGCTTGATCAGGCCGACGGCGACGCCGAGGCCGACCGCCACCCCGAGGGTCGAGCCGAGCACGCCCAGGATCAGCGCCTCGACCAGCACCGAGCCGTTCACCTGGGCGCGGCTGCCGCCGATGGCGCGCAGCAGGCCGATCTCACGGGTGCGCTGGGCGACCAGCATCGAGAAGGTGTTGATGATCAGGAAGCCGCCGACGATCAGCGAGATCCCGGCGAAGCCGAGCATCGCGTACTTCATGAAGTCGAGGCCGCTGCCGATGGCCTTGGTGTTCTCGTCCTTCTGCTCGGCCGCGGTCTTGACCTGGTAGCCGCCGCCGACCTTGGCGAGGGCGTCGGCCTTGAGCTGGTCGTCGGTGCGGCTGCCGTCGCCGTAGGCCTCGACGGAGGTGTAGGCCGGCTCGCCGAGCAGCACCTGCTGGGCGGTCGGGGTGTCCAGGAAGGCCAGCGCCGCACCGGGGTTGGTGGTGGTGAAGGTGGCGATGCCGACGATCGTGAACGGGTGCCGGCCGCCCGCGTTGTCGACCCGGATCCGGTCGCCGACGGCCAGCTCGGCCTTCTTGGCGGTGTCCGCGTCCAGCACCAGTTCGCCGGAGCCCTGCGGGACGTGCCCGGAGGTGAGCTTCACCGCGTTGCGCGGGGTGTCGGTCCAGTTGCCGACCAGGGTGGGTGCACCGCTGGTCGGGCCGACCAGCTTGTCGGTGGCCGGGTTGACCAGGATCGCGTTGCCGACCATGACCTGGCCGACGGCGGTCTTCACGCCGGGCAGCGCGGCGACCTGCTGGGCGAGCGCGGCCGGGACGGTGGCGGGCTTGTTCCCCGGCTGCGGGTCCTCGTCCTCGGCCGGCTTGGGCGGCTGGACCGAGACGTCCGAGGCGGTCGCGGCGAACAGCTTGGAGAAGGTGCTGGTGGCGGTGTTGGAGAACACCAGGGTGCCGGAGACGAAGGCGACCGACAGCACGACGGCGATCAGCGAGAGCGCCATCCGGCCCTTGTGGGCGAAGAAGCTCCGCAGTGAGGTCTTGAGCAGCATGGTTTCGTCGTCCCGCCGCTCAGCTGGTGCGCTTGCCGTCGAAACGGCGCATGCGTTCGAGGACGGAGTCGGCGGTCGGCGCGTGCATCTCGTCGACGATCACGCCGTCGGCGAGGAAGAGCACGCGGTCCGCGTAGCCGGCGGCGACCGGGTCGTGGGTGACCATGACCATGGTCTGGCCCAGTTCGTCCACCGAGCGGCGCAGGAAGGTCAGCACCTCGGCGCCGGCCCGGGAGTCCAGGTTCCCGGTGGGCTCGTCACCGAAGATGATCTCGGGGCGGGCGGCCAGGGCGCGGGCCACCGCGACGCGCTGCTGCTGGCCGCCGGAGAGCTGGGTGGGGCGGTGCTTGAGCCGGCCGGCCAGGCCGACGGTCTCCACCACCTGGTCCAGCCAGGCCTGGTCGGGTCTGCGGCCGGCGATGTCCATCGGCAGCGTGATGTTCTCCAGCGCGTTCAGGGTCGGCAGCAGGTTGAACGCCTGGAAGATGAAGCCGATCTTGTCCCGGCGCAGGCGGGTCAGCTGCTTGTCCTTGAGGCCGGTGATCTCGGTGTCGCCGATCCGGATCTGACCGCTGGTGACCGTGTCCAGCCCGGCCAGGCAGTGCATGAGGGTCGACTTGCCGGAGCCGGAGGGGCCCATGATCGCGGTGAAACGGCCGCGCTGGATGTCCACGTCGACCGCGTCGAGCGCGGTCACCTTGGTCTCGCCCGAACCGTAGGCCTTGGTCACCTGGCGGGCCGAGGCGGCGACGGCGGACGCTCCGCCGGGAAGCTGGGGGTCGTACACGGCTGCTGCCGTCGTCACTGGAGTCTCCTAAGAAGTGGCCCACCCGTCGACCCCCACCCTCCCGACGCGGTCGGCCGGCGGACCCGATCGGATCGGGCCGCCTTGTGTGGGGCGGGGATGTAGGAACCACGTTAGGAGCCGGTCCCGGACGGCTCGTCCTCCGTCGGAATGAAGCGCTGCAACCAAGGTTCTACGGGTGCGGCACCCCTTTCCCCTAGGGGGTGCCGCGAGCCTTCTCGGGGGCGCCCCGTACGGGGTCGGGCCGACGGCGGGTCAGCCGGTCAGCACCGGTGCGGCCAGCCGTTCCAGGGCGTCGGCGAACCCCTCCACGACGGGGACGAGTTGGGCGTCGGTCTCGCACTCGACGAGGGTCCGGCCGTCCTCCCCGGCGGTGATGTGGCGGTCGAGCACGAACCAGCCCTGGGTGATGTGGCCGGCGCCCATCGAGCTGAGCACCGGGCGCAGCGCGTAGTCGACGGCGAGGACGTGCGCGGGCGAGCCGCCGGTGGCCAGCGGCAGGACGGCCTTTCCGGCCAGCGCGTACTGCGGGAGCACGTCGAGCAGGGCCTTGAGCAGGCCCGAGTAGGCGGCCTTGTAGACGGGGGTGCCGATGACGACGCCGTCGGCGCGGGCGAACAGCTCGGTGACGGCGACGATCCCGGGGTGGTCGAAGTCGCCGGACAGCAGGGCCTGCGCGGGCAGGCTGCGGGCCTCGAAGGGGATGACGTGGTGGCCGCGGTCCACCAGGCGCGCGTCGACGTGGCGCAGCAGCCGGGTGGTACGGGAGGTGGCGGACGGGGAGCCGGAAACGGACAGGACGGTGGCCATGGGTTCACCTCTGGCTGGAAGCGGGTCGGTGGTCTCGACGGGCGCGCTTCAACGACGACAGAGCGAACCGGACACACGCTGGAGGTCGACGTGGCGCCGACGCGTGAGTGCCCAACTCTGATCCATGTCGAAATGCAAACACGGTGCGTTCGAACCGGTCAAGAATCGTTTCGGCAGCCGGAACGACGGTGACGGGCGCGTTTCACGCCGGAACGATCCGGTACGTGCATCAAAACTGCTACAAGAGGCCCGGCCGGGACCCCCGGGGGGAGTCAGCCGGACCGGGGTCGGGCATCCTCGACGGCATGAACACGTGGCAGGAGGGCCGCCCGGGCGGCGGAGGCAACCCCTATGGAGGCAACGGCGGCGGCGCAGCGTCCGAGCCACCGCTGCCGGCCTCCCTCAACCCGCGCGGGGCCGGCGCGCCCGCCCCCCGGCAGCCGGAACCGCCGCACCGCCTCGGCGGCGTCCCACCGCAGGGCACCCCCGGCGGCCCCGGACGGCCGGGCCCCAGCGGACCGGGTCGGCCCGGCGGCCCCGGTGGTCCCGGTGGTCCCGGCGGCCCCGCCGGTGCGCGGCCGGGCGGTACGCAGGCCCGGCGCTGGCCGCGGCGGCGGATCGTCAAGTGGACGGTCTTCGGCCTGCTGATCGCCGTCATGGTGACCGGCGTCTCCACCTGGTTCTGGGCGGACTCCAAGCTCAACCACGAGAACGTGCTGGCCGACTACCCGGGCCGCCCGGCCGCCGGCAAGGGCACCAACTGGCTGATCGTCGGCTCCGACAGTCGCGAGGGCCTCAGCGAGTCCCAGATGGACACCATGCACACCGGCCACGACGTCGAGGGCAAGCGCAGCGACTCGATGATGATCCTGCACGTCGGGGACCACGGGAACACGCTGATGAGCATCCCGCGCGACTCCTGGGTGCCGATCCCCGAGTTCAGGACGAGCGCCGGGAAGACCGTCAAGGCCACCACCTCGAAGATCAACTCGGCCTTCGCCACCGGCAACGGCCGGCTCCTGGTGCAGACCGTCGAACTGAACACCGGCATCCGCATCGACCACTACGCCGAGATCGGCTTCGCCGGGTTCGCGGGCATCGTCGACTCCGTCGGCGGCGTCCAGCTGCACATCGACCAGGACATCAAGGACAAGGACTCCGGCCTCGACCTCAAGGCCGGCGACCAGACCCTCAACGGCACCCAGGCCCTGGCCTTCGTCCGCCAGCGCCACCAGATGGCCGACCAGGACCTCGGCCGGATGCGCAACCAGCAGAAGTTCCTCGGCGCCCTCGCCCACCAGGCCGCCTCCCCGGGCACCGTGCTCAACCCGTTCACCTTCTACCCGCTGGTCGACTCGGCGCTCGGCACCCTGATCGTCGACGACGACTGCGGACTGACCGACCTGGGCTCGCTCTTCCTCGCCATGAAGGACGTCAACGGCGGCGGCGGCAGGAGCATGACCGTCCCGATCGGCAACGCCGACTTCCACACCAGGACCGGCGAGTCGGCGGTGCAGTGGGACGCGGCCAAGTCCAAGCAGGTCTTCGAGGCCTTCAAGAACGACACCGCGGTGCCCGAGTTCAAGTAGCCGCCCGGGGCCGTCCGTCGGACAGGCCCCGGCGGCCGTCAGGCGGGGCCCGTCGGGCTGCCGCTCGCTCCGGCGGAGGCGGCCACCGGCAGCCGGTCGAGCACGATGCCGAAGTGCTCGCGGTACGCGGACAGCGCGGCGGCGTCGGTGAGTTCCTCCTCGGTGCGGGTGCCGTCGGGGGCGGTGCGGACCAGCCGGGTGCCGTTGAGGGTGGTCCGGCCGCCGTCCGCGGCGAGCATCGAGCAGGTGGTCCCCCGGGCGAACGGGGACTTCGGCGAGGTGGCGTGCCACCAGCAGGTCGGCACGAAGTCGGCCAGCGGGTACGGGCGTCGGTCGATCCGGTACTGCGGCACCCCGTCCAGCAGGACGTCCAGGTCGCCGTCGTCGCCGTACGGCCGCAGCAGCGCCGTGCCGTGCGGGTCGGACTGCTCAGCGCGCCCGTCCAGGCGCACCGGGAGCCGGGTGAACCGGCCGAACCCCACATCGGCCAGCCAGGGCTCGTCCAGGTCGACCCGCAGCGCCAGGTGGTCGAACGGCGGCCCGGGCTGCTCCCCGCCGAAGACCCGGGCGGCCAGCAGGCTCACCCGGTACCCCAGCGAGCGCAGCAACTCGGCGAAGGCGCCGTTGAGTTCGTAGCAGAAACCGCCGCGCCGACGGTCCACCACCTTCGCCACCAGCGCCGCCGGGTCCAGCACGATCGGCTCGCCGAGGTGGACGCTCAGGTTCTCGAACGGGACGGCCCGCAGATGGGCCTCCTGCAAACGCGCCAGGCCCGCCGCCGAGGGCGCCCCGGGGTCCGGCACCCCGATCCGCTCCAGGTAGGCCGCCCGTACGGCCGGGGGCAGTTCCTCGTACGCGTTTTCATGATCCACCCGGCCATTCTCCACCCGGTCCAGCCGGGCCCGGGCCGGTGGGCCGGTGGCATCGACCCTTCGGCCTGGGACGCACCTCCAGGAGACACCACCGGGAGGCACCACCGGGGACGCTCCTCCGGGAGACACCACCGCCCCGGAGCGGGAGATCGGCAGATCCGACTCCCCGCTCCGGGGCGGTGGTGTGCGTCAGGGCCCAGGAGGGCTGCGGTCAGACGGACTCGACCACGCCGGACTTGGCGATCTTGATGGTGGCCGAGGTGCGGCCACTCGACGAGCCGAGGCTCTCGATCTTCTTCACGACGTCCATGCCCTCGACGACCTCGCCGAAGACGACGTGCTTGCCGTCCAGCCAGTCGGTGACGATGGTGGTGATGAAGAACTGCGAGCCGTTGGTGTTCCGGCCGGCGTTGGCCATCGAGAGCAGGCCCGGGCGGTCGTGCTTGAGCTGGAAGTTCTCGTCCGCGAACTTCTCGCCGTAGATGCTCTTGCCACCGGTGCCGTTGTGGTTGGTGAAGTCACCGCCCTGCAGCATGAAGGCGGGGATCACACGGTGGAAGCCGGAGCCCTCGTAGCCGAAGCCGTTCTGGCCGGTGGCCAGCTCGCGGAAGTTGCGGGCGGTCTGCGGGACGACGTCGTCGAACAGCTTGAAGACGATGCGGCCCGCCGGCTCGTCGTTGATGGTGATGTCGAAGAAAACGTTGGAACCCATGCAGGGATCATGGCACGAGCGGCCGCGCGTCGCGCGCCACCCCCGTAGGGCGCGAGGTCACGGCGGCGTGTTATCCGGCCGTCCGGCTCGCCCGGCCGGCGTCGGGTAGCCGCCCGCCCCTCCCCCTCCCCCTCGGCGGGCTCAGGCCTTGAGCTTGCGCCACACCGTCTCCAGGGCGGCGATGTCCTCCGCGTCCAGCCGGTCGGTGAACACCGGGGCCAGGACGGCCCGCCGGGTGGCGTCCGCCTCGGCGAAGAGCGCACGGCCCTGCTCGGTCAGCTCGATCCGCACCGAGCGCGCGTCCGAGGCCGAGGGCGTACGGGCCACCAGCCCGCGCCCGGCCAGGGCGTCCACCACCCGGGAGACCTGGCTGCGGCTCAGCATGGTCTTGGCGCCGAGGTCGGAGGCCGCCACCGGCTCCCGCTGCCCCGCCAGCCAGAGCATCACCTCGAACCAGGACAGCGGCAGCCCGTGCACCCGGGCGAGCTCCCGGTCCACCTGGGCGGCCAGCGTGGTGCCGGCCCAGACCAGGCCGTAGAAGGCGTGGTCCTGCTCCGACAGGGGGCCCAGGGAGAGATCGGCGCGGTCCATGCCGTTCATCGTACCGAGGTTGCGTGCGTGTGCACACAGTGCCGGGGTCGACGGGCGCCTCGCGGGCCGCAGGCCGCCACCGGAACGGCCGACCAGTAGCATCGGCCTCCAACCAGCCTGAGGGGGGCGGAACATGACACGGATCGGGGTCTACCTGGCGCATCCGCGGCCGGGCAGCTTCAACCACGCGCTGTACCAGGCCGTTGTGGACGAACTGCGCGGGCGCGGCTGCGAGGTCCGGGCGCACGACCTGTACGCCGACGGGTTCGCGCCGCTGCTCACCGCCGGGGAGACCGGCACGGTCGACGACGCCGGGGCCGCCACCGACCCGCAACTCGCCGCGCACCGCGCCGAGGTGGCCACCCTGGACGCCCTGGTGCTGATCCACCCCAACTGGTGGGGCATGCCGCCCGCGGTCCTGGCGGGCTGGGTGCAACGGGTGCTGGTCCCCGGCGTCGCGTACAAGCTCGGCACCGCCGACGGCGAACCCGCCGGACTGCTGCGCGCCGGGCGGGCCCTGGTGCTGAACACCTCGGACACCCCCGAGGCCCGGGAGCGCGAGGAGTTCGGCGACCCGCTGGAGCGGATCTGGGCGGCCTGCGTGCTGCCGTACGTCGGCGTCACCGACGTACGGCGGACGGTGTTCCGCACCGTCACCGGCGCCCCCGCCGCCGAGCGCGCCGAGTGGCTGCGGCAGGCCCGGGAGCAGGCGGCCGCACTGCTCGACTGAGCCGGCCCGGCCCGGGCGAGGGCGCTCGGGCGACGGGGCTCGGGCGAAGGGGTCCCGGGCGACGGGGCTCGGGTGAGCACGCTCGGGCGAGGGGGCTCGGACGAAGGGGGCTCGGGCGACGCGGCTACAGCTCGAGCTCCGCCACGGCCTGGCCGCCGCTCAGCTCGCCGGTCGGGCGGAAGCCCAGCCGGGCGTAGAACCCGGCGGGGCCGTCCGGGCCCGGGTGGTAGGTGACCGTCGCCCGGGTGCCGCCACGGCGGCGGATCTCCGCGCAGACCTGCTCGACCGCGAACCGGCCGTAGCCGCCGCCCTGCTGCCCGGCGTCGACCAGCAGGCGCCACAGGCCGGAACGGAGGCGGTCGTCGGGCCGCTCGGGGTGGAAGCGGAGGTCGAAGAAGGCCATCACGAAGCCGACCGGCCGGCCGCCGTCCACGATCAGCCGGGGCCAGGCCGCGTCCCCGTACACGTACGCCTCGGCCAGCGACTTCGCCACCGGGGCGACCAGGCCCTCCTGGTCGGGGCGGACCCGCAGGGCGAGGGCGGCGTCGATGTTCTCGGGGGTGAGCCGGGCGAGGCTGATCTTGTCGGACATGGCGGGCAGCCTAGGCAGCCGGGCTGCCCGCCGTCGCCCGAATTTCCCCGGCGGCCGCCGGGGCAGGGATTCAGACCCGGTGGGCCGCCGGGGCGGGGATTCAGACCCGGCGGGCGGCCCGGGCGGGGATCAGGCCCCGGCCGGGAAGTCGGTGCCGCGGCCGACCGCCGCCCAGGCCTCGGCCTCCTGGCGGGCACCGTCCAGGTGGCCGAGGACGGCGTCCACCGCGTCGGTGCCGAGCGCCAGCCGCAGCGGGGTCCGCTCGGCGGCCAGTGCGGTCAGGATCGCCGCGGCGGCCTTCGCCGGGTCGCCCGGCTGCTTGCCGTCGGAGTCGGGCAGGCCGGTACGGACCGGGCCGACCAGCGGCTCGTAGGCCTCGATCGGGGCGGAGTGGGCCAGCGCGCCACCGCCCGCGAAGCCGGTCCGGAACGCGCCCGGTTCGACGACCAGCACCTTGATCCCGAAGCCGGCCACCTCCTGGGCCAGCGCCTCGGACAGCCCCTCCAGGGCGAACTTGGTGGCCGAGTAGGCGCCGACGCCGGGGAAGGAGAAGCGGCCGCCCATGCTGCTCATCTGCACCACGGCGCCGGTGCCCCGGGCCCGCATGTGCGGCAGCACGGCCCGGGTGAGCGCGGCCGGGCCGAAGAAGTGCAGCTCCATGAGGTCGCGCAGCTCCGCGTCGGTGGTCTCCTCGACGGCGCCGATCAGGCCGCGCCCGGCGTTGTTGACCAGCACGTCGATCCGCCCGTGCCGCTGCACGGTCTCGGCGACCACGGCGGGGATCCGCTCCTGGTCGGTGACGTCCAGCTGCACCGGGACCAGCCGGCCCGGGTGGGTGGCGGCCAGTTCGGCCAGCGTCTCGGGGCGGCGCGCCGCCGCGACGACGGTGTCGCCGGCCGCCAGCGCGGCCTCGGCGATCGCCTGGCCGAAGCCGGAGTTGGCGCCGGTGATCAGCCAGACCTTGGCGTCGGCGCGCTGCTCGGGGGTGCTGCTCATGATCCGTGGCCTCCAGCAATGATCGTGCTCGGCAAACGAGTTGACGATCATTTATGACATTCGGCGACCCGTTCGTCCAGGAGAGCCGGACGCCGGACCAACAGCCGGACCAACAGCCGGACCAGGGCCGGACGAACAGCCGGACGACGAACGGCCCCCGACCGCACGGCGGCGGTCGGGGGCCGTTGCGAAGTACCGGACGGCTACGGCAGGTTGCGGGCCATCACGATCCGCTGGACCTGGTTGGTGCCCTCGTAGATCTGGGTGATCTTCGCGTCCCGCATCATCCGCTCCACCGG
>NZ_JBEZXE010000064.1:0-41196 GCF_040637885.1 Kitasatospora sp. NPDC028055 | reverse complement strand
CAGGGGGGACCCTGTGGGAGAGTAGGACGCCGCCGAACAATCATTCAGAAAAGCCCCCGCCGGGTTCACCGGCGGGGGCTTTTCGCATTTCCGGGGAAGGGGAGACCCGCACTGTGACGCAGGTCACGCCGGATCAAGAACCTGCGCGCTGGATCGGGCGTCTGGCTGGTGTGAGATCACGCAGGAGAGCACTGGACGAGCTGGACGAGGAACGCCTCCTCCGGCTGGTGGCCAGGGGCGACCGCGGGGCGTTCGAGGAGCTGTACGGCCGGACGTCACCGTGGTTGGCGGTGCGGTTGCGCCGTCGCTGCTCGGACGAGCAGATCGTCGCCGAGGTCATGCAGGAGACGTACCTGGCGGTGTGGCGCGCGGCCGGCGCGTTCGCCGGGAGCGCCGTGGGCGGTTCGGCCGTCGGGTGGCTGTGGACGATCGCGGCGCGCCGGCTGGTCGACGCGTTCCGGCGCCGGGCCCACCACGCCGAGCCGCCGATGGCGGCCGCCGAGCGGGCGGTGGTGCCGGGGGCGGAGGAGGAGGCGCTCGCCGGGACGGTCGGCGGTGACGTGGGCGACGCGTTGCGGCGCTTGGCGCCGGAACTGCGCGAGGTGCTGCAGGCCACGGTGCTGGACGGGTTGTCCGTCCGGGAGACGGCCGTGCTGCTCAGACTGCCCGAAGGCACGGTCAAGACCCGTGCCCGGCGGGCTCGGATCGCGATGCGGGAGGCACTGGCATGACGGCGGAACACGCGTCCCGGCGGCTCATCGCCGACTACGCGCGGGGGGACGCGGCGATGGCCGCGGACACCGTGTGGGCGCTGGAGGCCCACTTGGAGACCTGTGCGCCGTGCCGGGCGCTGCTGGCGGCCTCGGTCGTCACCGAGGCGCCCGAGGTCGCCGCGCTGCTGGACACCGTCCGGGCCGGTCTGGTCCCGCAGTTGGACGCCGCGGTCCGGGCGCCCGCCCGTCGGCGCCGTCCGCGGTGGGTGTCGGCCTGGCTGACGCCCGCGACCGGCCCGTGGCTGGCCATGACCGCCGCCGTCACCCTGCTGGCGCTGCTGCTGGACGCGGTCGCGCCGTCGGGGTCGCTCGGCGGTGCCTCGCCGGTGTCGCTGCTGGCGCCCGCGCTGCCGTTGTTCGGCGTCGCCGCGGCGTGGTCGCGGGCCCTGGACCCGGCGTACGAGCTGACCGCCTCGACCGCCCGCGCGGGCCTGCCCCTGCTGCTCAGGCGCACCACGGCGGTGCTCGCCGTGGTCGTGCCCGGGCTCCTGTTGACGGGGTGGCTGACCGGCACCATGACGGCCGCTCAGTGGTTGCTGCCCTCGCTCGCCTTCACGTCCACGGCCCTGGCCCTGGGCAGCGTCGTCGGGGTGACCCGCGCCGCGACGGCTCTGGCGGCCGTCTGGAGCGCCGCCGTGCTGGTGCCCGCCGGGGTCACCGGACGTGTCCCCGCGGCCCTGCGGCTCGCCCTGGAGCCGGGCCGGCTGCCGGTGTGGGGCCTGTTCCTGGTGCTGGGGACCGCTGCCGTGATCGTCCGCCGGAACGCCTACTCAACGTTGTGACAACACCATCGACCCTCGAAAGGGGCCACCGCATGGCGCCCATGACGAGCGCGGCCGACATCGCGCCGAAGACCTACGCCTGGGAGATCCGGGCCAGTGACCTGAGAGTCCGGGTGGGCCGGAAGAAGCTGGCCGTCGACGGGCTGGACCTCTCGCTGGGACTCGGTGCCCACGGCCTGCTGGGGCCCAACGGCGCGGGCAAGACCAGCCTGATCCGGGCGCTCGCGACGGTGCTTCGACCGGCCGGCGGCGAGCTGGAGCTGCTCGGCACCTCCGTCGGCGGGCTGGGCGACCACCGGGCGCTGCGGCGCCGGATCGGCTACCTGCCGCAGGACTTCGGCTACTACAAGCGCTTCACCGTGCGGGAGTTCGTGGAGTACATGGCCTGGTTGAAGGAGGTGCCGAAGCCGGACATCCCCGCGGCCGTTCAACGGGCCGTCGAGCGGGTGGGCCTGGCCGACCGGGCCGACCACCGGATGAGGACGCTGTCCGGCGGCATGGTGCGGCGGGCCGGCATCGCCCAGGCGATCGTCAACGACCCCGCGGTGCTGCTGCTGGACGAGCCCACGGCCGGCCTGGACCCGGCGCAGCGGCTGCGCTTCCGCGAGCTGCTCCAGGAACTGGGCCGGGACACCTGCGTGGTCGTCTCCACCCACCTGGTCGAGGACGTCGCGGCGGCCTGCACCGACGTGGTGCTGTTCGCCGACGGGCGCCTGGTCTTCCAGGGCACCCCGGACGACCTGGCCGCCGCGGGCGGCAGCGAGTACCCGGGCGACAGCCCGCTGGAGCGCGGCTACTCGGCCCTGCTCCGTGACTCCGGACAGCAGGGAGGCAACTGGTGAACGCCCGGGTGCTGCGCACCGAACTGAGGCGCTCCGTCGCCCCGTGGGCCGGCCTGGTCGTCCTGGGCGGCAGCCTGGCGGTCCTCTACGCCGTCAACGGGCTGTGGTGGCGGGGCACCGCGGCGTGGACCGGGCAGTGGACGTCGATGGCGCTGACGACCCGTTCCATGCTGGCCTACCTGTGGCCGCTCTCGGTGGGCTTCGGTGCGGTCTTCGGACTGCGGGACTCCCGCTCGCGGACGGCCGAGCTGCTGGCGAGCACGCCGCGGCCGGCCTGGCGCCGTGCGGCGGTGCCGGCCGGTGCGCTGGCGCTCGCGCTGGTGTCGGGCTTCGGCCTGCTCGTCCTGTGGGGCGGGAGCCAGGTGGCCCTGGGCGAGAGCGACTACCTGCCGGCGGGGTGGCCGGCGATCTCGCTGGTGGCGGCGCTGGCCCTGGCCGCGGGCGCCGTGTTCGGGATGGGCCTGGCGCGGACCCTGCCCTCGGTACTCACCCCGCCGATCCTGGTGGTGGGCTCCCTGGTGACGGTCATGTACCTGCGGCAGACCACCGACACGGCCCTGCCGTCGGGCCAGGCGCCGAACCGCCTCTCCCAGCTGTCCCCGGTGACCGACATGCCGCGCGAGATGCTGCTGACCCTGTCCGGGGCGGTGGACCTGGGGCAGGTGCTGTGGTTCCTCGGCCTGCTCGGCACCGGCTTCGCGCTGCTGACGGCCTCGACCGTCCGGGCCCGGCTGCTCGCGGCGGCTCCCGTGCTGGCCGGTGCGGCGCTGGCCCTGCTGGTCCTGCCGGCCGACCCGCGCGACACCTGGGTGGTCGACCGGGCCGCCGCGGCCCTGGTCTGCGACGGTCCGGTGTGCGTGACCCGGGCGAACGGCGCGCAACTGCCCGTATTCGCGCCCTCCGGCAAGGAGGCGCTGCGGGTGCTGCACGACGCCCTGGGCGACCGGGCGCCGGCCGCGGTCCACGAGGAGACCACGCTGCGCGCGACCGGCGACGACCGTCAGCTCTCCGGCGACACGGTGCTGGTCGACTTCGACGACCCGCTGATCGCCCGTGCGACGGGGGCGGAACTGACCCGCCTGCTGGTCGCCCAGGGCCTGGCGCCGAACTGCCGGCCGCGCACCCCTTGGGAGGGCGGGGGGCTGGACGCCGTCGCGGCGCAGAGCGTCGTCGCGAGCTGGGCCCTCGGCGACCGTCAGCTCCAGCCGTTGCAGAAGCCGGAGGACAACAGGTACTCGCAGGTCGCGTGGGCGAACGCGACGGCTGCCTGGGAGAAGCTGACCGCGCTGCCGCGGGCCGAGCAGCGTGTGCGGATCGCCGAGGTCCGGGCCGCCGCGCTGTCCTGCGGGGACGAGCTGGCGTCGCTGACCGGGGAGGCGTCCCGATGAGGTGGCTGAGCCTGTACGCGCGCTCGCGGCAGGCGCCCGCCTCGGCGGCCGTCGTCCTGCTGGTGGTGCTGGCGGGGTGGGCCTTCGACCACGACGGCCCGGGCCCGATGGGGTTGGGGACGGCGGTCCTGGTCCTCACCGTGAGCGTGGCGGCCGCCTCCGTCGGGCTCGGCGGCCAGGACGCCGCGCTGGACCGGACGGCCGCGATCCGGTGGGTGCCCCGCCGGGCGGCGCACCTGCTGCTGATCGGTGCGTTCGCCGCCGCGGCGCTGCTGGCGCTGCGGCTGGTGGGGGCGGAGCCCGCCCCCACCGGGTACGTGGTCCGGGACGCCGCCGGGCTGGCCGGCCTGGCCGGGCTCGGGGCGGTGCTGTGCGGGGCGCACCTCGCCTGGATCCTGCCGACCGGCTGGCTCGCGGTCACCGTCCTCAGCCCGGCCGCGCCCGGCACCGTGGGGGAGGTGGTGCACTGGATGACCTTCTCCCCGGTCACCACGGTGTCCACCGGGACGGGCTGGGTCCTGCTGGCGGTCGGTACCGCGCTGTACGCCGTGGTGGGCCCGAGGCGCTGACCGTCCGGCCGGTCGAGCGCGTCGGCCGACGCCGGCCGAGTCCCCGGGGGAGGTCCATGGGCCCCCGGGGACTCGGCCGTTTCACGTCCCCGTGGTGTACGGGGTCAGGTCGACGTTCCAGGTGTGCACGCCGCCCTCGTGGACGGTGATCGCGACCGGCTCGTCCGGGTGCTCGGGGTCGAATTCCGAGCGCACGCTGTGGGTGACCACGGGGCTGGTCCAGGCGGGCAGGTTCCGGTTCCAGGTGCCGTTGTTCGGGGCGACCTTCCAGCGGAACGAGACGCTGTACTCCTGGAGCCAGTACCCGGGGGACATCCGGGCCGAGGTGGAGAAGCCCGGGTTGTCGTTGAACTCGATCTGGTTCTGGGCGTCGACGATGACGGCGTTGGTGTAGTTCGGGCGGTAGGGGCCGTCCTGGACCCAGTCGCGCGCCGAGTCGTGCTCGCCGTAGCTGCCGTCCTTCGCCCGGACGACCTGGACGTTGGAGTCGGTGACCTCCTGCCAGAAGTGGTAGTTGGTGGAGACCCGCTGCGGGGCGCCCGGCGGGTTCTTCAACCGGGCGACCTGCCAGAAGCCGATGCTCTGGTCGTCGTCCATCTTCTGGGTGGCCGGGCCCTCGTAGCCGGACTCGAACTCCAGCACCGGCCGGGCGAGGTCGAGGTTCGCCGCGCGCGCCTTGCCCCGGGTGGTGCGCGCGGGCGGGCTGCTGCCGCGCACCTCGGCGACGTCCGCGTTCCGCTTGGGCATCCGCTGCACCGCGGCCGTGGCCGCCGCGGGGGATCCGGCGTGGGCGGGCGGCGCCTCCGCGCGTTGCAGCGGGGCCGCGAGGGCGCGGACGGCGTTGGCCTCCGCCTCGCGTTCGTAGCGGTCGGACGGGTCGGAGATCCGCAGGCCGTCGCCGCGGTCGGTGCCGGTCACCGGGCCCTGGCGCTGCTGGATGACGTGGGTGAGCTCGTGCGCCAGGGTGTGCCGGTCGCCGCCGCCCTGCCCGAGCACCACGTGGTTGCCGGAGGTGTAGGCGCGGGCGCCGACCTCGGCCGCGGAGGCGGCGGCCGTGCTGCCGGTGTGCAGCCGTACGTCGGAGAAGTCGGCGCCGAGGCGGGCCTCCATCTCGCTGCGGGTGGGGCCGTCCAGGGGCTTCCCGGCGGTGCGCAGCACCTGGGGGACCAGGGAGCGCTGGAGCGGCAGTTCCTCCGGCCCGGCGCCGTGGGCGCCGCAGTCGTGGCCGCTGTGGGCGCCGTGGGCGCCGGATCCGGCCCGGGCCTGCTGGACGAGGCGGCTCACCGCGGCGTTGCCGAGGGTGCGTTGCAGGGCGAGGGCGGTGCCGGGCCCAGGGCCCGGGCGTGGTGCGCGGGCGGCCGGGGAGTTCCCCCGGTCGCTTCGCTGGTCGGCCTGCCGGTCCGGTTCATGAGCGCGCACGGTGGTCGGATTCCTTCCGCCTTGTGGCGATTCGGTGCATATAAGGCCTCGAAGGCGTCTCCGGTGCGGGAACGGTTCAAAGCTACTGCTGTACTGATGACACGTCAGGAGGGCGTCAAGGGCAGACTTCGCCGTCCCCGGGGGAACAGCCGGTTGCCCCGGCAGGCCCCGGCCGGGTTCCCCGGGAGGGCACGTGGCCCGTATTGGTGGGGTTCGAACGGGTTGTCGCCCGGAGCGCGGACCGGGTGTGACGTCCGTCCCGTGTTGACATGGTCACGGGCCGTGAGAGGAGATACGGAAGGGGAAGATCACGGAGGAGAACGGGGTGATTCCGGCGGAAGGGGCCCATTGACACCGTTGGGGCATCGGGTGCACCTTTCCGGTCCGGTCGCGGGAGGGGAGGGCACCGTGTGCACCGGGTCAGTTCCCCTGCCTGATGTCGCTCAACGTTCCGCTGATGTTGAGGAGTTCGTGACAGGTGGCTGCCTGCTTGCCCGAGGCCGGAGTGCCCGGGGACTCGCAGGTCACGCTCGCCGTCACCGCCTGGTCCTCGGAGACCTGGATGGGAGTCACCCAGTGGTAGTCCTGGTTGCGGAAGGTCTCCAAGGCGATGGTGTTGATCACCTTCTGGCCGGCCGTGATGGTCACGACGCCCTGGTCGCCCTGGAAGTTGGCGATCACGAGGTCGGTCATGTCGAAGACCTTGCCGTGCGGCACCTGGTAGCTGCCGGTGGACGCGGCGCCGCCGCCGGTCTGTACGTCGATGGTCGCGGAGCTCTGCCGCCCGGTGCCCGGCTCCGCCAGGCCCGGTCCGGGGGCGGGGCGGCCGCCGCTGCTGGTGGCCTGCCCGGAGCCCGGCTTGCCCGGTGCGCTGGGGTTGCCGCCGGAGGGGACGCCCGGGCCGCCGCCGGGTGTGCCGGCGGGTGCGGCCGGGGTGGCGCTCTGCTGGGCGACGGCCTGCTGGGCGGCCTGCTTGGCGGAGCTGCGCACCGCCGGGCGGACCAGGGCGAACCAGGCCAGCAGCAGGGCGATCAGCGCCGCCAGCAGGGCCAGCAGCCACTTGGGGAAGATCGGGAGCTGGATGAACTCGCCCTCCAGCACCGGGCGTTGAGCGGCGCCGGGAGGGGTGGGAGCGGGAGCAGCAGCGGGAGTGGGAGTGGCGGCGGCAGCGGTGCCCTCGGCAGCTCCGCCGCCGGTGTCCTTGCCGTCCTTGGTGTCCCTGCTGTCCTTGCCGTCCTTGCCCCCGCCGTCGGGGGCCTTGCCCGCAGGGGCCGGCTCGGGGCCCACCGCGACCTGGAACGGCCAGGAGGCCTGCTTCCCGAACCAGATCAGCTTGCGCGCGCGGGCCTGCAGGCGCAGCTCCCCGGACTCGCCGGGCTCCAGGCGCAGCCGCTCCGGGGTGGCCCGGAAGCGCAGGTCCTCGCCGGCCTGAGTAGGGGTGAGCACCACGGTGTCCGGGGCGTTGCCGAGGTTGCGCACCGAGGTGCGGTAGCGGCCGCGCAGCCAGCCGCGGCGGCGCCGGGGCGCGAGCGCGGCCTGCAACTCCTGGAAGGGCGTCACGGTGACCGTGGTCTCCGGCACCGTCACCAGCTCGGGGCGCTCGGTCGGCAGGACCCGGATGCCGAGCGGGAACTCCCCGGCCCGGGCGGCGGGCGAGCGCGGTGGGGCGAGGCGCACCGTCACCGTCTCGGACGTCCCCGGGAAGAGCGAGACCCGGGCCGGTTCGACCGTCGTCCACGCGGCGCAGTCGCCGACCACCTCCAGCGTGTACGCCTCCACGATGTCCAGGTCGTTGCGCACCGTCAGGGTCGTGGTGGCCACGCCACCGGGCGCCACCGTCAGCGCGGGCAGGCCGAGTTCGGCGGATGTGGTCATGGCGTGACGGTAGGGCCGGAGGACCGTCCGCGGAGAGGGCCGTACGGGCAAGCCGTGGGCACACCCCTTGCCCGTACGGGCCCGTACGGACGGACCGGCCCTGCCCGGCGCCGTCGCGACCGACCAGGCGGGGCCCGACCGAGCCCCCACCGGGGCCCCGACCGGGCCCCCGACCGGCCCCGCGCCACGGCGCCGGGCCGCAACAGCCGCAGGACCGCAGGAGAATGGAGTGTTCCGATGACATCGATCGAGGCGACCCGCGGAGAAGCCGTCACCAGTCGCCGGGGGCCGGCGGCACCGCCGTCCGTGCCCGCCCGCCCGGCCGGGGCGCGGATCCCGGTGCAGGGGCGCGCCCGGCCGGCCCAGATACCCGTGGCGGTGTACGCCGAGGACCTCATCCTGCAGACCGGGGTGGTCCAACAGCTGCGCCAGCGGCCCGAGGTGGAACTGCTCAGTGAGGCCGACGCGGGCCGGGCGGAGGTCTCGCTGCTGGTCGTGGACGCCCTGACCGAGGCGGTTGCCGACCATCTGCGCCGGCTGCGGCTCGCCACCTCGGGCCGGATCGGCCTGGTGGTCGGCCAGTTCGAGGCCGGGGGGCTGCAGACCATCGTCGAGCACGGCGTCGCCGCCGTGCTGCGCCGCTCGGAGGCGGACCAGGACCGGCTGGTGCACCTGATCACCGCCCTGGCCAACGGCGAGGGGGTGATGCCCGGGGACCTCCTCGGCGAACTGCTCGACCGGATCGGGACGCTCCAGCGCACCATGCTCGACGGACGCGGCCTCACCCTGTCGACCCTGACGGCCCGGGAGGCGGAGATGCTGCGGCTGGTCGCCGAGGGCTTCGACACCAGCGAGATCGCGGCCAAGACCTCGTACTCGGAACGCACCGTCAAGAACGTGCTGCACGAGATCATCACCCGGCTGGGGCTGCGCAACCGGGCGCACGCGGTGGGGTACGCGATGCGGCGCGGCCTGATCTGACAGGGAGGGGCAGGGCGCCAGGCGCGGACGGATGTCCCCAGCGCCCGCGCCGCGGCGTCCTGCCCTTTGCGGACACCGGCCGTTACCCCCGGCTCGGGTGCCCGGGCCCTGTTCCCGGGCGCCCGGGCCGGTGAGACTGCGGGGGAGACCGCCCCTGCCACCCTGTGAGGTCGAGCGTGATCGGCGCCACCGCCACCCCCCGCCCCGTCCGGCGGCCGGCCCGGGCCGCCGTCGCGGTGCTGCTCGCGCTGGCGACCGCCGTGCTGACCCTGGGCTCCGCCCCTGTGACGCCGAGCGGCCGGGCGGCCCCGGCCGTCACCGCCGAGGACCCGGCCGCCGCGCGGATCGTCTACGCCGGCACCAACCACCGCGGCCTCGGCCGGGTGACCGGCGGCGCCTCCAGCACCCCGCTGTTCGGGCCCGGTCCGGTCCACTTCGACCAGGACCCCTCCGCCCGCGGCGGCGAACTGGTCTTCACCAGCCTGCGGGACAGCCCGCTGCCCCAGGTCTACCTGCGCGAGGCGAACGGCGCGGTGCGCCGGCTCACCAACGGCATGGACACCGCCCACCCCGCGCTCGCCCCGGACGGCAAGGGCGTCGTCTTCGAGGCGCTGGAGCCCACCGCCGCCGGCGGCACCCAGCACGTGCTGTGGGCGGTCAACCGGGACGGCACCGGGTTGCGCCGGATCACCGACGGCGCCGCCGACGAGACCCACCCGACCGTCTCGCCCGACGGTCAGTGGGTCGCGTACTCCTGCACCGGCGACCCGGCGCACCGCCAGATCTACCTGCGGCCGTTCACCGGCGGCGCGCCCGTCAAGATCACCAACGTGGCCGTCGGGGACGCCGTCGACCCGACCTGGAACCCGGTGAACGACGACGCCCACCGCAACCAGATCGTCTACACCTGGGACAAGGGCGGCGACCAGGGCCGCACCCTGATGCTCACCTCGCCCACCGGCGGTGACAAGGCGTTCTTCCCCGGCACCGGCTCCACCTGGCGCACCGGCTCCGCCTCCTGGCTGGCCGACGGCACCGGCGTCCTCTTCCTCAGCGCCGACCAGCTCACCTCCCCGCCCCCGGCCCCGCAGCCCGACCCGAACCAGCCGCCCGTGGTGAACCTCTACCGGGCGCCGACCTGCGACTGCACCGACCCCCAACTCCTCTACCGCACCAACCGGTTGATCTCGACCCCGACCTGGCTCGGCACCCAGGCCGAGGGCGGCCCGGTGGTCGAGCAGACCAGCGCCGCCACCGCCAACACCGCCGACGTCCAGGACGTCCGCCAGGACGGCACCGACCCGCGCGACCTCGGTATCAGCGTGCTCACCGAGGACCCGGCCGCCGACACCAACACCAACCCCGACCCCGGCGCCGACCCGCTCTTCCACCCCCGCCCCGGCTACGACCCCTGGTTCGAGCGGCAGAGCTACACGCCCGACGGCCGCCAGCTCGTGGTCACCCGCTACGAGGACTCCCCGGCCGGGCGGATCCAGCGGATCTGGCAGGCCGACGCCGACGGCTCGAACCCACACCCGCTGAACCTCGCCGGCCGCGGGCCCACCGACCGGGACACCGACCCCTCGCTGTCCCCGGACGGTCGGCTCATCGTGTTCAGCCGCAGCACCCCGGCCGCCGGCCAGACCCCGGCCCGCCCCGGCCGGCTGCTGATCGCCCAGGTGGCCACCGGCGCGATCGTCGGCACCGTCCAGCCGCCCGCCGACCAGCCGGGCGCCTCCGACGGCGAGCCGTTCTGGTCCCCCGACGGCAAGCTGATCGCCTTCTCCCGGACCGCCGTCGTCAACGGCAACGCCGGCAACCTGCACATCTGGACCGTCGCCGCCGACGACCTCACCCGGCAGCGCGACCTCAGCCGGGCGGCCTGCCCCGGCAGCTGCAACGTGATCGACGACAGCCCGGTGTTCTCGCCCGACGGCCGACGCCTCGCCTTCAACCGCAAGGCCGGTGACGGCGGCAACAACCGGCAGGACGGCCTCCTGGTCACCTCGCCCACCGGCACCGACTGCGCGGTGCTGCTGCCCGCCGGGCTGCGTGACGACAAGGGCGCCTGCACCCGGCCGCTGCCCGACACCACCGCCACCGGCCCGTACCAGCCGCGGGACGTCGCCTGGACGCCGAACGGCGCCCAGCTGGTGCTCACCTCGCGCCGGGCGCTGCCGCCCAACTCCCCGGAGGGGCTCGGCACCTACGACCTCGCCAGCGGCAAGCTCAGCCCGCTCGACTGGCGGCTGCCCGGACGGCAGAAGGAGCCGGCCGTCCAGCAGTCCGTCCACCTGGCGCTGAGCGCGCCGCCGCGCACCCCCGCCGTGCAGGTCGACGGCGGCACCGACGTCACCGTCACCGTCACCAACCACGGCCCCGCGCCCTCGCCGGGCACCGTACTGACCGCCTCGGTGCCCGGCGGCGCCCGGCTCGGCAGGCTGACCACGCCCGTCGGGACGTGCGACGCGGCCGCGCTGCGCTGCGAACTCGGCACCCTGGCTCCGGGCGCCGAGGTGCGGGTGACCGCCACCCTGATCGGTACCCGCACCGGTGACCAGCCGTTCGGGTGGAGCGTCACCGGGGCGGTCGTCGACCCGGACCCGGAGAACGACTCCGCCGAAACGGTCCTGCCGGTGCTGAGCGCGCCCACGCCCACGCCCACCCCCACCGCCTCGCCCAGTCCGACCCCGACCCCCAGCTCGACCCCGACCCCGACACCCGCGCCGACCACCCCGAGCAGCACGCCCACCCCCGCACCGCCGCCGTCCCCCGCGCCGCCGCAGGCCGGCCCCACCGTCGCGGTCGACGCCCAGCCGAACCCCGGCTACGTCGGCGGCCACGTGACCGTCAGCTACACCGTGCGCAACACCGGCCAGGCCCTCGCCACCGGCCTGCGGCTCACCCTAGGCCTGCCCCCCGGCGTGCCCACCGAGGCACTGCCGCCCGGCTGCCGGGCCGGCAGCTGCGCGCTGGCCGACCTGCGCCCGGGGCGCAGCCAGGTGGTCCGGGTGGTGCTCTCGCCCGTCGCGGTGCTGGACACCACCGTCACGGCCGAACTGACCACCACCGGCACCGACGCCACGCCCGGCCCGCACCGGGCCAGCACCCCGCTGCGGGTCGTCCAGCCGCGGATCGTCGCCGTGCCGCCGATCGGCAAGCCCGGCTTCGTGACCTCCGTGCGCGGCGTGGACTTCCCGCCCGGCGCCCCCGTCCGCTTCACCTGGAACCCCGGCATCACGGCCGCCGCCGCGCCCACCTACCCCAAGGCGGACGGGACCTTCGCGGGCCAGCTGCTCATCCTGTCCAAGGACGAGACCGGCCCGCGTACCATCACCGCCGACGGCCCCGGCTTCTCCCCGGTCACCACGCCCTTCCTGGTGGTCGAGGGCACCATCGGCCCGCCGGGGGAGGTGGACCGGCGGTGACCCGGGTGAGCGACGAGGCATCGCGGCTGCACCGGAAGTCGGCCCGGTCGACTTCCGGTGCGGCCGGGTGGTCGGGTGCGGTGCTGGATCAGTGGTCGGCCGGCGGCCGGGCCGGAGCAGCAGGGGAGGTGGGGCAGCGGTGATCCACGAGGTCGACGAGGCGCTGCGGCTGCTGCTCGCCGAGGCCGGACTGCCGGAGCGCGGCGTCGAGGTCGTCCTCGACGCGCCCACCCGGGACCTGGCGGCCCGGCGCACCGCGCCGACGGTCAGCGTCTTCCTGTACGACGTCCGCGAGGACACCGGGCGGCGGCAGGCCGGCGCCGTCGCCGAACACGACGCCGACGGCCTGGTGGTCGGCCACCGGGCCGCGCCGCGCTGGTTCGAACTGGCCTACCTGGTCACCGTCTGGACCAACCGCCCGCAGGACGAACACCGGCTGCTGGCCGAGGTGTTGCAGTGCCTGACCGCCGTCGACGCGCTGCCCGCCCGGCTGCTCACCGGGACGCTCGCCCGGCTCGGACTCACCGTCGGCCTGGACATCGCCGGGCGTGACACCGGCCTGCCGTCGGTCTCCGACGTCTGGTCCGCGCTCGGCGGGGAGCTGCGGCCCTCGATCGACCTGCGGGTGCTCGCCCCGCTCGCCGGGGCGCTCACCCCCGCCGGACCGCCCGTCACCGAGGGGCTGGTGGTGCACGCCAGGGACACCAGCGGGGACACCGGCACGGACGCCGGCACGGACACTGCTGGGGACGCCCGGCCGCCCGCCGACGGCCCCGGCCGGCGGCTGCGCTACCGGGGCGCCGCCACCGACCCCGGACCGGACGGCTTCGCCGCCCCCCGCGACCGCGCCCTGCCGCCCGGCCGCCGCAGCAGGGGTGGGAGCGGCAGGGGCGGAACCAGCAGGGGCGGAGCCAGGTGAGCCCGGACCTCGCCCTGGCGGTGCCCGGCGCCCCGCCCGACCACGACACCGACCGCGACCACGACCACGACACCGACCACCTGTGGGACCGCCTGCACCGGGTCGAGCAGCGCGTCCGCGCCGCGGTGCGCGAGCGCCGGGCCGACGACCCGGACCCGGACGACCCGTACCGCGGCCAGTACCTCGGCCCGGAGGCGGTCGAGCGGATCCTGGCCTCCGCCGCCGTGACCACCGGCCACGGCACACCGGCCGGCCAGGACGCGCCCGCCCCGCCGCCCGGCTCCCGGCTGGCCCGGCTCGGCGCCGCCTTCGGGCTGCTCCCGGTCGACCTCGACCTGCTGCTGGTCGCCCTCGCCCCCGACCTCGACCCCCGCTTCGAGCAGCTCTACGGCTACCTCAACGACGACCTGACCCGCCGTCGGGCGACCGTCGGGCTGGCCCTCGAACTGTGCGGGCTGCCCGGGGCCGGGGCCGGCCGCTTCCGCTTCGCCGTACGGGCCCCGCTGATCGCCGGCGGCCTGCTGGAACTCACCGAACCGGACCGCCCGCTGCTGTCCCGCACCCTTCGGGTGCCGGACCGGGTGACGGCCCACCTGCTCGGCGAGGACGAACCGGACGACGCCCTCGCCGGACTGGCCCACCGCGCCGACCCGGCCGCCCGTCCCGAACCGATGGGCCCGGCCGGGGCGCTCACCCCCGCCGAGGCGCAGGCCGTCGACCGGCTGCGCGCGGCCGCGACGGCGGCGGGCGGCGGAGCCGTCTACCTGCTGGACCGGGGCGGCCACGCCGGCCCGCTCGCGGTGGCCGCGCTCGCCGCCGACGGCCGCCCGCCGCTGGTCGTCGACGCCGCCGCGCTGGCCGCCCGCCCGCCGGGGGCCACCGTACGGGTGCTCGCCCGTGAGGCCCGGCTGGCCGGGGGCGGGGTGGTGCTCGGCCCGCTGGACCGGCTGGAGCCCGAACGCCCCGAGCGGGCCGCGCTGTTGCGTGAGCTGTGCGCGGAACTCGCCGCCGTCCCGCTGATCGTGCACGGCCCCCTGGTGTGGGACCCGGCCTGGTCGCGGGAGAGCCCGGTGGTGGTCACCGCCCCGCCGCCGGACGCCGACGGCCGCGCCGGGCAGTGGGCCCGCGCACTGGCCGCCGCCGGGACGCCGCTGGACGAGGAGCTGACGGACGGCCTGGCCGAGGCGGTGGCCGCCTACCGGGTCGACCGGGAGAAGCTGGCGCGGGCCGCCTCGGTGGCCGCCCGGACGGCCGCCGCCGAGCGGCGCCCGGTGCGCGCCGAGGACCTGCGGGCCGCCGTCCGGGCGCAGAACGCCGCCGGCCTGGCCCGGCTGGCCCGCCGGATCGAGCCCGCCGTCGGCTGGCCCGACCTGGTGCTGCCCGACCCCACCGCCGACCGGCTGCGCGAACTGGTGCTGCGCGCCCGGCACCGCGACCAGGTGCTCGGCCGGTGGCGGATGCGCCCCGGCGGTGGCCGCGGCAACGGCGTGATCGCCCTGTTCGCCGGGGAGTCCGGCACCGGGAAGACCATGTCGGCCGAGGTGGTCGCCGCCGAACTCGGCATGGAGCTGTACGTGGTGGACCTCTCCACCGTGGTGGACAAGTACATCGGCGAGACCGAGAAGAACCTGGAACGGATCTTCACCGAGGCCGCCCAGGTCAACGGCGTCCTGCTGTTCGACGAGGCGGACGCGCTGTTCGGCAAGCGCGCCCAGGTCAAGGACGCCCACGACCGGCACGCCAACCTGGAGACCGCGTACCTGCTCCAGCGGATGGAGTCCTTCGACGGGATCGCGCTGCTCACCACCAACCTGCGCGCCAACCTGGACGAGGCGTTCACCCGGCGGCTGGACGTCATCGCCGAGTTCCCGCTGCCCGACCGGGCGCAGCGCCGGCTGCTCTGGGACCGCTGCCTGGGCCCGGCCCTGCCCCGCGGCGTCGACCTCGACCTGGACTACTGCGCCGAGCACTTCGAGCTCACCGGCGGCTCGATCCGGGCCTGCGCCGTCTCCGCGGCCTACCTGGCCGCCGGGGCTGGCACCCCGCTGGGCATGGCCCAGCTGGTCGCCGCCGTGGTCGGGGAGTACCGCAAGCTCGGCCGGCTGGTGCTGGAGAGCGAGTTCGGGCCGTGGCTGGAGCGGCTGCGCCCCGCCCCGGAGCAGCCGGGGGCTGCCGGGCGCAGGTGACCGGAGCGGCTGCGCCCCGCCCCGGAGCGGCTCGGGCCCGTCGGGCGCACGTGACCGGAGCGGCCCGCGGCCGCCGGGCGCACCCGGCCGTGCCCGCCGGGGCAGCGATCCTGCCCCCGATCTTGACCGCGGGGACATGTCCCCGGACACCGCCCCGGCCGCAGACTCGGGGGCGAGTGAGACGTAACGACCGGTCATCTGGAGGAGCGCGTATGCCGTCGTACCTGACCCCGGGCGTGTACGTGGAGGAGGTGCAGTCCGGTGCCCGGCCGATCGAGGGCGTCGGCACGGCCGTCGCCGCCTTCGTCGGCTTCGCCGGCAGCGGCCCCTTCCACGAGCCCACGCTGGTGACCAACTGGGACCAGTACGTCCAGCGGTTCGGGGCGTTCACCGAGGGCACCTACCTGGCGCACGCGGTGTACGGGTTCTTCGCCAACGGCGGCGGCTCCGCCTACGTCGTGCGGATCGGCGACCCGGCGCGGCAGGCCCCCGGAGGCGCCCCCGCCCCGGCCGTCGCGGCGGCCCCGCCGGTGGAGATCGGCGGCTTCCTGGTGTCGGCCCTGCCCGGTGCGGGCGGCGAGGTCTCCGTCGAGGTCGCCGACGCCGAGGGCGAGAACGTCCCCGACGACCGGTTCCGGCTGATCGTCCGCCGGGGCGCCGAGGTGGCCGAGAGCTACGACGTCTCCACCCGGAAGAACACCAAGGGCTACCTCGTCACCCAGCTGCGCGAGTCCAAGCTGGTCGCCGTCGCCGAGCAGCCGGGCACCGCGCCGAGCCGCCCCGAGCGCCGCACCCACGCGCTCGCCGCCGCCCCGACCCCCGCGACCGGCCCGGTGGTGGCCGCCGGCACCCGGCTGGATCCGGCCGAGTACGTCGGCGACGCGGCCGCCCGCACCGGCTTCTCCGGCCTGGAGGCGATCGACGAGATCACCATGGTCGCGGTGCCGGACCTGATGAGCGCCTACCAGCGCGGCGACCTCGACGACGAGGGCCTGCGCACCGTCCAGCTCGCGGTGATCTCGCACTGCGAGCAGATGGGCGACCGGATCGCCGTGCTGGACCCGCCGCCCGGCCTCAACGCCCAGCGGATGCGCAGCTGGCGCCAGGACGAGGCCGGCTACGACTCCCGCTACGCCGCGCTCTACTACCCGTGGATCAAGGTGTTCGACCCGGCCACCGGGCGCAACGTGCTGGTCCCGCCGAGCGGCCACGCCGCCGGGGTGTGGGCGCGCAGCGACGCCGAACGCGGGGTCCACAAGGCGCCCGCCAACGAGGTCATCCGCGGCGCCGTCGACCTCGAACTGCGGCTCAGCAAGGGCGAACAGGACCTGCTGAACCCGATCGGCGTCAACTGCGTCCGGGCGTTCCCCGGCCGCGGCATCCGGATCTGGGGTGCCCGCACCCTCTCCTCCGACCCGGCCTGGCGCTACCTCAACGTGCGCCGGCTCTTCAACTACCTGGAGGAGTCCATCCTCCTGGGGACCCAGTGGGTGGTCTTCGAACCCAACGACGACCGGCTGTGGTCCAGCATCCGGCGGAACATCACCGCCTTCCTCACCGAGGAGTGGCGGCGCGGGGCGCTGTTCGGCCAGACCGCGGCCGAGGCCTTCTACGTCAAGTGCGACCGTGACAACAACCCGCCCGAGTCCATCGACCTCGGACAGGTGATCTGCGAGATCGGCGTCTCCCCGGTGAAGCCGGCCGAGTTCGTGGTGTTCCGGCTGGCCCAGTTCTCCGACAGCACCAGCCTCCTCGACGAGTGAGTCGCGGCCCCACCGCAGACCCACCCGTCGGCCCCACTGTCGATACGCATCGGAAGGTGACCACACGCCATGGCTGAAGGCGATCCGCTCTCCACACACATATTCGGCGTCCAACTCGGCGGCTACAACGTCGAGTCCGTCAAGGAGATCAGCAACCTGACGGTCGAACAGGACGTCGTCGAGTACAAGCAGGTGACCCAAGAGGGCAAGCTGATCGTCCGTAAGCAGCCCGGCGCCCGACTGCCCGGCGAGGTGACCATCACCCGAGGCCTGGACAAGAGCGGCGCGTTCACGGACTGGATCAAGGAGACCCTCAACAACGGGGCGATCAACACCGCCCGGCAGAACCTCACCATCGAGGTCAAGGACACCACCGGGGCCACCCTGCGCCGCATCCAGCTCACCAACGCCTGGGCGAGCCGCTGGGAGGGCCCCACGCTCAGCGCGGGCGAGTCCAGCGCCGCGACCGAGACGGTGACCATCGTGTTCGAGGAGATCCGGGTCGAGTGAGGCGCAAGATCGGCCTTGAGGAGCTGCTGGAAGGTGCCCCGGCCCCGCAGAACCCCGCGCCGCAGCAGGCGGCTCCGGGGCAGGCGGGGCCGGTCGGGCCGCCCCGGCGACAGTCCCCGCACACCGAGTTCGAGTTCGAGCTGCCGCTCGGCTACGTCGACGACGAGGGCACCGTGCACCGCCACGGCGCCATGCGCCTGGCGACCGCGCGCGACGAACTGATGCCGCAGATCGACCTGCGGGTCAAGGAGAACCCGGCCTACCTCAGCGTGGTGCTGCTCAGCCACGTGATCACCCGGCTGGGCGACCTCACCGAGGTGCACACGGGCATCGTCGAGCGGATGTACGCCACCGACGTGGCCTTCCTCCAGGACCTCTACCAGCGGATCAACAGCGAAGGCCACACGCGCGCCGCCGTGACCTGCCCGCACTGCGACGGCGCCTTCGAGGTCGACCTCGCCGGTGGGCGCCTGGGGGAATCGTGACGTACGCGCCTGCTCGGCTGTACGAGGAGATCGCGTACATCGCCTACCACCTCCACTGGTCGCGGGAGGACCTCCTCGACCTGACCCACCACGAGCGCGGGCAGTGGGTGCGCGAGGTCGCGCGGCTCAACTCCCGTATCAGTGAGGGTGGGTGAGGGGGGTGGGGCTGCGGGACTGGATCGGGCGGCGGCGCGGCGGGTCCGGCGCCGGGGTTGCTCCGGGGTCGGGTTCTGACGCGGGTTCGGGCTCTGACGCGGGCCCGGGCTTGGCGTCGGGTTCGGGCTCGGGTTCCGGGGCTGCCGGGGTCGCGCGGCCGCGCCCGGCGGCCGGGGACGGGGGCTGGCGCGCCGTGGCGCCGCTGGTCCCGACCCTGGCCGGGGCGTCGCCGCGCGGGGTCAGCGACGGTTTGGCGTTCCGCTCCCGGCTCTCCGCCTGGCAGGACCCTTCGCTGAGCGGACCGCTCGGCCACTCCGTGCTGCCCTCCGCTCCGGCGGGCATCCTGCGGGCGGTCGCGGTGCCGGGCACCCCGTCCGTGACCGTGGGCGGCGGGGACGAGCTCGTCCTGCGGCCGAGAGTGGGTGCGGGGGAGGAAGAGCCCCCGGGACCGTTGGAATCGGCGGGACAGGTGGCACGGCAGCGGACCGGCCCTGTCCAACGGGCTGTCCGGCTGCGGCAGTTGCCCGTACGGTCGCCCGGGTCCCGTGCGGTGCGTACGGGCGGCGCCGATCGGCGGGCTGGGGCTGGGGCTGGGGCTGCGGTGCCCGGTCCGTCCCGCAGTGCCGTTCCGGCGGCGGGTGCGGCAACTGATGCTGTCGAGGCCGGAGTTGTGGAGGCACCCGCTGGTCCGGCGGGTCGTACGGTGCGGCAGCCGGAGGCGGTCGCCGGGGTGCCACGTCGGAATGGCGTGGCAGGTCCGGCCGTTCAGCGTGCGGTGCGACCGCGGGCCGTCAGCGCGCCGCTGACCGTGGCGCGGCGCCCCGGGGTGCTGCCCGTGCGGCCGGTGGCGGCCGTTCCGGTGCCGAGTGGGGCCACGCCGGAGGTCGTCGGCGAGGTGTCGAGCCGGGGTGTCGAAGCGTCGCAGCCGGTAGCTGCGGCGGAGGAGACGGCCCGTGCTGAGCGGGTGCCCGAGCGCACCGGGTCGGCGGCCCGAACGGTGCCGTCGGGCCCGGGCGGCGCCGCCGACGCGGCAGTGCAGCGGGCTGCGGCGACGCGTGGTGCGGCACCGGCCCGTCCGGTGCTCGGCGCGCCCTTGACGGCGTTGCCCGCGAGTGCGGCGCCGCTGGCCGCCTCAGGCCCCCGGGCGGCCGAGTCCGCGCCGGGTGCCCCGGCTGCTATGCCGGTGGTCCGCGCCGAGCCCGGGGCCACGGGCAGTGGGGAGCCTGGGAGTAGCGAGCGGGCAGCGCGTGGGTTCGGGCCTGGGCCCGTCGGCGGCGCGTCCGTCCAGCGTGCGCCGTCCTCGCCGACCGCTGAACGCGCGTCCCGGGTGCCGTCGCAGCCGGCCCCGATCACGCCCCAGGCCTCGGCCTCGGCTCGGGCCCAGGCCTCGCCCCCGGCCCAAGCGCCGACCCCAACGTCAACCCCGCCCCAGGCCCCGGCGCGCCCGCGCTCGGGTCTGGGTGCGCCCCTCGATGCGATACCGCCGACGGCGGCAGCCGTCGGCCGTGGCGCTCTGTCGGCCGGTGGGCGGCGGCGGGTCCGGCGGGGCTCGGTCGCCCTGCCGGGAAGCGGTGGGCCGAACGCACCGACCGCCGGTGGGGGTGCACCCGTGCAGCGTGCGGTCGAGCACCACGTGACTGGCCCGCACTCAGCAACACCAGTTCAGGCAAGCACAGGTGAGTCATCGTCACATCGTGTCCACGCAGCCGCGCCCGGCCCTGCCGGGGTGCCGAGTGCGGCCGGACGTGTCGGCGGCGGCCCGGTGGTTCCGGCTCGTCCGGCCGGAGGCGGTCTGGGCGTGCAGCGGGCCGTCGAATCCACCGCCCCGAGGCGCGGGTTGATCGGGGAGCGTCCGATGGCGGTCGCCCTGGCGGCAGCGTCGGTGCCCTTCGCGGGCGGCGTCGGCGCCCGGCCGGGGGCCGCTGCGGTGCCCGCCGCCCCGCCGGTGGTTCCGGTGGCCTGGCCCAACGCCCTTGCGCGCCGTACGGACTCGGAGTCGGACTCGGAGCAGGGTTCGACGGCCGCGCCGCAGCCGAGGTCGGCTCCGGCGCCACGCGGGGGCCGAGCGGCGGCTGCTGCTCCCCGGCGCGGGACGAGCCCCGGGGTCGGCCGGACCGCCAACGCCGGTCAGCCGGTGCCACCGGCGCCAGGGGGTGCAGTGGCCGCCGGTCGTCCGTCCGGCGGGGGAGTCGGGCACGTGGTGGCAACGGCCGTGCAGCGACTGCGCGTCCGGCGCTCACCGGAACACCGGGTTGGCCGGGCGGTGGCCGATCGTCCTTCCGTGCAAGGGAGTTCGGCGCCCGGCGACGCCGCGCCGACCTCAGCTGCCGCCGACGGCCCCTCGCCCGTCCGGTCCGAACGGCGGCTCGGTACGGTGCCCGTGGCGCAACGGCCGCAGGGAGGTGGCGGCCACGGCCCTGCCGCAGTTCAACGTCTTGCCGCCGCGCAGTCGTCCTCCGGTCACCCGCGCCCCGGGGCTCGGTCCGGCGGGCGGTCGGCCGCGCCGGTGCCCGTGCCCGTGCCCGTGGTCCGCCTCGCACCGCCGGGCATCCAGGCGCTCCCACGGGCGGCCTCACCGCTGTCCGGCGCGCCCTCACCGGTCGTCCAGCGGGCTCAGTGGCCTTCGGCGGCAGCCGAGTTGTCGCCGCAAGGAACGGCCGCGCCGGCCCGCGCCGCGCAGCCCGTACGGCCCGCGCAGCCGGTGGCGCCTGCACGGCCCGCACCCCCCGCGCTGCCCGTGGTCCCTTCGCTCCAGCGGCTGCCGGGCGCGCCCGGCCCGCTGCCACAGGCCCAGGCCCAGCCGCTCGCCGTCCTGTCGTCGCCGGTCGTGTCCCGGTCCGCGGCCCCCGGGGTGCCCACGACACCCGGGGCAGCGCCCATGGCCGCGCGGCCCGGCGGGGCCGGGAGCACCCCGTCCGTACCGTCCCCGCCGCCCGCCGCCCACCACTCCGCACCCGGTGCGGCGCAGGTGTTGCAGCGGGTGGCCGAGCAGGCGGGGCTGGTGGGGGTGCCGTTGACCGCCGTCCCGGCGCGTCGGCCGACCACCGTGCAGGCGGCGCCGACGCACGGCGCGCAGTCCGGTGGGCAACGGCCGCCCGGCGGCACCGAGAAGGGCGGGGCGGCGGCCGAGGGCCCCGACAGGCCCGAGCACACCGCGCCCGCCGACCTGGACGAACTGGCCCGGCGCCTGGTCGAACCGGTCGGCCGCCTGCTGCGCACCGAACTGCGCAGGGGCCGGGAGCGGGCCGGGAAGCCGTACGACCTGCGCCGCTGAGCGCGGGCCGGCGCCGGACGGCCGCCGGGGGACCGGATCGACGTTGACCGTGAGCAGCACAGCAGGAACAGCAGGAGGCGGGGCCGATGACCGACAACATCTTCGCGAGCAGTGTGTTCTTCAGCCTGACGATCGGCGGGAACGACCTGGGCGAGTTCACCACCTGTTCGGGGCTCGGCGCGCAGGTCGAGATCGAGCAGTACGCGGAGGGCGGCAACAACGGCTTCGCCTGGCAGCTGCCGGGCCGGATCACCTGGACGAACATCACGCTGAGCCGCGCGGTCACCGCGGACACCGCCAAGATCGCGCGATGGCTGAACGAGATCGTGCGGAAGGTCGAGCCGAAGGACGGCGAGATCGTGGCGCTGCGGCCGGACCTGAGCCGGATCGTGGGCTGGCAGGTGCTCGGGATCGTCCCGGTGCGGTGGGAGGGGCCGTCCTTCGACCCGTCGAGCTCCCAGCCGGCCATGGAGTCCCTGGAGATCGCCCACGCGGGCCTCCGCCCGTCCTGAGCGCGCCCCTCACCCCCTCCCTCCCCCCAAGCACCCAAGGAGCAGCAGGATGTCCTCGGCGGTCCCCGCGAGTGTCACCCGGGCGCAACTGACCATCATGGAGCCGCCGGCCACCGTCGGCGCCCAGCCCGGCGGTGCGATCGCGCGGCTCCCGCTCCAGTTCAACCCGGCGACCCTGGTGCTGCGCAAGTCCACCGAGTGGCGGCGCACGCCGTCCCGGATGGCGGGCCAGTCGGCCCTGCCGGAGTTCGTCGGCAGCGGCCCGCGCTCGCTCTCCCTGGACGTGTTCCTGGACTCGACCGCGACCCACGACAACTCGGTGGAGCGGGCGGTGGAGCAGCTGATGACGGCCTGTGTGCCGACCCCGACGAGCCTGGCGCGCAAGACCCCGGCCAGCCCGTGGATCCGGCTGGACTGGGGCACCTTGAAGACGACCTCGTTCAACGGGGTGCTGACCGGCCTGTCCGTCACCTACACGCTCTTCGACGTGGACGGCAACCCGCTGCGCGCGGTCTGCTCGCTCTCCATCGACGAGGCGAGCGTCGACCCGGCCGGGCAGAACCCGACCTCCGGCTCCCCGGAGGCCCGCAGCACCCACCGGGTGATCGCGGGCGACAGCCTGCCGCTGCTGGCCTGGCGGGCGTACGGGGACGCGACGGCCTGGCGGACCATCGCGGAGGCGAACGGCATCGACGACCCGCTGGTGCTGGTCCCGGGCGCGGAGCTGATCGTGCCGGGCATCGACGAGCTGACCCGGGGCGGTGCGGCATGACCACGCCCGAGGCCCGGGGCGGCCGGCCGTTCGCCGCGGATCCCGTCGTCGAGGCGCCGGGGCCGCTGCCGCCGGTGTGGGCGGCGCAGCTGGTGTCCTGCGACATCGAGGAGAGCGTGGGCCTGCCGGACACGGCGGTGCTGAGCTTCCGGGACGCCGACCACACCTTCCTCTCCGCGACCGGGATCACCATCGGCACCGAGCTGCGGGTCTCCGTGGTGACGGTGCAGGGCAACACCCGGGTGCGGCTGTTCACCGGGGAGGTGACGGCGCTGGAGCTGGAGGTGGACACCACGGGCTCGTACACGGTGGTGCGGGCGGCGGCGGTGACCCACCGGCTGATGCGCGGGCGCCGGGTGAAGGCCTTCCGGAACATGACCACCGCCGACATCGTGCGCGAGGTGGCCACGGGCGCGGGCCTGGCCTGCGGACGGGTCGACTCCTTCCCGGTGGTGCACCAGCAGCTGTCCCAGGCGAACGTCCCCGACTGGGAGTTCCTGCAGTTCCTGGCGCAGGAGAGCGGCGCGCAGGTGCGGGTGGACGACGACGGCAAGCTGGAGTTCGCCCGGCCGCAGCCCGCCTCCTCGGCCCCGGCGCCGAGCACGCCCGCGCCGCAGAACCCGCTGGTGCTGGAGTACGGGCGCAACCTGCTGGAGCTGCGCGGGGTGCTGACCGGCGCGGCCGGGGCGGACACGGTCGAGGCGCGCGGCTGGAACGTCACCACCAAGAGCGCCCTGGTCGCCACCGAGCCGTCGGTGGCCTCGACCACCGTACTGCCGGGGCTGAGCCCCTCGGTGGTGGCCTCGGCCTTCCCCGGCCAGGCCAGGCTGACCGTCGCCGACACCCCGTACCGCACCCAGGCGGAGACCGCCGCCGTGGCCCGTTCGCTGGCGGCCTCGGTGGCCGGGGGCTTCGGCGAGCTGGAGGTGGTGGCCGAGGGCAATCCTCGGCTGCGGGCCGGCACCGCCGTCGCCCTGGGGAACGTCGGCGCGGCCTTCTCCGGCCGCTACACCGCCACCGGGGTGCGGCACCTGCTGGAGCCGTTCCGCGGCTACCGCACCACGGTGGTGGTCAGCGCCTCGCCGGACCGTTCGCTGGCCGGGCTGACCACCGGCGGCAACGCGCCGCCGCGCGGGCCGCGGATGCCGGGCCTGGCCGTCGCCGTGGTCACCGACGTCCGGGAGCCGGGCGCCGGGCAGCGCGGCTGGGTCCGGTTGAAGTTCCCCTGGCTGGACGACAGTTACGTCTCCGACTGGGTGCGCACCGTGCAGTGGGGCGGCCACGGGGGCGGCGGCGTGGTCAGCCCGGAGGTCAACGACGAGGTGCTGGTGGGCTTCGAGCAGGGGGACCTGGACAGCCCGTACGTGCTGGGCGGGCTCTACAACGGCGTGGACCGGCCCTCGCCGCACGACGTGCCGCTGGTCGACGCGACCGCCGGCAAGGTCAACCGCCGTTCCGTGGTGTCCCGTTCGGGCCACCGGCTGGAACTGCTGGACGTGCCGGGCGGCAGCTCCGGGGTCCGGCTGGCCAGCGGCGACGGGAAGCTGGAGGTCCGGCTGGACCAGCAGCGCGGGGAGATCCTGCTGACCGTGCACGGCGGGGTCGGCGGGGCGGGCAGCACGGTGCGCCTGACCTCCTCAGGCATCACTCTGGACGCGGGCACCGGCGAGGTGAACGTGCGCGGCGGTTCGGTGACCGTGCGCGGCACGACCGCGGTCACCGTGGACGGCGGAGCCGAGGCCGTCCTCAAGGGGGCGTTCGTGCACATCAATTGACGGACCATCAGGACAAGCAGCAGGATCGTGCCCGGCAGGGCGCCCTCGGAAATGGAGACCGCACATGCCCCCCGCAGCCCGGACCGGCGACCCGACCGACCACGGCGGCGTCCTCACCACCCCGCCGCCCGGTGCCGTCAAGGTCGCGACGGTGCTGATCGGCGGCCGCCCCGCCGCGGTGGCCGGCAGCGTGCACGCCTGCGTCCCGCACGTGGAGCTGGGCCCCGCCAACCTGGTCGAGCCCCAACTCGGCGGACTGACCGGGGGAGTGGTGTTGATCGGGGGCCTGCCCGCGGCCCGGATGGGTGACAAGACCACCTGCGGTGCCACCATCATCGCCGGGGCTTTCAACGTGCTGATCGGCGGCGCACTGTGAGCGAGCGCGGCGAGCGGGTCATCGACAGGCGCGCACGGGCGAACGCCCCTGCCCGGCGCAGCGAGGCGGGCGCATGAGCAACGACTTCATCGGCCGCGGCTGGGCCTTCCCGCTGCGGGTGAACGCCACCGGCGGGATCGGCATGGTGGAACGGGACCGGGAACTCGCCGAGGCGATCCGGCTGATCCTCGGCACCGCCCCCGGCGAGCGGCCGATGCGCCCTGAGTTCGGCTGCGGCATCCACGAGTACGTCTTCGCCCCGGGCGACAGCACCACCGCCGGGCGGATCGCCCGCGAGGTGCGGATCGCACTGGAACGCTGGGAGCCGCGGATCACCGTCGACGACGTGGTGATCGCCTTCGACCGGGTCGACGAGGGCACGCTCTACATCGACGTGCACTACACCGTCCGTGCCACCAACGACCGCCGCAACCTGGTCTTCCCCTTCTACACGATCCCGGAGTCCCCGGGGGCGGAAGCCCTGGACCCGCAACCGGCCGCCGCCGCGCACGGAGGTGCCCGCTGATGGCCCTGCCCTCCCCGAACCTGGACGACCGCCGGTTCCAGCAACTCGTCGACGAGGCCAAGCGGTACGTGCAGCAGCGCGCGCCGGAGTGGACCGACCACAACGTCTCCGACCCGGGCGTCACCCTGATCGAGACCTTCGCCTACCTGGTCGACCAGCTGCTCTACCGGCTGAACCGGGTGCCCGAGAAGAACTACACCGCCTTCCTGGACCTGCTGGGCATCCGGCTCTTCCCGCCCGCCGCGGCCCGCGCCGAGGTCGACTTCTGGCTCTCCGCCCCGCAGTCCGAGACGGTCCTGCTGCGCGCCGGCACCGAGGTGTCCACGCTGCGCACCGAGACCGACGAGGCGGTGGTCTTCGCCACCGCCGAGGACCTCCCGGTCGTCCCCAGCGCACTGGAGCGGCTGGTCACCGTCACCGCCGCCGGCGAGCAGGCCGACGTCACCGGACGACTGGCGGACGGCGTGGACGTGCGGTGCTTCCAGCCCCGCCCGGCGGCCGGGGACGCCATGCTGTTCGCCCTGCCCGCCGTGGTGCCGCGCTGCATCCTGGCCGTCCGGCTGGACAGCCGGGTGGAGGGCGTCGGCGTCGACCCGCGCCAGCCCCCGCTGGTCTGGGAGGTGTGGGACGGCGCCCGCTGGATCGCCTGCGAGACCGGCAGCGACACCACCGGCGGCCTCAACCGGCCCGGCGAGGTGGTGGTGTTCGTGCCCGCCGGGCACACCGCCTCGGTGGTGGCCGGGCGGCGGGCCGGCTGGCTGCGCTGCCGGGTCACCGAGCCCCGGCCCGGCCAGCCGTTCTACTCCGAGTCCCCGACCGTGCGCCGGGCCGAGGTGTTCACCGTCGGCGGCACCGCCACCGCCGTGCACGCCCGGACCGTCACCGACGCGCCGCTGGGCACCTCGGAGGGCGTCGCGGGCCAGCGCTTCCGGCTCGCCCGCCCGCCGGTGCTGCTGGACGGCGGAGCGCCGGTGGTCGAGGTCTCGGCCGGGGACGGCTGGCAGCGCTGGACCGTCGTCGAGCACTTCGGCGACTCCGCGCCGACCGACCGGCACGTGGTGCTGGACGCCACCAACGGCGAGTTCCTCTTCCCGCCTGCCGTCCGGGAGCCCGACGGCAGCCTGCGCGCCTTCGGCGCGGTGCCGCCCAAGGGCGCCCAACTGCGCGTCCCGCAGTACCGCACCGGCGGCGGGATCGCGGGCAACGTCGCCCGGGGCACCGTCACGGTGCTGCGCAGCTCCGTCCCGTACGTCGCCCGGGTGGACAACCGGGAGGCGGCCCGGGGCGGGGTCGACGGCGAGACGGTGGAGAACGCCAAGGCGCGCGCCCCGCACCAGCTGCGGCTGCAGGAACGCGCCGTCACCGCAGGGGACTTCGAGCTGATCGCCCGCCATGCCGCGCCCTCCGCCGCCCGGGTCAGCTGCGTGCCCGCCACCGGCGGGGAGGCCGGGGCGGTCCGGGTGCTGGTGGTGCCGGACGCCGTCGCCGACGAGGGCGAGCGGCTGCGGTTCGAGCAGCTCATCCCGGACGAGCAGGTGCTGGCCGAGGTGGCGGCCGCGCTGGACGAACGCCGGCTGATCGGCACCCGGGTCCTCGTCCAGCCGCCCGCCTACCAGGGCGTCACCGTGGTCGCCCGGCTCACCACCCGCGCCCCGGACCCCGACCGGGTCCGTGAGGCGGTGCTGGACGCGCTCTACCGCCACCTCAACCCGCTGCGCGGCGGCGCCGCCGGCACCGGCTGGCCGTTCGGCCGGGCGGTGCAGTACGGGGAGGTGTTCGCCGTGCTCCAGCGGGTGGCCGCCGTCGCGGGCGTCGAGGAGCTGCGGCTCTTCCCGGCCGACCCGATCACCGGACGCCGGGGCGCGCCCACCGAGCGGGTCGACGTCCCGCCGGACGCCCTGGTGTTCTCGCACCAGCACCAGGTCGTGGTCACCGCGGTCGCCGAGGACGGCACCTCATGACCAGAGCCGCCGTCCCCGGGCTGCCCAGCCCGCACCCGATCGGCGAACTGCTGCCCGCGCTCTTCGCCGACGACGACTTCGCCCAGCGCTTCACGGCCGGCCTGGACACCGTCCTCGCCCCGGTCTTCGCCACCCTGGACAACCTGTCCGCCTACTTCCGGCCCGAACTCGCGCCCGCCGACTTCCTCGACTGGCTGGCCTCCTGGGTCGCGGTCGAGGTCGACCCGGCCTGGCCGGAGGAGGTGCGCCGGGCGGTGGTCGGGCGCGCGGTGGAGCTGCACCGCTGGCGCGGCACCCGGCGCGGACTCACCGAGCGGCTGCGGCTGGTGCTGGGCGCCGGAGCCGAGATCACGGACGGCGGCGGAGCCGTCTGGTCCACCGACCCGGACGGCGAGCTGCCACCCGCACCGGGCGGCGGCGGGGTGCTGGTCCGGGTCTGGCCGCTGGGCGGCGCGGGGCTGGACGAGGACCAGGTGCTGGCCGTCGTCCGGGCCGGCTGCCCGGTCCACCTGACCTGCCGGGTCGAGATCCTGCCCGGTCCACCCGGGCGAGCGGAGGGCTGACGGATGCCGGTGTGTCCCGAATGCGGCACGGCCAACGCGGAGGGCGACGACTTCTGCGGCAACTGCGGCGCCTACCTGGGGTGGTCGCGCCGCGCGCCCGCCGCGGGGGCCGGGGCCGGGCCCGCTCCGGTGGCCGGGCCTGCGCCTGCGCAGGCGCAGGCGGCGTCCGAGCCCGAGTCCGCTGCGCCTGCTGCGCCGGAGCCCGCTGCGCCGGAGCCTGCTGCGCCCGAGCCGACCGCCCCCGACACCTCGCGTACCTGGCGGAACGTCTCCCGACGGGTCACCAGCCGGAGCCGGCGCGCCCAACCGGCCGCCCCGGAGCCCGCTGCTCCAGAGCCTGTTGCACCGGCACCGGCACCGGCACCGCCACCGGCACCGCCCGTCCAGGAGCCGCCCGTCGAGGAGCCGCCGTCCCCGGCGGCCGTCGAGACCTCGCGCTCGACCTCCACCCGGGCGCGGCCCGTACCGGCTCCCGCACCGGAGCGGGACCCGAAGCCGCAGCCACCCGCCGTACCGCCTGCGGCACCGCCCGCGGCACCACCCGCCGCACCGCAGAGCGACCCGGTCGCCGTGCAGCCCGCCAAGCCCGTCGCGCCGCGCCCCGTCGTCCGGGCCTCCGCCGTCGAGGAGGCCCAGGACGGCCCGCCCTGCCCCCGCTGCGGCACCCCCAACCTGCCCGAGCGCCGGTTCTGTCGCCGCTGCGCGGCCCCGCTGACCGTCACCGCGGCCGCCCCGGAGCTGCCCTGGTGGCGCACCCGGTGGCCGTTCCGGCGCCGGGTGCGGATCGGCGGCTCGGGCAACGCGCTGCGCCGCACCATCGCGCTGATCGTGCTGCTCGCGCTGGTGGTGGCGGGGGTCCTGCTCTACCCGCTCGGCAAGAACGCCTACCAGGACGTGCTGGACAAGCTGGGCAGCACCGCGCCGGTCTCGCCCTCGCTGACCACGGCGTCGGCCGCGGTCGAGGGGCACCCCGCGAGCGCGGCCGACGACGGCCTCTCCAACACCTACTGGGGCGCGCCCGCGATCGGCGACTCCGTCGACTTCACCTTCCGCACCCCGTTCCGGCTGGTGGACCTGATCGTCCACACCGGCGCCTCCGCGGACCCGGAGCAGTTCCGGCAGCAGGCCCGCCCGCTGGTGCTCGCCCTGGAGGTGACCGCCTCGGACGGCGAGGTGCACCGCAAGCAGATCACCCTCAACGACCAGCCGGGCCCGCAGACCGTGGCGACGGGCATCAGCGACGTCGTCCGGGTGAAGCTGACCGTCCGCGAGGCGGCGGGCACCGGCCCGGGCCGCACCGTGGCACTGGCGGAGGTGGAGTTCTTCAAGCGGACGTGAAGGGGTGCCCGCCGCCGCGGTGGTGTCGCCGGTCGCCGGTGCCCGCCTCGGCGGCGCGGCTGGTGAAGGCGACCGAGAGGTCCGCCGGGGTCGCGCCGTGGGCGCCGAACAGCGGGGATCAGACGGCGGGCTGGTCGTGGGTCGAGCAGTGGATGCCGCCGCCGCCGGAGGCGATGGTGTCGATCGGCACGGGGACGATCTCGCGGTCCGGGAACTGGTCCTTGAAGACCTCCCGGGCGTGCCCGTCGGCCTTGGCGTCGCCGAACAGCGGCAGGTACACGCCCTTGTTGCCGATGTAGAAGTTCATGTACGAGGAGACGAAGGCGTCGCCCCGGCCGGTGATCCGGGCCGGGTCGGGCTGGCTGATCTCGATCACCTTGAGCTTTCTGCCGGTGGCGTCGGTGGCGTCCGCGAGTACGGCCCGGGCCTGGTCGGCGGAGCGGGACCAGACGTCCGCGGGCATGCCGGGGAAGGCCCGGTCCAGGAAGACCACGCCGGGGGCGGCGAAGCGGGCCAGGCAGTCGACGTGGGCGTCGGTGATGTCCTTGCCCTTGACGCCGGCCAGCCAGATCACCTTGGTCACGCCGAGCGCCTTCCTGAGCTCGGCCTCGACCTGGTCCCGGCTCATCCCCGGGTTGCGGTTGGCGTTGACGACGGAGCTCTCGGTGACCATCAGGGTGCCCTGGCCGTCGGTCTCGAAGGAGCCGCCCTCGGCGACCAGCGGGGTCTCGACGCGCTCGACGCCGAACCTGGCCAGCACCGTCCGGGCGATCTTGGAGTCGTTGGCGTGCTGCTGCTTGTCGCCCCAGCCGTTGAAGTTGAAGTCGACGCCCTTGACCTTGCCGCCCTCCTCGACGAACACCGGCAGGGTGTCGCGGGCCCACAGGTCGTCGACGGCCGCCGGCACCACCTCGACGGCCGAGCCGCAGGCCTTCTGGGCGGCCTCCTGCTGCTCCGGGCGGGCCATCATGACGACGGGTTCGCGGGCGGCGATGGCCTGGGCGAGGCCGGCGATGTCCTTGCGGACCTCCGGGAGCTGCTCGCCCCAGACGCTCTCGGAGGCCGGCCAGGACATCACGGTGCGCTGGTGCTTCTCCCACTCGGCGCCGAAGCGCCGGGCGCCGGGGGTACCGGGCTGCTGGGACGGCGGCACGGCGCCGTCGGGGTCGCCGAGGCCGTCGGGGTCGCAGGCGGTCAGGCCGAGGGTGAGGACGCCGACTCCGGCGCCGACGCCGGCGATGGAGCGGATCATGCTGCGGCGGGACATGGCGTTGGTCATACGGGCTCTCCGGGCAGGGGTCGAGGGTGGTCCGGGAAGGGCAGCTGGTGCGGCTCGGGCTCGGCTCGGGCTACGGCTACGGCAGCGGCTCGTGCATGGTCGAGCAGTGGATGCCGCCGCCCCCGGCCATCAGCCGGTCGACGTCGAGCTGGACGACGTGGCGGCCGGGGAAGGCCGCGGCGAGCGCGTCCCGGGCGGCGGCGTCCTTGTGGGCGTCGCCGAACTGGGCGGTGATGACCCCGCCGTTGACGAGGACGAAGTTGAGGTAGGAGTCGACGAACCTGGAGCTGCGGGAGCGGACGGTGTCCGGGCCGTGCACCGGGATGACCTGGAGCCGGCGGCCGCGGGCGTCGGTGGCGGCGGAGAGGACGGCGAACTGTTCGCGGGCGTCGCGCGCCCAGGAGTCGTTGCGGTCGGCCGGCGGCAGCTGGACCATCACCACGCCGGGGCGGACGAACCGCGAGGTGACGTCGACGTGGTCGTCCGTGATGTCCTCGCCCTTGATGCCGGGCAGCCAGATCATCCTGTCCGCGCCGTAGGCCTCCAGGACGGCGTCCTCGATCTCGTCCCGGCTCATGCCGCGATTGCGGTTCTTGTTGACCAGGCTGCTCTCGGTGGCCATCACGGTGCCGTCGCCGTCGGTCTCGACCGCCCCGCCCTCGCCGACGAAGTCCGCGTAGGAGTGGCGCAGGCCGCGGTGGGCGGCGATCCGCTCGGCGGCCCGGGCGTCGTCGTGGTGGACCTGCTTGTTGCCCCAGCCGTTGAAGTTGAGGACCACGGCCTCCAGGCCGCCGTGGCCGTCCCGGCGGAACACCGGGGCGATGTCGCGCATCCACAGGTCGTCGGTGGGGATCGCGGTGATCACCTCGACGGACGGGCCGCACCTCGAGCGGGCCTTGTCCGCGGTGTAGTCGTCGGGGGCGCACATGACCACGGGCTCGAACCGGGCGACGGTGCGGGCGATCAGGGCGATGTCCTCCTGGACGCCGCCCAGGCGCAGCCCCCAGACGCCCCGGCGGGAGGGCCAGGACATCCAGGTCCGCGCATGGGGGACGTCGTCGGCAGGCACCCAGGGGCCCGACTCGCCGGAGTGGTCGTCGTGGTAGCTCACGGTGGTCTCCTGATCGTGCGGGGGTGCGCAGGTGCCGTTCGCGCCGCGGCCCGGGACCGGTCCGTGGTCGGGGGAAGGGCCGCAGCCGTCTCTACTCTCCGGGTGACGGCGCGTGGGCGCAGAGCGGGACGGAGTCAACGGACAGGGCGGCCGGCGCCTGCTGTCCCTGCAGCGTTTCACTGACTGAAAAGTCGGTCAAGTTCGGACATGTGCCGTGACTCTCACCGCAGGGGCCGTCACGCAGCGCGCCGTCCGGGCCCGCCCGCTGCACGGTTCAGGCGTCGAGCCGGGCGATCTCGCTGTCGATCGCCTCGGCCATCAGGGCGCGGGCGTGGGCGACCGGCAGGCTGCCGCTGAGCCAGCGGGTGCTGAGGCCTTCGAGCAGGGCGGTCAGCCGCTCGGCGGCGCCGGCCAGCGCGACCGCCGAGGACATCGGCTGTACGGCGCCGAGCAGTCCGGCGATCTCCTGCACCCAGACCCGGGTGGCGCGGGCGAGGTCCTCGCGCAGGGTCTCGTCGAAGACGGCGCTGGCGCGCAGCTCGCCCCAGGCGGTGCTGTTCTCCCGGACCTCGACGCTGTCCTGGAGTTCGAGCAGCAGGGTCTGCTCCAGCTCCTCGCGCGGCGTCAACGGCAGTGCGTCCGGGGCGCGTTCGGTGGTGTAGCGCTCGGCCCGGTCGTTGATGAACTCCAGCGTCTGCCGGAGGATGCCGGTGCGGTCCTTGAAGTGGTAGTAGATCAGCGCGGTGGACACGCCCGCCTCGGCGGCGAGCTCCTCCACCCGCAGCCCGCGCACGCCGCGCCGGGCGATCACCCGCGCGGCTGCTTCCATGATCGACGTTTTCCTACTGGCCACGGTCCACCACCTTACCCGCGGGGCACGCCAAGATCACTCCGCATGCTGAAAGTCCCGTCAGCTGGGATGCCGGGGGGTGGGCCGTACGTCCTGACGACTTTCGGACAAGCTGCGCCCCGGGAGTGGAATTCTCCGATCCTCCGCTGAACTTTCACGTCTCCACCACCTAGGGTGACTCTCGTTCGACCGCCGGGTGGACCGGCGCAACGGGGGCACCTCATCCTCCTCAACACCCCAGGAGCACACCGGACATGATCCTGCGTCAGATAGTGAAGTGCGTGAGGGCCCTGGCGACCGGCCGGGGCGTGGGAGCCGCCGTGGCGTCGATCGCCCTGGTCGCGGCGGTCGCTCTGGGCGGCACCGTCTCCGGTATGTCCACGGCCGAGGCCCGGACGGCGGGCTGGGGCAACGGCGGCAAGTGGAGCTGCTCCGGGCAGCCCGTCGCCGCCGGGAACGTCATCACCGACCACGACCCCAGCGGGTGCAGCGGCGCCGGCTCCTGGTACCAGCAGCCGGCCAAGGACGGCATCTGGACCTGCTCCGGCTCCCCGGTGGTGGCCGGCTACGTGATCACCGACCACCAGACCACCGGCTGCCGGGGCATGGGCTCCTGGCGGCACAACCTCGTCCACGATGGCATCTGGACCTGTTCCGGCTCGCCCGTCGTGCCCGGCTACGTCATCAGCAACCACTTCCGCAGCGGCTGCGGCGGCATCGGCAACTGGCAGCACAGCCTTCCGCACGACGGCATCTGGACCTGCTCGGGCTCCCCGGTGGTGGCCGGCTACGTGATCACCGGCCACACCGTGGCGGGCTGCGACGGCGCCGGCTCCTGGCGCCACAACACCGCCCGCGTCGGCCTGTGGACCTGCCCGGGCTCGCCCGTCCCGGCCGGCTTCCGGGCCACCCAGTACAACGCCGGCGCCTGCGACGGCCTCGGCGGCTGGGTCCTCGCCCGCGCCTGACGCACCGGCACCGGGCAGGTCGCCGTACGACCTCCTCGTACGACCTCTCCGCGCGACCTCTCCGTACGACCTTCTCGTCCCGGCCGGCCCGGTCCCCGTCCTACCGGGCCGGGTCGGCCAGGACGGCCTGCGCCGCGTTGTGCCCCGGGATACCGCTGACCCCGCCGCCGCGGACGGCGCCCGCCCCGCACAGCAGCACGTTCGGGTGCGCCGTCGCCACGCCCCAGCGGGCGGCGGGGGCCGCCCGCCCCTCCCCGCCGTCGTCCCCTTCCTCTTCATCAATGAAGGGGAAGGCGAGGTCGCGATGGAAGATGTGCCCGCCCGGCAGCCCGAGCTCCCGCTCCAGCGCCGGCGGCGTCCGGGCCTCCACGCAGGGCCGTCCGTCGGCGTCCACGGCCAGGCAGTCGGCGATCGGCTCGGCCAGCACCGCGTCCAGCTGCGCCAGGCTCGCGGCCAGCGCGCGCTCCTCGGCCGCCGGGTCGCCGAACAGCCGGGCGGGCATGTGCAGTCCGAACAGCGTCAGGGTCTGGTACCCCAGCCGGACGGCCTCCGGCCCGAGGATGGACGGGTCGGTGAGGGAGTGGCAGTAGATCTCGGACGGCGGTGCCGAGGGCAGGCGGCCGGCCAGTGCCTCGGTGTACGCCGTCTCCAACTGCCGGTAGCCCTCCGCGATGTGGAAGGTCCCGGCGAAGGCCTCGCGCGGGTCGGCGGCGGTGTCCCGCAACCGGGGCAGTCGGCGCAGCACCATGTTGACCTTGAGCTGGGACCCCTCCGGCGCGGGCCCCGGGTCCTCGCCCAGCAGCCGGGCCAGGGTGGCCGGTGCGGCGTTCACCAGCACCCGTCGCCCCGCCACCGTCGTCTCGCCGTCCCGGTGCCGGTACGTCACCTCGGCGTCGCCCCGGCCATCGGTGGCGACGGCCGTCACCTCGCAGCCGGTCCGGAGCTCCGCCCCGGCCGCCCGGGCGGCCCCGGCCAGGGCGTCCGTCACCGCGCCCATCCCGCCGACCGGCACGTCCCAGTCGCCGGTCCCGTTGCCGATGACGTGGTAGAGGAAGCAGCGGTTCTGTCGCAGCGCGGGGTCGTGGGCGTGGGTGAAGGTGCCGATCAGCGCGTCCGTCAGGACCACGCCGCGCACCAGGTCGTCCGTGAAGGTCCGTTCGACCGCCTCGCCGAGCGGCCGCTCGAACAGGGCCGTCCAGGCGGCCTCGTCGCCGACCAGCCGACGGAACTCGGCGCGGGTGCGCAGCGGTTCGGTGAGGGTGGGGAACACCCGCCGGGCGACCTCCGCCGTCATCCCGTAGAAGCGCTGCCAGGCCTGCCACTCCCGGTCGCCGCCGGTCAGGCTCCGGAACGACTCCCTGGTGCGCTCCGGGTCCGCCGCGTCCACCAGCAGCCCGGTGGGCTTCCCGTCCCGCAGGGTGGGGGTGTAGGAGGAGATCCGGCGGCGGCGCAGGTCGAGCCGCAGCCCGAGGTCCCGTACCACCTGCCGGGGCAGCAGGCTGACCAGGTAGGAGTAGCGCGACAACCGGGCGTCCACGCCGGGGAACACCCGTGCGGAGACGGCGGCCCCGCCCACCCTGGGCAGCCGTTCGAGGACCAGCACCCGCTGCCCGGCCCGCGCCAGGTAGGCCGCCGCCACCAGTCCGTTGTGCCCACCGCCGACGATCACGGCGTCGTACCGGGATGACACGATCGTGGTCATCCGGTCACGGTACGACACCCCACCCGTGCGGGGAACCCCCGCGATCTCACACCACGCCGTAACAGATCAGGCGCCACCCAGACCTTCAGGAGCCCCCACGCCTGCCACGGCGGAGCGCCCGCCGGGCCAGTGTCCTGCTGCCGTTGAAGAAGTCGTTGAACCGGTCCAGCCCCCAGACGGCTCGGAGGACGAACGGCTGCATCAGCAACGACATCGACGGCGGGTACTTCGAGGCGTCCGACCAGATGCCGGCGAGGTCGTCCGACATCTCACCGTCGACGATGTAGTCGGCGAGCTGATGGGCCACGTACGGCACCTGACAGAGGCCGTGCCCGTTGCAGGCCATCGAGTAGAAGACGTTGCCGCCCACCTGCCCGGCGATCGACAGCCAGTCCGGGCTGATGCCGATCCAACCGCCCCAGGCCCGCTCGATGGCCACGTCGGACAGCGACGGGAACCGGTTGGCCAGATCCTGGACGGTGCACGGTGCACAGGCCAGTCGTGCCCTTGGGTTCACACCCTCCCCGAGTTGGGCGCGACCTCGGAAGATCTCGCGCGCGGCCGCCACGGTCACGGGATCCGGCCCCGTGGTACGTTCCGGGACCAAGGGGGCGACATGGACGAGACTTCGACGGCACGTGCGGAACTGGACCGACTGGGTCGGTCCCTGCGCGTACAACTGGTCACCCTGGTCAAGGACTTGACCGTTCGTGTCCACCTCCGCCGACTCACCCTGGGCGAGCCGCAGCCGGAGATCACGGACCGGCCCGATCCGCTGCGGTACCACCACTCGATGGCGTACCAGGGCAATCGTCCGGCGACCGTCACCGCCACCGAGACGTCCGACCGGGCGGTCTCCCTCCTCCACGCGGCCGGGTGGGACGTCACGACGTCGCAGCTGGACGACGACGGGAGGCTCTGGACGGTGATCCTCGCCCGCCGGGACGGCAGCACCATCCGCGTCCTGACGAGCGACGACACACCCGCGGTGGTCTTCCGCGGACAGACGGCGGACCTGGCCCTGACCGCCCCGCAACCGGAGCCGGTGTCGGAGCCGGAACCTGAGCCGGTGCCGGAGCGCCCCTCGGAACCCCAGCCCGAACCGGAACCGGAGCCGGTGCGTACGCCGGAGACCCTCACACCCGGCTACGTCCTCTGCTACGAGTGCGACGGCCTCGGCCGCTGCCCCACCTGCCACGGCCGCGGGTGGCTCCCCCGCCGCCCCGACGGCAAGCGCCGTTGCGGCGAATGCCGCACGACAAGGCTCTGCGTCATCTGCCGGGGCGCCGGCGAGCTGAGCGTCTACGGACTGTCCTCCTACCAGCGCGGCTACTATCCGGACCTGGACCGGGACTGACCAGGGCTGTTGCGGAGCGTCACAGCCGCGGGGCCATCCGATGCCGGTTCGGATGGCCGTGAAGCCGGGGCGAGTTGAGTTCCAGCGCCCGGTTGTCGAGTCCGGCACTCATCTGGTTGAGCCAGCGCTCGTACCAGGCGAGGAAGTCGGTGGCGGAGGAGACGTTGGGCCCCCAGTACCCGTCGCCGTTGCCGACGAGGACGCGGCCGGTGAGGGGCCCGGTCACCGCGATGACGCACACGTCGGTGCACCCCATCTCGATGATGTGGAGGAAGAGGTCGCGATCGTGCGACCCGGTCTCCGGGCGGCCGAAGCCCCGGGGGGTCCCCGGTGCTCCGCGCGGCTCCATGACCAGCAGGGAGCACCGCTCCAGCGGCACGAGCCCGTAGAACGGTGCCGCGCCGGAGCCGCCGAGGTGCCTGAGGAACTGCCGATAGGCGGAGGGCAGGGCGACGCCGTGTTCGGCCTCGAAGGCAGCGATCCGCGCCTCCGACAGCTTTGGTCCGAGGCGGAACCTGTGTTGCTCCTCCCCGAAGGAGTGGCTGCGCAGTGGCTGGAACGGGATCGCGGCCAGCCTGCGACGCAGGCGGGGTATGCGGGGGTCCATGGTGGGTCTTCTCTCGTCCCCGTAACCCTAGAGGTGGGCGAAGCACCGCAACCGCTCCATCCGGAGACCGCTGCCTCGCATCCCGGCGGCGTCCCCGGGGCGGGCGCGGGCGTCCCGGGACGCAGCAGGGACGCGCGGACGGCGCCGGGGACGGGCTTCGGACGGAACACTGGCGAACTGCGCCACCGCCCCGCCCCCACCGCCCCCACCGGGCCGCCGGAACCCGGCGCACGAACGCCCGGCCCGGAACCGACCACCACCAGCCCCCAGAAGGATCCATGCGCATCTCCACCTCCCTCAAGCGGGCCGCCCTGGTCGGCGTGGCCGTCATCGCCCTGGCCACGGGCGTCAACGGCACCGCGAACGCCGCCACTTACGACGGACAGGACCCGATCTCCTCCGGCTGCGCCGCCGACGCGATCACCGCGAAGTCCGTGCCCCTGAACGCGGACGGCATCGGCCAGGTCGGCACCCTCGAACTGCGCTACAGCCGCTCGTGTCGCACGGCCTGGGCCCGCGTCTACTCCCGCGGCAACAGCCTCTGGGCGAACGTGGTCCGCCAGAAGGACAACCAGCGCTCGGGCTGCGACAAGGCGTCCTGGGACTCGGGCTCCGGGCAGTACTACTGCTACACGCCCATGGTCAACGACGCCGGTTACCTCTCCTACGCCGTCGGCAACGCCACCGACTCCTCCGGGCAGATCGGCAGCCACGCCGGATACACCCCCCTGTACTGACACCGGTCCACCCGCGACGACACTGCCCCCGGGGGCCGCCGGCCCGCTCCGGGGGCAGCCTCGTCGGGACGGCGCCGAAGCCCTGCCCCGGACACCGGCTCGTTCGCCCGAACGAGCCGCGGCCGTAGGGGCCGGTCCGGCCTTCCGTGTCGAGGTGTCAGGGGATGAACTGCGCTCCGAGCAGGCCGTGGCCGGCGGCCGCCGCCGCGCGCCACACCGGGGGCACGCCGTCGAGTAGTGCGGTGATGTCGTCCCGACTGCCCTCGTCGTGGAGGGCGGCGGTGAGCAGGAGTTCGGCCTGGTGCCGGCTCTGCGGGGTCCAGTCGTAGGCGCGTTCGACGGCAGGAAGGGTCTGCACGACCTGTTCCGGGGTGAGGAGGAGGTCGCCGAACCAGCCGGGCAGTTCCGCGAAGCGCTGCGGGCCGAGGGCGAAGGCCATGGCGGAGGCCGGGTAGGCCTTGCGGGCGGAGACCACGAGGTGCGGCAGGGACCTGTCGTAGCCCTGTTCCCAGGCCTCGTAGACGGTGCAGATCCGCTCGTCCAGTGCGGACGGGGCGGCCAGATCGATGAACCGGTCCATGGCCTCCGGGGTGCTGCCGCCGGCTCGCCACCAACGGAGGAGGTCCGTGGACGCGGCGAGCGCGGCCTCCGCCTCGATGACCGGAGCGAGTTCCGGCGCGTACCGTGCGACGGCCTCGGGCCGCACGGGGATCAGGCACCACATGCCCAGGAAACTCATCGGCGGCCCCTTCGTCGTGTTGCCCTGATGGTGCCACCCCCCTCTGACAACGGGCTGCCGCCCGCAGGCCGGAAGGCCCGCCAGCCTGCCCGGACCCACCGTCTGCAACAAGCTGTCGAGTGAGATTCCGTCACAGGTGGAGGGGTGACTGTGCGTGCCGGTGGTGTTACGCTCCCCGCAAGAGAGAGCTGGCTCTCACTTCTTGGGTCCGGGTGCCCGTTCGTCCGCCCCGGCCCGGGCGTGTGGGAGAGAGCCGCTCCGTCGAGTGTTCGCTGCTCTTGTGGCCCTTCGGCCGGTGAGGAGAGACCATGACCACGCCCGCACCGCAGTTACCCTTCGAACGCCCCAACGCCCTGGACCTGGCGCCGCTGCTCGCGCGCCTGCGGGAGGAGGGCCCGATCACACGGGTGACGACACCCGCCGGTGATCCGGCCTGGCTGGTGACCCGCTACGAGGAGGCCCGGGAGATCCTGAGCGACACCCGGTTCTCCCGGCTGCGCCCCGACACCGCGGACTCCCCGAGGATCTCGGCCTCGGCGCTGCACACCCGCACGGCCGGCACGCCCGAGGAGGAGGACCGCGAGCACGCGCGGATGCGGCGGATGCTGGCACCCGCGTTCAGCGCGCCGCGGATGCGTCGGCTGGGCGAGCGGATCGGCGAACTCGCCGCGTCCTGCCTGGACGCGATGGAGGAGCAGTGTGCACGAGACCCCCGACGCGCCGTCGACCTGCACGACCACCTGTCCTTCCCGCTGCCCGTGATGGTGATCTGCGAGCTGCTCGGCGTGCCGGTCGCCGACCGGGAGCTGCTGCGCGGCTGGTCGGAGCGGATCGCCGCACTGTACGGCGAGGCCGACGGGGCCGCGGCCATGGCCGAGTTCGAGGCGTACGTGGCCGCCGTCGCCGAGGACAAGCGCAGGCGGCCGGGGCAGGACGTGATCAGCGACATCCTGGCCGTACAGGCGCAGGACCCCTCGTTCACCGAGGAGGAGATGACCCGCCTGGCGGTGGGGCTGCTGTTCGCGGGCCACGAGACGACGGCGACCCGGATCGACCTCGGGGTCCTGTTCCTGCTGAGCGACACCGCCCGGCGTGACCGCTTCGCCGCCGACCCCGAGGGATCGGCCCGCGCCACCGTGGAGGAGGTCCTGCGGATGGCCGCGCCCGGCGCCCTGGGCCTGATCCGCTACGCCCGCGAGGAGATCACCGTCGCGGGGACGGCGATCGCGCGGGGCGAGGCGGTGCTGGTGGCGATCAACGCCGCGAACCGGGACGGGCGGGCGTTCGAGGAGCCGGACACCTTCGACCCCTCGCGTTCCCCCAACGCCCACCTCGCCTTCGGGCACGGCGGCCACTACTGCATCGGCAACGCGCTGGCCCGCACCGAGATGCAGATCGCGCTGACCGCGCTGTTCCGACGCTTCCCCGGCCTGCGACTGGCGGTGGACGCGCGCAGCCTGCGCGACCACTCCGAACGGCTGGCGGGCGGCATCGGCGAGGTCCCGGTCCGGTGGTGAACGGCCCTGTGGAGCTGCCGACACCAACCCGGGCGTGAGGCGTCGGGCGTGAGGCGTCGGGCGTGAGGCGTCGGGGCGTCAGGGTGTGCGGGCGCGCAGCGCCGGGGCGGGGCAGGGCAGCGGGCGGGCCCCGGTGGGGGAGAGGCCGTCGAGGACCAGGGCCAGGTACCGGCGCCAGCCGTCCTCACCGGGCTCCACCGTCCACAGCACCGAGACCAGCATGACGACGACGCGGTGCAGGTCGTCGGGCACCAGGTCGGTGCGGAGCACGCCCGCCGCCTGACCGCGTGCCAGGAGGACGTCGAGGGCGGCGAAGAACTCCTCACCGGTCGCCGGGGTCAGCACCCCGGCGGCGCGGGCGGCGGCCAGCACGTTGTAGTCGCCGGCCACCGACTCCAGAGCCGCCGCCAGCACCCGGGCCAGCCCGCCCGCAGGATCGGGCTCGTGGGCGGCGGCCTGGATGACGGGCCGGACGTGCTCCTCGAAGCGCTGGTCCAGCACGGCCCGCAGGAGTGCGGCCTTGTCGGGGAAGCGGCGGAAGAGCGTGGCGGCCCCGAGGCCGGCCCGCCGCGCCACGTCGTGGAGATGGGCGTCGGGGCCCTGCTCGGCGAAGACCTCCCGGGCAGCCCGGATGATCTTCTCCGCGTTGCGGGCGGCGTCGGCGCGCAGCAGCCGGGGAGCGTCGGGAACCATCCCGGCACCCTATCGCCGCAGTGGGCGAGCCGGCCGGTGACGTACGTTCAGCCCCCATGCACGTTCCCACGCGGCCCCGGGGCCAGGCATTTGTTTCGGGCGAGGAGTAGGGGTACTGTCTCCCAGTCGCCCGACAGGGAGCACCGGACACGCGAAAGCGCGGACGGTTCCGGGGCGGCCAATCCACGAGAAACAGCACAGGCCGGTTTCGGCATGCCTGCTTATCGGGATTGCGGCCGGATTCGCTTTTCGGAGCGGGGCTCGGTTAGAGTTTGAAACGTCGGACGGGGCATCAAACCCCGGAAGGCGCCAGCGAGTTGGATGACGAAGCCCCGGAAAACGGAGCGGAAAACATCTGATAAGCTGGGAACACGAAAGAACGAAGCGCCCGGAGGGCCCGCTGGAAGGCGGTCCGAAGGAAGCGTCCGTTCCTTGAGAACTCAACAGCGTGCCAAAAGTCAAC